>CAZZLQ010000018.1:2517-36623 GCA_964655245.1 uncultured Bacteriovoracaceae bacterium | reverse complement strand
CGAATATCAGCGAGCATCTTTTTGACGTTGAGAGGGAAATCCTCACCCATCTGCTGCTGAAGAATTTTTTCAAACTCACCAGGAGCGGGCAGATCACTCGGAGCATTCATTTCAGGATGCTGAGCCACAAAGGCTTCCGGATCAAAGTCCTTGGGAGGAGTGACATCATCCCAGACATAATCCTTCATCCATTCCGGATCATCGTCCGGCTGAGAATTCTGCAAAGCATATAAAGAAGTGTTGGCGACAAACGACCCTGCCAAAACGAGGGCCGTAAAAAGGAATTTCAACTCGGCTTTCAAAGACTTCAAACGTTTACCCCGACAAATACGTTTGAGACGCTTTGAGCTTTTTTCCCTTGGCTCGATGCGCTCGAGATCACGCCCGTGATCTTGGCGAGACCTTTACCACAGTTTCTTTAAAAAAGGTTACGGGTTTAAAGCAGTTTTTAGGGGTCTTAATACCTGAAATGACACAAGATTTGCCAAATGTCGTTTTTCGGCCAAAAACTTTTGAACAACGGCAAAGCTGTGATAATGAACAGAGTTCTGCGCTTGGATTTTTACCCCGAAATCTTGTGCTTCGAAATTCTGATCAGCCCTTTGCTGGCCCTGTTTCAAACTTAGGAAACAAAGCCGGCGGATCTTTCAACTCAAAGCCGACTGAACCAAACTTCAACGATTCGAGACTACTGCATTGAGTACCGAGAGACTTCAAAATCTCAGGACCTATCGTTGGCATAAACGGAGAAATCAATCCGCCAAAACAATGAAGGCCATACAGCGCATTCACAATGATCTGCTTAAACTCGGCTGAGTCCGCGGCGTGTTTCCATGGCTCTTTGGCCGTGACGTAGAGATTAACCTTGTTAATCTCGCCCCACAAAGCCTCAAGAGCTCGGTGATGCTCTCGATCCGCCATGAGAGCCTTCATGCGTTGCCCCAACTCCATAAAATCGAACTCTGGCTTTACACCTTCCGTTGAAACCTGACTTCCGATTTTCTTAATGCACAACTTAACAACCCGCATCAGTAGGTTTCCAAAATCATTGGCGAGCTCCGAATTATGACGGGCGATCAAATCTGCCGTCACGAAAGCTCCATCGCCCCCGCTTGGAATAGCACGAAGCAAATAGTAGCGGAATGAATCGACAGGATAAGATCTGATCACCTCGTTGGGATCCACTCCGTTATTGAGCGACTTGGACATCTTTCGACCGTCCTGACCAAGAACCATTCCGTGAACATAGACTTGCTTGGGCAGTGGCAAGTCAGCACTTCGAAGCATCGCACCCCAAATCACTGTATGAAACCAGGTGATGTCTTTGCCGATGACATGCATCGAAGCAGGCCAAAACTTTTCATGGGCTCCCCCTGCTACTGCAGAATAGTAATTAATGAGAGCATCAAACCAGGTATACATGACGAACTTGTCATTGGAGGGAACGGGAATGCCCCATCCCGCGTTCGGTCGAGAAATCGACAAATCATGAATGGGCTCTCGATCGAGCCGTCCGAGCATTTCATTTCTCACGGAAGGTGGAGACACAAAGTGCTTGTCGTTTCGGATGTGATTGGAAATCCACTCCGCATATCGACTCAATTTGAAAAAATATCCTGCCTCTTTGACTTCCTGAAGATCCGTTTGATGTGTCGGACATTTGCGATCAGGGCTTTGGGTCTCGGTATAAAATGCCTCACAGGCCAGACAGTAAAGGCCTGTATACTCTCCAAAATAAATATCGCCCTTCGCCTCGATTCGCTTCCAAAGTTCCTGCGCGATTTTTTTGTGACGGTCTTCCGTCGTTCGAATAAAATCATCGTTTGAAATCAGCAAATCACTGCAAAGCTTGCGGAACAAAACGACATTCTCATCCACATAGGCCTGAGTAGGCTTCTTCGCATCCTGAGCCGCCTTGACGAGCTTCTGTCCATTCTCGTCAGTGCCTGTAAGGAAAAAAGTCTCATCCCCCAGAAAGCGATGCCAACGCGCATAGGCATCGGAGACCACCTTTTCGTAGGCATGCCCCATATGCGGAGCGCCGTTGGGATAATCAATGGCAGTCGTGATATAAAACGTGGTCATTACGAAAACCTCAGATGCTTCACTGAATGCCCTTTATCTCGAAGCTCAGAGAGAGAATCAATTCCAATCTTCAAATGAACCTTGGCAAACTGCCGTGTGGTGGTTTTGTCGCCCTTCGCTGTTTTGACTCCCTCAGGAATCATCGGATTATCCGAAACTAACAACAGAGCTCCCCGAGGAATCTCGTTGATGAAGCCAACCGTGAAGATTGTCGCCGTTTCCATATCGATGGCCATCGAGCGAATCTTTCTCAAGTAGTCTTTGAAATTCTCATCGTGCTCCCAGACTCGCCGGTTCGTTGTATAAACAGTACCCGTCCAGTAATCCGAGTTGTGCTTTTTGATCATGGAAGAAACAGCCATCTGCAATCGAAACGACGGAAGCGATGGAACCTCAGGTGGCATATACAACTCACCCGTACCCTCTCCGCGAATGGCCGCGATGGGCAAAATCAAATCTCCCAACTTCACATTCTTTTTGAGACCACCACATTTCCCCAAGAACAAAACAGCCTTGGGCTCAATCGCCCCAAGCAAATCCATGATGGTGGCCGCCATCGCTGAACCCATCCCAAAATTAATGATCGTAATGTCATTGGCCGTTGCTGTTTGCATCGGAAAGCCGCGCCCATAAATCTTCACTTTGAATTCTTTGGCAAACATTTCGACGTAGTTCATGAAGTTGGTGAGCAAAATGTATTTGCCGAACTTCTTAAGTGGTGTGTTTGTGTAACGAGGTAGCCAGTTTTGAACAATTTCAGCTTTTGTTTCCATCATGAACGCCCAGTATAGAGAGTTGAAGCTCTGCGTTCAAACTTTAAACCCAAACTGATGAAAACTTAGGAGTCGGCTGGAGCAGGTTTTGGCTTGGGAGCCGTGATGACCCCGCCGATGAAACTGACAATGAGAAGAGTGGCGTTGATCACAGTAAAGAAACGCCAATCACTGCCTCCGTTCCAGAGATAAAGGAACGAGAACCCCCACCCAAGCACCATAAAGATGTCGGTGGCCCGATCGATCGGACCCGGCTTGCCCTGTGGAGGGCTTTCTGTTTTGACCTCTTCCGACATGGATCTCCCCTGCTCCCTGCTGCTGAGCGTTAACTCTAGTTTATCGGTGACTTGGGGCACTGCGATAGAGGTGCAAAAATAACATGGATTTTCAGTTAGTTACGGGACTTTTTGGACCTGACCAAGCGACGAGCCGTCGAGGATAGATCATCCGCGATTCCCAAAAATGCAGGGAAAAACACGGCGGTCAAAACAGCGCCCACGGCAAGCCCCCAACCCAGGGCAATGGCGATCGGAATGACAAACTTATCCTCTCCGCTAAATCCATAGGCCGTCGGAATCACGCCCACGATGTTCGTGATGGTGCTCAAGAAGATCGCGCGCAAGCGGCGACTTCCCGCCTCATAGATACTTTCAAATCGATCCAAGCCCATCGCCCGCTCCTGGTTCACAAAGTCAATGAGCACAATGGCGTTATTCACAATCACTCCAGCAAGAGAGATGATCCCGAGCATCCCGAAGAATGAAATCGGAAGATCATGAACAAAGAAGGCCAGCAGAGCCGAGACTGCGCCGAAGGGAATTGTAATAAGAATCAAGAAGGGTTGAACGAAAGTTCCAAAAGTCAAAATCAAGACGAGAAAAATTCCAATCAAGGCGATCAAAAACGCCCGCCCCAACGCCTGAAACGACTCACGAGTATCTTGATCCTCGCCTCCAAAAAAGAATTCAATCTCAGGATACTTCGAAACCCACTCAGGAACTTTTTTGCGCACCGCTGAGGCAATCGTATCGGCATCCGTCACATTGGTATCAATATCACCGGTAATCTTAACCTGACGACGCAATCCTTCGTGCTCAATGGAGGCCAACGACGGATGAAACTCCCATGTCGCTACGCGACCGAGAGGAATCAGTGAGCGATTGGGGCCTGAGATCAAAAGATCTTTCAGCGAATCCACTTTTTTTCGAGCCGATTCGGGATACTGAACGCGAATCTCAACCTCCTCGTCCATGCGCCGAATATTTGTTGCCTCGATCCCTTCAAAGGCCGCGAGAACGGAACGAGCGACACTCATCACACTCAAGCCCGCAGCCGTTGCCTCTGCTTCATTCACGCTAATTCGCAACTCTTCCTTGCCCGGATTGAAGGAGTCTTGAACGTCCGATGCCCCGGGCATGGATTGCACAAAGGCTTTCACTTCCTGAACAACTCGATTGATTGTCTCAAACTGATCTCCGCGAATACCGATACTAATCGGCCTGCCCTGCGGAGGCCCGGCCTTCACACGGCCAAAAGTCAGTCTTGAAAAGCCCAGATCGGCGGGAAGCTTCGAACGCAGGTCCTCAATAATGTCAGCTGCGACTCGAGAGCGCTGAGATTCAGGCGTGAGAAAAACTTTGATCCGACCATATTGCTCACCTCGACGATTCTCAGGATCTCCAGGCCCCTCAGACTGCAACCCCACTGTGGTGTTGAAATTAACGAGCTCATCATCGGGCAGCTGACTCACAAGAACTTCAAGGGGTTTGAGCATTTCTGTATGCTTCTTGAGCGGGGTTCCAACAGGAACGACCGTGTCGAGGTAAAAGGCTTCAATCCCGTCCGAGGGAAAAAGTACAAGTTTCGAGTTTTTGGCTAAAACACCGATCAACGCAAAAACTCCCAGAGTGACCGCGATCGCCACTGAGTAACGGCGCTGAACAATGGTCTTCAAAACATTTCGATAGGGCTCAGCCACCTTATGATCCCAAAAACTCCCCACCGAATTGACAATTCGATCGAACCAATTCGAATCTTTTTGCTCAACTGCTGCAAAATCCCGAATGAAGTATGCCAGCTGAGCCGGCAGAATGAAAAAACTAACGAGCAAGCTCACCATCAGCGCCAGAATCACTCCGATAGGAATCGCGGTGATGATTTTTCCAAAGATTCCAGTCATGAAGAGCATGGGGAGGAATGCAATGACGATCCCCAAGGTTGATGCCGTAATTGATCGCCACACCTGAAGCGTCCCCTCGACGGCTGCATCAACACGAGAAGCACCTTTAGAAATGAGAGTGCTCACGTTATCCACAACAACCACTGCATTGTCGGTCAGAAGCCCGGAGACGATGATCAACCCAATGAGCGAGACGACATTGAAGCTCACTCCGTTGACATAGAAGAGCGCAATCGTCGCCAAAAAAGACAGAGGAATACTGAGCGAGACCAAAAGAGCAATCCTCCAACTCAGAAATAGCGACAAAACGATCACGACAAGTGCAATTCCTTGCAGGAGGTTTCCAGAAAGAACATCGAGGCGATTTTTGATGATGACACTTCGGTCATCCACCATCTCAAGCTCCACTCCCTGATAGAGGCTTTTTCGAGATTCAATGAACTTCTCGAGCTTTTCAATGAGTGTAATCGCATCGGCCGCCTCACTCTTCACCACGACCAACGAAAGGGCGGGCTCTGCATCCACATGGTTCATCACTTTGGGCTTCGCTAACGTCCAAGAAACATCCGCCACATCTTTGATGCGGATCACCTGACCTAAATCATTTGCTCGAATGACTGTGTTTTTGATCTCATCGAGATTCTCGTAATCGCCAACAGTGCGAATGATCCTCTCTAGCGACGAAGACTCAGAGCTTTCGAGAACCCCCCCAGGAAGAGAGATGTTTCGATCCTTAAGAGTTTGGATCACTTCGTTGATCGAAACTCGATTCCGCTGCAGCCTCTCGGGAGCAACTTCCACTCGAATCTCCTCTGCCTGCATCCCTCTCGGCTCAACGCGAGCCACACCCTTGACCCGCTCAAGATCTCGCTCGATTCGACGAGCCATCCGCCGCATCTCCATGGGAGGCAAACTCCCTTTGACCGCCACTTCGACGAGAGGCGCGTCCTTAAATTCCAACGCTGTGACGATGGGCTTTTTTGCGTCTGCGGGCAAATCATCAAACTGATCCACGATGTTTTGGATATCTCGCTCAGCTTGAATCTCATTCGCCGTGTCTGGATCGAGCTCAATCACAAGAATACTGGTGCTATCCGATGAGATCGAAGTGAACCGACGGACGTTTTCAATCTCACGAAGCTTTTCCTCGAGAGGCGAGGTGATTTTGTTCTCAACATCGCTCGCCGACGCCCCCGGATAAACTGTCGAAACGGAAATGATTTCAAAGTTAACGTTCGGAAAAAACTCTCTTTTCATCAAAAAGAGGCTCATCCCTCCACTGATCAGTAAAAAAACTGAAACTAGATTGGCAAACAAAGGGCGTTCAACGAAATATCGAATGATTGATTTCATGAGTCAAAAGAGACAATTTAATTTTAGATATTACGAACCCTAAACTCAATCGAGTAATCAGGAATTAAAATACCTGGGAATCCACTCAAAGACCCTTTCCTTGAATGGAAAAAATCCTTTGGTCGCGAATGGAAACACTGCAGCATCAAAGGGATGTCTGAGTGAAACCACTTGACCAAAATCAGCTCGAAGGACCGTCTCTAACTCATCGCGCAACCAACCTACTGAGGGTTGACGCAAGACGATCGGAGAGTTTCGGTCGAGCGATGCCAGAAGATCAGCCTTTGTTTTGACGAAGACTCCATTTAATCCCCACTTCTTTTGCATGCGATCGGAGGTTTCCTTAAAGGCTTTCGAATAAAAACTCTCAACAAGGCCTGTTCGACTCAAGAAGGAGTCCCAAAACAAAACGACCTTTCTAGGAGCTTTCTTGCTTGCCCATTGAAGATCCAAGGTCAAATCCTCTGAATGAATCAACAAGGTCCCATCTCGCTGCGCGAGGTCTTCAGAAATCTGATGATCGATCAGAGGAAGACCGCCACTTGCAAAGCTTAAAGTCTCTTCAATAGGAGCAGCCTCAGTAGCCAGCTGCCCTTGCGGAAAAAATCGACCCTGAGTGAACTTTTGAATATTTTCGGCACTCGCCAGATAGCGCTTTCCGGATGTTTGAAGCCCAGCGACCCAACGCCAACTGAGAGTATTGGCTGCGGCATCAGCATCTAACAAATGCTGCAAGAAAAAATCAGCGCCCAACTCCCACGGCAATTTGAGGGTGAAAATCCAAATACTCGCAAACCACATCCGAGAATGATTGTGCAGATAGCCTGTTTTCTTGAGCTCTTGCACCCAGTGATCGAAACATTCAATCCCGGTTTCTCCAACCACGGCCTTCTGGAAATCTAGAAAATCGCTGCAACCACTCTTCAGCTGCTGAACGCGGGAACAGTAGGAAAACCAAAGTTGGGGATGCCGCTCCAGCCACCCCTTCCAATAGGTTCTCCAAACGACTTCTTGGATGAACTTCTCAGCCTCTTTAAGTGGAAAATGAGAAAGGACCTGACGAATCACCTCCTCTTCGGAGATTAATCGACATTTCAAAAAGCGAGACAGCCTGGAGACACAAGGATTCTCGACATCAAAATTCCGCTTCGCTGCGTACGCATGAGATGCCGATGGGAGAAACTGGACTAAAGTCTGTAGGGCCTCTTGCCTTGTGCTCACCGTTTAAGCCTAGCATCTGACCTTTGGCTCATGGAGAACTTTGTGAAAGAAGCCTAAGTCAGGGGCATGCGGCTTCATCAGTTCATTGCTTCCAGCTTGCTTCTTGTGTTCGAAGAGACTCAGGCTTCTGCCCATCAAGCGGAAAACTTCGAAGAGGCGAGCTCTTTGGCCTCGATCAAAATTTCCGCCAGATCGAGGCACTGTAAGTCATCGATGAAGAGACTCAAGATACAGCAGGATCAAGATCTCAATCGTGAGGTCTATACTATTTTGATCCAACTCGGACATCGCTTTGCAGACAACGCACGTCTTGAGACCCCCATTCAGCTTGCAAACGATGAAATCTCAACCCTGTACTCGATTCTCTCCATGATCCGAACGATCCTCCCCGATACTGAGCTTGAGATCTTGGACCTCCAGAAACCCCTAAGAAAGGTCCTTCTGGCCACTCACACCATTGATCCGATCGAACTGAGAATCCTGATGGATTTGCTCGCCGGCTCCTTGTTTGAACTGGCAGAGATACTGCGGCAGAAGAATATCTCCTTAAGGCCGCTTCCAAACTAAACAGGTGGTATTTACCACCATCACTTTCCATGTTAGTCCTAGAGTACTCATGGATTTTGGACCTTTTGTACGGATCCTCTTGACCGCTCTATTGCTTGGATTTGGAAAGGCTCAAGCTGCGGATGGTGGAAGTCATTGCGGCGATCAGATAAAACAGTTTGCCCTGTCTGCCCCCGCCTGGCTGGCTCGACAGCAGGATTATCTGATACTGAAAGATTCCTTTGAAGACATCGGACGATATCTCAAAACACCCAAGAAACGGGCGTTTCCCTCAGACGCAATCCAACGAACGGCCGATGCCGTTCATACTTTGCAGCAGTACTCGGAGACCTACAAAAAATCGGGAGATCGCTTACTCACCACTCTCAAACGAATTCAGAATGAACTCGACACCGCTCCCCTGCCGAAATCAAATGCGCGACTGACTGAAGCGCTCGGCATCATGGGCGAGATCCTTGTAAGCATGGGACTTTGGGGTCTTGAAAGAGTCCAGGCCTTATCAGGAGACCTTTATCCTGAAAAGCTGTGGCTGGATCGAACAGAGCTTCGGGCTATCTTTCCTCATCTGATTGGTGAAACCGATGTGATCTTCAAAGCCCGATTTCCCGATGAGTATATGAAGGAACCCACCGTCATTCGAATCGGAGAGGTCAAGACACTTCTGAAGACGCGAGGCCTTTCCGAATCCGAGATCGTGCAGGCCCAACGCTACATCGAAATGGCCGAGGGCAAAAAGAAGCTCGGCTACAGCTACAAAATCTATTTCTTTTTTCCAATGGCGGCGCCCTCGGCAGAGTCCGCCAAAAAACTCCAGGATATGGGAATCACCATCGTTCGCGCCCAATCTCACTAAATGAATCGCCCTCGCAAAAGAAGCCATCGCCTATGAAGGTTTTGCTCAGCTTGGCCTAAAAGGCCCAGCCGAAGCCCTCTTCAGCGTCAACAATCTGGCACCCACTTTGCACCCAAGACGGTGAGACTCCTCGATCTAGCCTAGAGATCCGGAGGCTTTTTGGTGGTGGTGGATAATGGTGATGACCTGGAAAAAGACTCAACGAGATTCGTTTTTCATTTTCTTATCTCTTTGGATGGCATCCTTGGGCTTGATGTTGACGGGATGTGCTCAACCCGAACTCACATTCACTCCTCTGCCACAAGTGGGAAATGATACCCCCACTCCCCGCAATCCGCGTTTCTGCGCAGAGATGCGAGGAGAGGCTCTTCAGCCTCTATCCGTGTTTCAACTCGATCAAACCCTTGAGGAAGTTTTTGAACTTTCAGAAAACTCCGAGACCCGACAAATGCTGAGCCTCGCAATCGTTGAAACCATTCTGAGCCGTCCAATGGGGCTCAGATACGAAGCGACAAAAATCAATCTTTTTGCCAAGGCCTGCAAAGAAACTGCTCGAGCCGACCTCAAGTCCGGCAATCTTCTTTCGCTTGAAGAAATTTTTCTCTGTGAAGACCTCTCCACGGAGGATCGAACTGCAGTCACTCAAGTAGCAATGACTTTGGCTCAAACGAACATTGAACAAGCTGAGATCTTGTGCACCATTCTGGCAACAACCCCTGAAGCCATAACGGAGATTTTATGAATCGGTTGTTTTACTTGGGACAAGCTGGAGATGAGCGCTTTCTGGCTGAGCGCCGAAAATTTATCAAAAACACAGGAATGCTTCTCGGGTTAATGGGAGTCGCTCCTGGTCTTCGCTTTGAAACAAGTCAAAAGCTTCTTAAGGCAGTCGGTCTTGATTCACTCTACGCACAGGCTGCGCTTCCTGCCTTTCCTCATCACTTGATTGAGATTTGCTTCCGACAGGGCTTCAACTTCCGATCGGTTCTTCCCCCCGCTCGAGCTGCGACAGTTCAAAACGATCGTATGGCCGTTTGGGCCGGAAGCACAGACGATACGGGATCCTATCAGTCCTATCGAGTCAGCCAATCCGCGGAAACAGGCGTATGGCTTCCCTCGCTTAACAATCAGATTGCTCATGCAGCACAGGTTCCCATGGCGCATTTTGCTTACTCACTCGGGACCGCAACACATGCCCCCAATTTCAACATTCGAGCCGGCATTGCGGAATCGAATGGAATGCAAACCAACGCTGGTGAACCGAACTTTATGGACCTTCACTCGGGCCTTGTGCCTCACCACGCCCTCTTTGCAGCGAGCTTAAAACTTCGCATCAATGCGAGTGGATCTGCTCCGGCAGTGATTCACAACTCAAACCCGAGCTTTGATACCGCCTTCTCTCCCCTCAAATTTGGGGGCACCGAGGGAATTCTTGCGACGAATCTAGGCAAGAACTCGCTGGCTCTGACGAATCTCCTTAATGGCAAAGTTGATCTCCTCAAGGCCAGCATGGCTTCTATCCAACAAGATCAGCTTGCTCCCCTGATGACGGAGATTCATCGACTCGCCCAGTCTCGATTGACTCAACTTGAAGTCACTAATCCCGCGACACTTTTGAAAAGCCCCGAAGCACTCAAAAAAGTTTTTGCTTCTCAAGTTTCTTCTCTGCTCGCACTGAGCCCTGAAGAGCAATCTCTCTTTGGAGCAGGCAGCAACTTTGATATCTTCTGCCCCGATGCCAGTGGGAACAACACCGGACGCTACGGAACCTACAATTTAGGATTTTGGCTTGGCACCTTGGCCAAAGCCTTTGAAGTCGGCCTCATTCAACGAGCTGTGATTGAAGTTGAGGTCACTGACCATCATGCGGATGCAAACAATAGCGCCGGGGGCTTAAATCTCGCCAACGGTGGATGGCAACGTGATCAAATGAAAACGGGCCTGGGAATTCTCAAAGCGGTTGAAGGCTTTCATAACTATTCGAAGCAGAAAATCTCTCTTGCCTCCGAGCAAAGTCTCTTTGATGACTCTATGATTGTCATGACGTCCGATCTCGGACGCCGTCCCAACACTCGCATTGAAGCGAATGAGACAACAAGTGCAGACAACACGACCGGTGGCAATGGCGCCTATACCGACACTGGAAATGGATCGGCGATTGTTGTCGGCAGTAATCGATTGATTCACTCAGGAACGTTTTTCAATCACACCGCAGATCATCTTGAGATGCGATATCCGGATAGCGCCAGTGACGGCTCGCTTGCCAAAAATGCGAGCACCCACAATTCAACGATGTCACCCAATGGTCCTCAAGCTTGGGAGATGACAGCACGAGCTGTGGTTGGAGATGACAATATCAAACGCTACAAAGGATCCGCTCATACCTTTGGCCCCTTTTCATATCTTCTTAAACGATGATGATTTCGGCGGTGCTCTGCAGTCTTTCCCCCGATAGGGACAAAATCTCCTCAACGCAGAATGATCAAGATAACCTAAACTCGGGGATATCAGTCACTTAAGGCCCTGGCACTATCTGTGCACTCTTCATTCATTGTGATGCGATACTTCAACAAAGTTTAACTGTCATATCAACCGTCACGCGGCCTCACTTCCTAGCCGCTTGCTCAATCATCCTGACCGAGGTCGTTGGAAGGGACAGAGCCTTGAAAGAAGTAATCCAAGGGGAACTTGAAACCTTACCGCCAGTTTGATTTCTTTTATCTCCTTGGCGCATCACATTCTTAAGCCAGGGCACAAAATCTCTTTTGCACCCTGGCTTATGTCGTTCATTCCATTCGATGGAACGGCGTTGTTTGAAAATTCTCTATTCTCCAGACATTTTGAAAATCCCAACCTTGGTAGGTATCAGGATCAGTCATTTGAGAACTCGTCCGCGGAGAAGCCCCCGCACACTCATGACCAAAGCACGCAACAACTTGAGGCGCTAACGTCTCATCCCAAAACGACGATGAAACGGAAATCGGAAGATCAGAAGATGCGACCATAGCCGACGACTTCATTCCACCCTGCAGAGTCGCAGCCACATAGGACTCACTAATTTCGATTTCTCCTGGACCGACAGCCCCGCCAATGAGACCGCCCGCGCGCTCAGCCGCTTCAATAGATCCTTGAAAATAACTCTGCGAAACATTCGCTCCACTTTCAAGAGATCCAATGAGTCCACCGGCAGACATTCCCGAAACAATGTCAGCTCGCACAGCACAGCGGCGAATGGATCCTGACTCACCCATCACCCCCACCAAGCCCCCCACTGGCAGAGGGCTTTCGATGCTTCCAGTGACAAAGACATCCTCGATATCTCCATAGGAGTATTGAGCAAGCGCTCCCGTAACATCCCATGCGTTCAGCCGAATATTGTCGATGTGGAGATTTCGAATTGTCCCTCTCGGCTTAATCAAACTAAACAAGGGCCAAGAAACAGAGCCACCTTTCGGGACATTGTAGATCACACGACGACCATGACCGTTATAGTTTCCAATAAATCCTCCGATTTGATACTCAGGATCTGCCTGAATCTCCATATCGCAGATTTGTTTGTAATCTCCCGCTGCGCGCCGTGAGATATCGACAAGGTCCTCCACTCGACAGATCGGCCACTCATCCATGAAGTACTGATACTGAATCGCTGCTCCCTCTGAATCGATATGGCTCACGATCGGGGTTTCGATTTTTAATATAAAACTCTCACCGCGGGGCATAGGTCGCCGAATGCTCATCGCAGATGACAGGACAGGTCCGGAATACAAAAGCTTGAAGGGGGAGCTCTTGAGCTTAAGCAGAGAAGTGTAGCGCGCATAGGAGATCCGCACAGAAGAGCCGATCCCCTGAAGAGGAATTTCAATCTGACCGTCTGCCTTCTTGATCTCAGAGGCTCCAATATCTGTTGGATTCGCATTAAACACTGCTCGATACGCATCTAAAAATCCTGCGCCAATCTCGAAGGGTCCCAGATTGGCATCTCGAACACGTTGGCCTGTACTCTGGAGTTTGATTTTCACTTGTTGAGGAGTAAGCCCAGGATTTCTTTGTAAGATCAAAGCCGCAGCTCCCGCTACCATCGGAGTGGCCATCGACGTTCCAGACAGCCGAACATGGCGCTGATCTTCACAAAAATTGGCAAAACCCGACCAGGCCTGAGAGGCGCGAGCTGCACAAATGCTGACGCCAGGAGCAGTGACTTCCGGCTTCATTGCCGTCATTAAGTTTCGATCGGCATCTCTCCAGACAGAAGGGCCTTTCGAAGAGAACCATGCCAGCTCAGACTGCTTGTTCATGGCGGAGACCGTAATCGCCAAGCGCGAAGTTCCCGGACTATTGATCGTAAAGCGATTGGGCCCTGCATTTCCGGCGGCCACAATGGCGACAACTCCAGCTTCAACAGCTTCATCTAGTGCCGAGGACATCAAGTCGTCCGGATGACCGACCGGACCACCGATACTAAGGTTAATCACATCCAAATGATCGGACGGATCTCCGTCTTGGTTGGGATCAATCGACCATTCAATCCCCGCCGCAACGGATTCAAAACTTCCTCCACCTGATGAGTCTAAAACTTTGATGCCGTAAAGATCGGCATTGGGAGCGATGCCCATGATGGGCTTGCCATTGTCAGCATATCCTCGACCCGCGGCAATCCCTGCCACATGAGTCCCATGGCCCTGATCATCCATAAACTGATCGTCATTGGTAAAAAAACTCCATCCACCTTTCACCCGACATTGAGGACCGCGGCAGCCCCCAAGACTTGCGTGCAGATAATCTATTCCCGTATCGATGATTCCCAAGCGCACGCCCGATCCATTCATGCAGTTTGGTCGCGAGAGATACGAGTCATCTGACGTCGTCCCACAGGGCTGCGCCTCTCGAGTAAGCGGCCAGACG
Source organism: uncultured Bacteriovoracaceae bacterium (assembly GCA_964655245.1). Taxonomy (GTDB): domain Bacteria; phylum Bdellovibrionota; class UBA2394; order UBA2394; family UBA2394; genus JBEIHI01. Next base: position 22,690 of record CAZZLQ010000018.1, on the reverse strand, counting down.
CGCTTGGCCTGAGTCAGAGCTGCCGAGTTAATCATGGTCGTTGTCACTTTCAGATTGGGACTGACACGCTGAACGTCTGGATCGCGCATTAAGTTCTGCGCTTCCTTGGGCGTTAACCCCTCAATGACGACAGCATTCAAGGTCATTTCGAACCTCCGCCGGACTTGCTTACCGCCTAACCGCTGAATCTTTTGTTCGAATCGTGTCTGGGAGCTTCGCACTTGGTTTTTGAACAAAACCTTTTCTTGGGCTGAAGCGGCTCGCCCCTGTCTTTCAACCATTTTCATCTGCTTGACGACGGACGGCTCCTTCAGTTGCACGATCCAAGCATTGTCATAGAGAGGAGCGCTCTCATCCCAAGTAAACTCAGGCAAGACATTCGCTTGGGCGACGCTGAGCGTCACCACACAAAACAAGCTCGCTAGCAGAGACAAAATCCCCTCCTCTGCCGAACCAAACAAACCCCATTTAAGATGGTTTCAAGGGGTGCTGCGCCGTGTCAACAAAAGGTTTCTATGGGGACCAAAAAACTAAACTTTTGAGATTTATCCTCAACAAAGGAGGTTTGGGGCTTACCCCCTCAGAAGAATCGCAAATCCAAAGACGGCGAACAAAGCAGCCGCTCCCCGGCGAACCCACAGCATAGGCACACGTTTCAAAAGGCGATCTCCAAAAAACACGGCAAGACCGTCCGAAACCAACATCCCGAGAGTCGTTCCTACCGTGACGGCCAAGACATTTTGAAACGAGGCGGCTAACGCCACAGTGGCCAGTTGAGTTTTGTCTCCCATCTCCGCAAGAAAAAACGCCACCAAGGTGACCAGGAATGCGCCTGCTGATCCCTCTGACTTCAGCCCCTCATCTTTGTCCGGAAACAAAATCCAAATCGCAAAGCCGAAGAACAAAGTTGCCAGCACCCAGCTCAAAACCCCCGAGCTCAAAAGACCGGCAGCCCAAACTCCCACCCATGACGCCAATCCGTGATTGAGAATCGTGGCGACCAAAATTCCCATCATGATGGGAACTGGCTTTTTAAATCGAGCGGCCAGAATCAAAGCAAGAAGTTGAGTTTTATCGCCCATCTCAGATGCAGCGACCAAAAGAAATGAGTTGAGAACAGCTTCCATAATCAGCACTCAACCAAAAGTTCTACGATGATGGTAGAGAAACAAGCGCTATCTTTGAAAGACGACCAACGCTAATCTCCAGCTATGGCCGATTCGTCTCCCCCTCTGCAAAGGCTCTTGCCAAGGATTTGGATATTCAGGTCCCGAAAAGTTATCAGCAGAGCTTCAACGTGGCTCCTACTCAAGCGATTCCCACGCTCACCTCACCAACTCGGTTGGAGTTTTATCGTTGGGGCCTCATCCCGTCGTGGGCCAAAGACGCATCGATCGGCAGTCGAATGATCAACGCTCGATCCGAAACCTTATCTGAGAAGCCTTCGTTCAAAAGAGCTCTCGCTCAGCGTCGATGCATCATCCCCGCTCAGGGATTTTACGAATGGAAAATGGAAGACAAAGTGAAGCAGCCCTACTTCATCTTCCATCATGATAAGTCGATTCTCTTGTTTGCAGGCCTCTGGGAGCAGTGGACATCGCCCAATGGAGAAGTGATTCAATCGGTTACCATCATTACCAAAGAGGCCCAAGGAAACGTCAAAACTTTGCATGATCGAATGCCTGCGATTCTATCACTCAAGAACAAAGACATCTGGCTTTCGCCAAAACTCGACCTTGAATCGGCAAAGAAACTGTTGAGCGAGGCTAGCTTAGAGCGTCTTGAGTTTTTTCGGGTGAGCACTCTGGTCAATAAGCCCGCAAACAATTCACCTCAGTGCGCTGAGCCTATTGCCATGGCTGAAGTTCAGCCACGCACATAACATGTTTTCCAGGAACATAGTCCCGCTTGGTGATATTGGTTTTATAGAAGTGCGAACCCAATAACGGAAACGGATAGGCATCGTAGACCCAAGCATGGGTTCGTCCCTTCGCATCAGATTCTGTATCCGATGACCAAAAGGCATAACCACGATGAAGAGCCGTGGTTCCTCGCCCCTCAGAGATCTCAGATCCTGTATAGGAGAAAACATTGTCAGAGATACCAGGCAGAACCTCTTTGAGATTCTGAGCTTGAGCCCTCTTATACTCCTCAATCGTCGGGAGTCGAAACTCGAGATTCAACCTCCCTTTGCTGGCAGGTGCGATTTCCAGATCTTGGCAAATCTGCATTGCATGTGAATGAGAGACATAGCCGTCATGTTCGTCAAAAACCAATCGATCGGACCAAACAAGATTGGAGGACTCGCTATACCAAACTTGACGATAGATTCTTGAGAAATTCTCATCTTTGATGACCGTCACGAGACGCCATGAGACTTTGAGATCAGCCTTGCTCTCCTCGTCGTCCGTCACTTTTTGGGATCCATTGGGATATTTTTCGGAGCAGTCAGCGATCCTCTGCATCACTGCCCCTTGAAGACCGCACTGCGATTCGTCGTCATAGCCCCCAGCCAGGACAAGGGCCGGAACAAGCACTGCAGGGCAGTAAATAAATTTTATTTTCATAAAACCCCCTTTTTTAAACCCAAGAGGTTTCTAGCACATGAACTCTGAAATACCTAATATCCGCTCAAACCATTGAAATCATTTGAGTTTTATGATTATCCACAGCCTTGCCCGACCGCCACAGTCTCACTAAAACATCGCCATGAATCTGAAGCCCTCACACCTTAAGCAACTCATCTTTAATGGCTTTCGTCTCCAGGGACCTCTTTGGGCACTCGGGCTTTTCATCATCATCCTCATCATAGCCAACGTTATCCTGTCGATCCTTGAGACGGTTCCAGAACTCAAAGCAGAGTATCAGCCACTTTTCTACACGCTGGAGTCCATCTCCGTTGTTATCTTCACGATTGAGTATTTTTTGCGACTTTGGAGTTGCACGGCCCATCCTGCAAACGCACATCCTCTAAAAGGACGAATCAAATGGATGCTATCTCCTCTTGGACTGATTGATTTGATGGTCTTTCTCCCCTTCTACCTATCAGTCATTTTCCCAGTGGATTTGAGAATTCTTAGAGCCATTCGAATTGTTCGAATTTTTATGATTCTGAAGATCGGAAACTATGCGACCTCAATGAATCGAATCATCCATGTCGTCAGAAACAAGAAAGAGGAGCTCATCGTGACCGCAAGCCTCGGAATCATTCTCTTGTTGCTGTCGGGCTCCGCCATCTACTACCTCGAAAACGAAGCTCAGCCTCATGTGTTTTCTAGCATTCCGGCGAGTCTTTGGTGGTCGGTCGTCACTCTTTCCACTGTTGGCTACGGCGACATCTACCCCATTACGACTGGCGGAAAGATCTTTGCCTCATTCATTGCGATTTTAGGAATTGCCTTGTTTGCATTGCCAGCAGGAATCATTGCCTCAGGTTTTGCTGAAGAGATTCGTGCTCAAAAGCAGCGAGCTTGCCCTCACTGTCACAAAGAAACCTAACAACGAAACAAAAGCTTTCTCAACAGAGCCACAGTCCCTGAAACCACGGCAATCACAACAACCGCTGCGGGAGATGCAGCCACTTGCTCCGATTGAGTCGAAAGCCAAAAGCCCGCAAACGTCCCCGCTGTAGCACACAGAAAGCTCACAATACTCATCCACTTCCAGGTCAAAAACGTGGAGCTTATGATGATAGGAGCCAGGATAAGAGAAGCACCCGAAAACAAAAATCCCATTTCAAGCAAACAGAAAGATACAAATAGACCGAGACCCCATTCAGCGAAGGGAAGCGTTTGATCACGAGGCGCATTTCCATGGAGGGCTGACTGAAAACTATCTTTAAAAAGCCGACGATGAGAAATCGCCAGCAAAGCCAGCGAAGCGATTGAGCCCAAAATCATCACAATCGAAAGTTCCTGACCAAGCAACGCAATGTCCCCAAAGAGTGTTTGAGAAAATGAAAACTCAATACCGGGGTTGAGCCTCATCATCAAAAAATTAACGGCCATCAAGGCCAGATAGATCACAAGCAAGCCATGTTCAGAACGGACCCACGAGGAGCGCAAAGAAAGGGCAAAGAGCAGAGATGCCGAAAAGGCTGATGTGAATCGCAAGGCAGCTCCCTCAAGCGACAGAGTTGCGAGAACCACTGCCACAAAAACACAGAGCTGATGGAGAGGCAGCAAGTAAAACCCTACACGGCGGAGAATCAAATGCCGACCAATCAAAGTCAAACTACCAGCGGCCAGCGCTGAAGCCACCATTGGCAGAAGAAAGAGAGAAATCACGAAACTTCCTCCAAAATAATCTTCTGGCCGCTTTCCCATCCCACTTCTGCATGGCTAACGACCACACAAGCTCTGTCGGGATCCTCTGAAAGCCATTGCTGAATCGCACGACTGACCGCTCGGCGGGCTTCACCATCCAGCGATTGATCAGGCTCATCCATCAACAGGAGCTGCGCGGGCTGATGAAAAGCTCCCGCAATCAAAACACGAGCTCTCTCACCCCCACTCGCCGTCTTCCAGGAGCGATTCAACTCTAAATGTTGCACGAGAAAACTTTCTGGGCCTGCACCAAAGGAGCTCAAAGCTTCGCTCAAAGTCAGAGATAGTGGAAACTGAGGATTCGCCAGTTGAGGCAGGAGAAAAGATTTGATCCCAGACCGGTGAGCCTCTTTCCCCAAAGACTTGAGCAAGGTAGACTTGCCCGCTCCATTGGGCCCCTGCACCAAAACAAAGCTGCCTGCACGAATCTCAACATCTGTTTGCTCGAGGTGAGGCAAGAAGGCTGGAGGCCAGTTGGTCAGCTTCATCGTCCACATGAAATCACCGCACGGCTTTTTGATCGGCCTGCTGAATGAGAGCTTCAGCCAGTTTTTGATTGTACTCAATAGGATCTAGCGAGGATGTCGGCATGGGATCCAGCTGCAGAATTCGCGCCTCTGTTTGCGAAGTGACGGCACTTAAAATCTTTCGCGATTGAGCCTTGGTCGCCAGCACAAGTTGAATCGCCTCACCTTGAATGCGATCTCGCGCTCTTGCAATTCCCGCCGCAGACGGAGGAACTCCTGGTTTTTCTTCAACGGTTCCCCGGGAACTCAAGCCCCAGTCTCGAAACAAATACGAAAACTCTTTATGATACTCCATCGCTCTTAAATCTCGAGGGATTAGACGCTTGATCTGCTTCAGGCTGCCCTCAATCTGAGATTTTAACTCCCGTTGATTTTGCTCAAACAGACTTGCCGATTCGGGCTTGAGTTTTTTGAGCAAGACTTTCACGGCTTCCGAGGCCTCAGCTAATGATTGAAGACTTAAATACCAGTGAGGATTACCCCCTCCATGGATATGCCCCTGCGAACGATCAACTCCCAAAGCAGGTCGATCCATGACCGTGACAGCCAACCCAAGATTGCAATAGCCACCTGCGCCAGATTGAATCTTCAAGTTACCAGATCGCTCAATCACTTTGGGCAGCCAGGCATCCTCAAGTTCCATGCCGACAAAACAAACAGCATCCGCTTTCGCCAACTTCGAGACAAAACTGGGCAGGGCATCCACATAATGAGGGTCCTCATGACCCTGAAGAAGGCTCTCCACATGAACCTGATCTCCACCCACGCGCTCAACCACCCAAGCCAAGGGAGGTAAAGTGGTGACCACTCTCAAGGGGCGCGCAACGGCTTCCCCCGAACAATTCAGAATCAATGCAAGAATTGCAAAAAATGTGATCTTAGAATTCATGTGCTGGATGCGCTCCCAAAAGAAAGACAGCTTGCAAGCTCAGGCGATACCCCCAGCTTGTGTTACTGCCCTCTTGATATCGTGATTCTAAGGCATAAGCTGCTCGCCACTTGGCAAATTCACTCGCCTCAAAGGTTAGCTGCGGAGAAAGCCCCCACTCTAAATTCGTCAATCGCTCATCCTGAGCATCTTTGAGGTCGAGCTGACTGAGAGCATCCACTCGAAGGCCAGCATAGAAAGATTCATGGACAGCTGTTTGCCCAAACACAAATGCTCCGAGCTCTTTCGATATTTCCAGGCTCCTTGGCTTCTGAGCTCTGAGCCAGGCCTCTGACTGCACAAGAAGACTCAAAACCTTCCCTCTTCGCCATTTGGCAGTCGCATCCACACCCAGCATCCAAAGCCACTTCTCTTCTGCATCTTTTCGCCCCAGATAATTGAGACCTGTCTTAACGCCACCGCTTTCAAAAGATTGGAAAAACTCCGACCGAAGGTAATGTGTAGGAATCGAAGGGGCTTCTCCCTCATCGCCATGACTATGCGTGATACGCCACCCTGAGGTCACACCGGCTGTGATATCCCAATAAAACGATGACGGCATCAACACGGAAATTTCAATTCCGGAGTCGATGATTCCTTCTCCATCAAAGAACTCTCGCTGAACAAAGGGGGCGGTAACAAAGGGCCAATCATGTTGATGCAAGGGATTGAGACGGCCAAGACCCAAAAAAAACTGACCCAATCGAAAGCGAGTACGAGGAAGGAGTTTCGAGCTGCCAATGAAAGCCTCGTGCACACCCACATCCATGGCTCCATCATAAGGATGAGCCGCAACAGAAATCATGCCCTGAAACAGATGATCCGTAGGGCCATAAAACATCAACTCGACACTTCGTGCCTGAAGCCTCTGAGAGGCAGCCACATCTTGCCATCCAAAATCCGCAACGAGATCCGCAGCGGCTGAGATCTTCAGTCCCGATGTGTCTGAGGCATCTACGCTTGAGGAGAAGATGACACCCCAAATCAGCGCGCTTAAACGAACACATCTAATCATGGGGCTTCACTGCCTGTTCTCTAGAAATTTGAAGCAACGTCGCATTCTCTAAGCGCATTCCCCAAAATGCTCCCAGGCCGTTGCCCAAATTCAGATCATCCTCCGCTGAGTCAATCAAATCAGGCACCCGTCTTCCGGCCAGAAGGCCATCCCAAAGAATAAAGTGGGCGGGCTGTTCCTGATTGTGAACATCCAGGGAAAAGGAAATTCGATTTTCATCATGAAGACGAACAGTATCGCTCCATGAAGCTTGTCGGAATGAATTCGTAATTTTCAAGCTCACAAGATTATCTGCTCGTCGAAACGCAAACGAAATTCCGTCTTCAAGAGCCGCCGAGGAAAATACAATGAACTCAACCAAAGCCCCCTCATTGAGAACGGCATCAATCTTAAAGTGAGCCTCGGAATCCACTCCGGCCAAAGGATCGTTCACAACAAATGCGCCTGATCCCGAGATCTCTTCTGAGGAGATATTCAAATTTCCAATGTCGACCAAAATCAAATCCTGATCCAACGCTTTAAAACGCCGAGAGATGTCAGCCTGAGGCTTCAGCAGGTCGGATCCACACGCCGAAAGGAGCAACATCGACATACAAGATTGAATGAATCTCATTTTTTTTCTCCTCCCTCGGCAGATGGGGACTTAACCAAAAAAGGCTCATTACTTCCCCGCCGAGAAGATGCGTGACAGTAGGGCTTTCCGTCCTTGTGAAAGTGGCAATAGGAAAACCAGTCGGCAGGCTTTGAAGTATGAATCACCACTCGCAAATCATTTCGATCCTTCCAAATCTTCACCATTTCGGGGATCTCTTTTGATGTCTGAAAATCCGAATCCAATAAGCTACGATCCAACGATTGAACGAAGGTTTCCGCCGTCACTTTGAAATCCGCTGAGCCATGACCATCAGCCTCTTGAGCTTCCGATTTCTTAACTCTCTGCAATTCCGACTCCAGAATTTCTTTGTAGTGACAGTCAAAGTGAGAATGATCGCCGTGCTGATGATCGTGACAAAAGAAATGGATGCTCGCGACTGCAGAATCCGCTGAAGGATCCGTCCGAAAGTAAATCTGCCCCTCAATTCCATCCTGCACCTTTTGAAGTTCAAGCCCCAGGAGCGAATCCTTGAGCCCCTTCCAGCGGTCTTCTATCAGCTGACTTGGCGATCCGCCTTTCTCATTCAAAATCCATCGCTCAAGGCGATCAGCAATAATGGCTTCGAAATCACTGAAATGATCTTTTTCGTTGGCGTCATTTTTGGCCCCAGCATCGCGATAAGTTGATGTCACCTTCTCAAACGAGGTCAAAACCAGATCGGCCGATTTCAGCCATTGGCTGGGCTGAAAGCTTTTGACCCGATCATCATGCGCCCTCTGATCTTCCGCGAAAACCATGGCTCCGTAGAGCGCGTAAAAAAGCAATAAACTCACAACAGGTGCTCCTTCTTCTAAATGCAAATGATTTGCAATAAGGACCTTCCTGTGTCAAGAAATCAACCAGTGAAAACGCCCACAACCATCGCGACGGCGAAGACCGATCGAGACCTCGCTGAGGCCCTCAGGACCCATGGCCTTCGAGCCTCGAAACAGCGACTTGCGATACTGAAAGCTCTTCAGAAAACACCCTGCCCAGCTGCTGCTGAGGAAGTTTTTCGAGCTCTGCCCGCCAAGACCTGTGATCTGGCGACACTCTATCGAAATCTGTCTCAATGGGAAAAATTGGGCCTACTTCGCCGAATGCAGTTAGGAGATGGTGCGTCACGGTTTGAACTCGTTGAGCCGCATCATCACCATCATCATATTGTTTGTCGCAAATGCCGTCGTGTTGAACATATTCATCTTTGCGGCATGGATCAGATCGAAACTCGTCTTCGCAAAAAGGGGTTTCGAGATCTTTCCCACTCACTTGAGTTCTTTGGGCTTTGCTCAAGCTGCTAGCGGTGAGGAATGGCCGTGAGATTATCAACAGGATAGCCCGTTTTTGATACCGTCTGAATAATCTCTTGTAGTTTTGAATCCGCCACTTGGGGAGTTCGACCCATGATCCAGAGATACTTGCCACTTGGCACACCAATGGCAGTCCACTGATAGTCAGGGTCGAGACCAATCACGAGATAGTCAAACTTTAGTGGCCAAAATGGAGAGACCTTCCAATGAGCGTTAGTCTTTGAATTCTTAATCCAAGCTTTTTGCGGAATACTCTTGAGCTCACCGTCGAGACTTCCCTTGTTAAAGGTGAAGCCAATATCAATCCGATCTTTTTCAGAATTCCACGAATAAACTTCGATGGCGTTGTGAGCTTCCTTTTCAAGAAAGGTTGTTCGCCCCGTCCAAACATACCAAGTTCCCATGAATCGCTGAAGATCCACGGACGGAACGGTCGCAGTAAACTGCTTACTCGAACAACCCGACAAAAGCGCAGAAAGCATCAAAGACACTCCCACAATAATGATTCTGAGAAACTGAAAACTGAACATTTCTCTATTGAATCAAAAGACTCTTAGCTCGCAAACTTAAAAAACTTTTTTACGAACTTCTTGGGGCCGCCGTTGCCGGTTCGCTCACCTTGGCCGCCCGTACGCTCCCGCTGCTCACCCGAACGTTCACGCTGCTCTCCTTGGCGAAACCCTCGGTGACCACCGCTCGGACGATCTCGTCTTTCTGAGGGACCACGGCCTCGGCCCTGTCCTTGAAAAGATTGATGACCTGCTTCGGATCCGCGTCTCTGGTGGCCTTGTCCTTGATGACCTTGTCCTTGAAAATCTTGACCTTGGCTACGACCTTGATCACGCCCAAAGCCTCGACCTCGGCCGCCACCAAATCGGCGACCACGCGATGATTTGCCGTGGGACTTTCGGAAGTCTCCTCGTTGTCCATCATGAGAAGAGCCTTTGCTCTGCCCTGAGACATCTCTCCAGTGTCTTGCCTCTTCAGGAGTGACAAAGCTAATCGCTTCGCCCTCAGCACCAGCTCGCGCCGTTCGGCCCACTCGGTGAACAAAGTCTTCTCGCGTTTGAGGAAGATCGTAATTCACAACCAATTCAATCTGCGGAATATCAAGCCCTCGGGAAGCGACATCGGTCGCAACCAAAACGGGCGTTGCACCATTTCGAAACTGGTTCAAAGCATACAATCGTTGTGACTGAGTACGACCGCCATGGATAGCACCAGCACGAACACCGCTCTTTTCAAGAAACTTCGCAAGTCGCTCTGTTCGAATCTGAGTTCGAGCAAACACAAGAACGGTTCCTGATCGCTTGTGAATCTCTTCAAGAATTCGGTCGTTCTTTTCAGTCTGAATAACTTGAATATGGCTCATTTTGATTTTGTCAGTATTAGGCTCAGTTGAACCCACGGTGACGCGCTCAGGATTTTTCAAAAATCGACTAGTGAGCTTCAAAATAGCGGGAGGAAGAGTGGCCGAGAACAAGAGAGTTTGGCGCTCTTCAGGAAGTGATCGAAAGATCACATCGATTGCTGGAGCAAAGCCCATATCGAGCATTCGATCGGCTTCATCCAAGATCACAATGTCGAAGTTTTCCAATTGAATACTTCCGCGCTCCATGTGATCGATCAAACGGCCTGGGGTCGCGATCACAAAGGAAGGATCGTTTCGAAGAGTCCGAAACTGAGTATTCATTGAAGCTCCGCCAATCACCAAGCTCGTTCGAATCTGCTTAGCGAATCGCGTGAAATCAAAAATCACCTTTTCGATTTGAACAGCCAATTCACGAGTCGGCGCCAGGACAAGCGCTCGCTTTGCAGGACTCTCAAGCATTTGATTGAGAACAGGCAAAACAAAGGCTGCAGTCTTTCCGGTACCGGTTTGAGCGCATCCAATAATATCTCTACCCTTCAAGGCCACGGGAATCGTCGATGCTTGAATGGGGGTTGGGGTTGTAAACTGAAGAGCTTCCAAAGCGCGCTTTAACGGCGCAGCCAAAGACAGTTCGTCGAATGAGTTCATAGATTTTCTCCTTATATAAAGAACGGCCATTTACCGTAGGCGCCATTCGCTTCCATTCACCCCAAGTGTGGGGCGCAAATGCACCTTTTCTTGGCAAGCCGCTCGAGAGAAAAATCAGCTTTTTGCTGTGAAACTCAATGGCGGTAGTGAGGGCCCCTTCCTACCAGGGCACCGATCAATCACCTAACAAATAATAGCAGTTTCGATTTTCTGAGGGGAATTGCGGGCTTAAGGAAAATCCCGAGGGACCCGTCGCCATTCATGAGCCCTCGGGATGCCACCTGCTTCCTAGCTAGCAGGATGTCGTAAGTGCCATCGATGATGGATGCCTCTGTAGCCGACGATTTCGTAGACGCCAGCCAGAGCAATGATCCCATAGATGACCTTCGAGGCGACGGGTACGGCGCCAAAAAGCAACTCTACGGCATCAATGTTAAATAGAGCGACAAACCCCCAATTGAGGGCTCCTACCAGAACAAGAATCAAAGCGAGACGATCAAGATTCTTCATGAATCACTCCTTTCATGAAGACATCTCTATGATCATTCCGAGTGTGATCCTATTACCCTAGAGTGCGCCTCCCTCCGGACAATAGGAAGCGAGATGGGATCGATCTAACTTGAGGATGTTCGGAGGTTGACCTGTTGAGAAATCAACATCTCTCCCGAACCAGAGCCTCCGGGAATCGGGGGCTCTGTCATTTTGATAACAACCACTTATAAGGAGAATTTTATGGCCCTCATTTCACTCAAGTCCCCCGAATCAAGTCTCAGCCGCCGAACGGACGAACTCTTTCATCCCTTTCGACGCCAACTCAATCGACTCTTTGATGATTTTCTTTCATCGAGCCCCATCGCAATGAGCTCGGAACTCAGAACATTCCCATCAGTTTCATCCCCAGCGATGAACGTGTCTGAGACGGACAAGTCTTACAAGATCAGCATGGAAGTCCCTGGAGTTGAGGAGAAAAATTTGGAGATTGCTGTTTCCGATGGAAACCTCACGATTAAAGGTGAGAAGGATATTTCCAAAGAAGAAAAGGACAACGGCTTTCTGACCATGGAGCGATCTTACGGATCGTTCTTTCGATCGGTTCCATTTGACTCGCAAATTGATGAATCCAAAATCAAAGCGACTCTCAAGAATGGAGTCCTGATGGTGGAAATTCCGAAAACTCCTGAAGCTGTGAAGAATATCAAACATATTCCCGTTCAGCGAGTCTGACGGCGTCAGAAATCTCGCAACTTGAGAAAAGGCGGCGATGAAACACGCGCCGCCTTTTCTATTGAGAAAGTGGGAGCTCCACAAAAAACGTTGAACCTTCACCAAGCTTTGAATCAGCCCAAATTTTTCCTCCATGAAAATCCACAATGTCTTTGGCAATCTTGAGCCCTAAACCAAAACCCTCAATCGGCATGCTCTGAACGTTTTCAGCCCTGACAAAAGAGTTAAAAATCTGATCGAGATCCTCTTTGGGAATCCCAATTCCTGAATCCTGAATGGAGACTAGAGCGCAGCCGTTCTTCCTCTCAGATCGGAGACGAATCGGCCCTCCCTCGGGCTTCGAGTATTTGATTGCGTTTGAAACAATGTTTGAGAAGACCTGCTCAAGACGATTGTCATCCCACATTCCCAGAAGTCCATCCGATGAATCTTCTCGAATCACCTGAATCGAGGGTCGATTCATCAACTCCTCCTTAAAGGAAAGACAAACTCGGTCTAAAACATCTGACAGAGCTGTGGGCTTAAGTGAATACGACATGGTTCCGCTGGAGCGGGAACGCACCTCCAAAAAATCTCGACTCACTCGCAAGATCTTTTCGGCATACATTTTCATGCGGTCTAAAACCTCTTGAGGAGAAAGCGAAGCATCCAGCATGGATCCGGTTTCTGAAAAACGATGAAGCAAATCGATGCCCACAAGAATAGAAGCAACGGGGCTTCGAAGCTCATGGGAGATAAATCCAATCAAATCCTCACGTCGTTTTTCTGCTTGATCTTTGAGCCGCTGAATCTCGAGCTCGCTTCGTCTCGCTTCAGTGATATCCTCACCAATAACTGTGACCCCCGCTAAATCACCATGCACATCTCGAAACGGTGTATTCTTCATCCGAATTGTTCTTTGTTCAGCAAAGCCGTTATCGACTTGAATCTCAAAAGGTATTGACGTCCTTAACGATGAGAGCGTTTGCGCAAAACTTTGCAGAGCGACATCGGATCCCTTGGCAGGTAGGACGTCGGAGAACCAATCCTTCCCAATGAGCGAGCCAGGTTGATGATTAAAAAATCTAACAGCAGCCGCATTCATAAACCGAACCTCGCCGCTTACATCCAGACCTACCGCGATAAGATTGACTTCATTGAGAAGCTCGCGATAGCGAAGCTCCGCCTCTTGAACACGCTCCTGAAGTTCTTTTTCTTTTGTGACATCTCTTTGAATCGCAAGGTAGCGTTTAATCTTTCCATCAGGGCCCGCGATGGGACTAATCACCATGCGAACCCAAAAGATAGAACCATCCTTCGCTCGATTTCTTACTTCGCCCGTCCAAACCTTGCCTTGAGACAAAGTCTCCCACATCTCCCGAAAAAAACTTTTGGGATGAAATCCGGAGCTTAGGATTCGATGATCCTGACCCAAAACTTCCTGCAATTGATACTTTGATATCTCAAGGAACTGAGGATTCGCATGAGTGATCTTACCCCGTATGTCCGTCTCTGAGACGATGGTGTATAGATCAAGGACGTTTTGCTGAATATCCATTGGGGGATTCCTTTCTTCCTGCACGTCATCGCCAACAAAACGATTCGAAGCAGGTCTCACAAGTGAGATACGATCGGAAGGGAACTGGAAAACTGATGCCATGTCGTTACCTCTTAAGACAGGGTATTGGCAGAAGATCGCAAAACTCACATCTGGCTTTGGCCTTGCGACTTGAGTCGTCCCACCAAAGACGTTCGACTTCGGACTCATTCTCTTTTTGTGAAAGTCCTGCGAAGAGTCCTCTCACAAGAGGCGCCGAAAGTGTTTCGGCGTATGTAAACAAACCTTATACTATATCTAAACTTGAAGGAGACCCCTCATGATGGCAACAACCACCCCCAACGCTTCACTCCAAGGAACAGTTCTTCTTGTCGAAGACGATCCGATTGTTGGCAGCTGGATTCAAGAGGCCTTGAACTCAATTGGACTTAAGTGCGACTGGAAGCAAGATCTTCCCTCGGCACTTGAGGCTGCCAATCAGAAATCTTACCACGCGCTGATAACGGATGTTTATCTGAGCCCCAACAATGCCGCTGAGGGACTCGAACTCATTCGACAGCTTGAGCCCACAGGAATCCCCACCATCCTCATGAGCTCGCGAGCTGATCTTGCGACTGTGAAAGAGGCCGTCAATAACGGAACATCCTATGTTCTCGAGAAGCCCTTCCCCATTGAACAAATGACATCAGCTCTGAAAACAATGTGGGAACAGCCCCGCGGACTTCATTCAATGCTTGAACGCTTCATGGAGATCAACTCATTAACACCCAAAGAACGGGAAGTGACTCGACTTGTGATTAAGGGCCTCGCCAATAAAGAGATTGCGTCAGTGGAGGAAACCACGGACCGAACAGTCAAAGCCCACCTGACAAACATCTTTCAAAAATGCGGTGTCGAGTCTCGAACAGAACTCTTCAATGCCATTTTTCCAACATAAGGCGAAACCTAAGTTCAGTTTTTTCCAAGGATATCCAGAGAAAGGTATTTTATGACAATAACTCTTCTGGAGACCAATTACCACGACAAGACTCCCAGTGACTTCAAGTCACTGAGGAGAAGAAAGCGCGTCTATCACCTGATGACACGAAATGTTCTCTGCCTCAAGTACTCCGATCATCTGGATCTTCTCGAGACTTCGCCCGACTGGAGAAAGTTTCGACACCTTCCTGTGATCGATGATCAAGGAGTTCTCAAAGGAATGATCTGTCATCGAGATCTGATGAATAATTTCGCGTCTTCTTTGGCTTCTCCACCCGATGAACGTGGGCACGGCGATCTTCAGAATGTCGCTGTCAGAGACGTCATGATCTGGAATGTGCTTACAACCAACGAGTCTGAGACGCTGGAGGAGGCCGCCAAAAAAATGTTTGAAAATCGCTGCGGAGCTCTCCCAGTTGTTGACTGGGACAACAAACTTGTCGGCATCATCACCGAAGCAGACTTTACCAAGATATTCTACCTGGGTGAGGAATGCCTGACCCAGAATCCCCCCTCACCGCCCTTCGCCAAAGCGATTTAGAGCCTTTTAAGCCCAAGCCAACCCCAATCCCCTGGCACGCCCTTTGCGACTTTTGAGGGCGTGCGGCAGGGGGCTGCCATCTTTGGGTTTCTAAGCTTTTTAGGATTTCTCATCCTTGATGGGCGGGCTTTTGCCGAATCCAGCAAAAAATCTCCACGAACAATCTGCCGCGATGCGATTCGAGAAGCGTTCGTCAAAGGAATCCAGTCGGAAGATAGCCTCCTGGTACACGGAACGAATATGCACTCCATTCAGTCCGCTCTTAAGCAAGACGGTAGGCTTTTGACAGGACGAAGCCCTGGAAATGAAAAGCGAATCTACTTTTTTCCGAACACCACTCATCCTGATGCTCAGACAGTCATCCCATCGAATTTCCGATTTGAAAGTAAGTTAGGTGCGCCCGTCACCGTTGATGAAGCGATCGAAGGGGTTCGCTGGTATGCCACGCGCGGAGCGCAAGAAGCAATGCTGGAGGAACTCTACTTTAAGCAATACGGTCGAGCTCTTCCCCATGCTATTGTCTCTGACCTGATTGGAAGCCTTGAGGACTTTAACCGCTTTGATAATCCCGACACACGAGGGATTCGCACCACGAATTTCCTCAAAGGCCTGAACCCTTGGATACCCCAGATCCGCAGTCGATCAGGAGTGATCTTGAGCTTTTCGAGCGATCTCCTCAAAGAATTCGAGCTCAAGCGGGCCGAGGGTAACGACGACGGCCTTTATATCCAAGCCCCACTGGGTCTACCACTTAAGTACATCACGGGTGTTGAACCCTTAGGCGATCTGGAATACAAAATGCTCGAGGATTTGGTGCGATGAAAAGCCTGATTTGTTCGAGTCTTGTCTGTTTTGGATTGAGTCTGCTGGCTCCATTATTAGCCAAAGCCGACCAAGACTATCTTGCTGAGCGATTGCGACGATTGAAAAGCTTTCAACAAAAAGAGGCCCTTCTGCTGACTCTCAGCGATGAGGCCGTTCAGGCATTCATTACAAACCCCCCTCTCGCGCTGGATGAGATCAAAAATATTCCCGAAGCGACTTGGGCTGCCCTCATTCGACGAGCGCCCAAACTAGCAGTTCATCCTGCCATCTTGGCGGCTCTCGATGATGATTTAAAAGTTCTGATGGTCTTTCGAACAAATCCACATCTTGAGATCAAGTTCAAAGAGTCAGTCTCCGCTCAGGATTGGAAACGTCTTGAGCGCCTGTGGAGTGAACACGCTCAAATGATCATGGCGAGTTTAGGACCGCTGGATGGCTGCTCGGCTGTGATGAAGGGTCTGGGCGTTCAGGACGACTAGACTCAACTTCCACCCAAGTGGCGAAGTCCATCACCATCTGATTAGGATCAAACAAAATCGAGTTCTTGGCCACAACTCCCGGCCCATAACGAGTTGGACGAATGATCATCTGTCGCTGGTCTGCAGACTCTACATAGAGAGGCCTGCCTTCCACAAGTTGTCGTCTCAAAAACTCATACATCCGGGGAGGAGAAGAGAGATACTCTTCTAGTTCGCGCTCTGCATTTTTAAAATCCTTGTTTTGCTGCAGCCAATACTCAACAGCTTCGGGGAGATAGTTCGTCATGATGGCACGATGAATCATCTGGATATCTTCCTTTGATCTTACTGCTACTCGATCAAAATCTTCATTGGCGACAGTTACAACAACGGGTTTCTTGAGGCGGCGAAGACGGTTTAGATTTTTGAGCCTCTCCGCATCTTCAGCACCAAAACTTCGGGTTAAGCCAAAGTTCAAGGTCGCAGGCACCACAGAATCCGACTCAGCATCAGACGCTAGCCATTGATCAGCTGAGACAGATCCTTTGACGTAGACAGCCCATTCTCGCTCGGCGTTTCCCATTTGAATCTTAAGCCCTGCACCTTGATCCCGGCTGAGATCAACACCTTGTTCCTCCGACACACCGACTTGATTATAAAGAAAGGGAGTGATTTCAATTCGCTTCGGAACGATTCCTCCAAAATCAGCAATGTGTGCCATTCCGAGCTCGAGCTTGCCGGCGGCTCCCTGCCCCAGACTAACTCCTGAGATGGCCATTGAAAAAGTCCCAAGCGCTGTTTCTGTTTTGATTTGAACAGACTCGTCTCTAAACTTTCCAAACTCTTCTGTTGTTTCTTTGAGTTCTTGAGTGGGGGGCTCGAAACATAGCGGCGTTAGCGAGATAAGGGCGCCCCAAACAATAAGACCTGCAACCATCACTTGAAAGTCTGCAAAATCGGGACCCAAAAATCACCCTATTAAATAGATTTTATTTGGTTTTAGAGCCTCCCTGGGGATATGGCGTCCCTGCCCGGTGCCATGGCGCAGAACGCACTAAAAGTTGCGTATCAACGGCTAAAACTGATTTTAAAGGGCATCTGACGGGGAAAAACTAGGCATCAATTGTGCTCTCATTACTCGTATTGGCGTGAGAACTCGATTGGAGAGAGCTCGCCATGACCTTTCAACGCCTCACAGCCTTAATCTTTACGATCTTTTTTCTGACATCTTGCTACGAAGACGCAACAGTTGAGACCAGCCCCGAATCCGATTCGGGCACAATCACCGCGTCTAGCACAACAGAGGGCAGTGTAGGCCCACAAGGTCCAGAGGGACCTCAAGGGCCACAGGGAATTCAAGGCCCTCCAGGTGCGGGCTGCTCGATAACTCCAGTCCCTTCAAATGCTCAATACCCGAGTGGAGGAGCTCAAGTGACGTGTGGAGCTGGGACCAGTGCTGTAATTCAAAACGGGACAAACGGTGCTGCCAACACTTGGCAGCTTGTTGCTGCTGGAACAAACTATACTGAGGGTGCGGAGTACACACTCACCTCCACTGGACTGACCAATCTGCGGGTGATGAGTCCGTTTTCTGGACAAAGAATTGATACGAGTGTTTTTAACTGGCCCTCAGCAACCGCCACTCAAATCAAATTTCGAGTCAAAAGTCTTACAGATGCTTACTGCGTAGGTGGGAATGGGGTTGTTACACTCGGTACTGGCGACCCAGCTCCCGTCAATGCTCAATGCACCGAGTACTCCTACACTGGCAATGCCACCGGAACTCCGGTTCTCAATCGAAATCAAATCATTGCCGACAACTGGATCCGGCTTTCAATCAACGGTTCAAAGCGAAACACCTGCACAAACACTTTTCAAAACAATCCGTTACCGGGGTTCCCAGGAATGCGCGGCTATGTAAGTCATTGGGGAGTAGAGTGTCTGTACTCAGGCGGAGGTCCGGCCGGCTTGGATTGGCAAGTTCCCATCACTTCTTTGACCGTGGAAGAAGCTGACTACTCTCCCGATCCATCGATTTGGCATTGGGAGATCTGGGCGCGCTAGACTTTGGGAGCTCGACGGCCCGTGAACATACTGAGCCATGTGCTTCGGCGAAACTTCACGGAATCAAAAACGATTCCCACGAGGTGCAAAACAACAAGCCCTTGCATCACGTTTGCAATCGCTCCATGAATGCTCTCCAGAGTTTCATCTCCCCAGAAAGCATCGAGCCCCATCATGAATCCAGTAAGTCCGAGACCCAGAATACAGAACCAAACACCAAGATAGACGAGAGATGCCAAGGGATTGTGCCCTGGAAACTCATCAGGGCTCTGAGTCCCACGATTTCGAATGAATGTCCGCAATTGAAAAAAAGAAACGGGGAACGCGGAGAACCGCGACTGCGGTCCTCCCCAAAATCCCCAAATGATTCGAAGACTCGTTGCTGCAAGAGCAACGTAGCCTGAGATTTGATGAGGATCGTCACCCTCTTCGAGCACCCAAAGATTGAGGATCACCGCAACGGCAATCACCCAATGGATGAGACGAGTCATTCGATCCCAAATCACTGGCTGCACAAATTAACTATCGATCTCTTCTTTGATAATCGCAGCAGTCACGGGATTGAAATAAATCTCCACTTTCTTGCCGTCTTTATTCCAGCCATAGATCTCGTAGCAATTGCCGTCGGTCACTTTGAATTCTTTGATCTTATAGCCCTTATCCGTCAGAGATTTTTGAAAGGCCAATTGATCTTGCCACTTCGCCTTGGGCTCAGTTGTGCACTTGGGACCAGCGATCAGTGCCGATGCCGAAACAAATGCGATTGAAAAACTCACGATTGCCAACTTCATAAAGATTCTCCTTTCTTTCAGTACTAAGAGATTCCTAAACTGAATGTAAAGTGAACCTCGCTCAATCCATGATTTTCTCCCTCTGCGCGCTTACGACTTTTGGCCTTGAGTGCGATTGGCCTCTTCATGCCAAGGAGCTAGGAGACGATCCCATTCGCTATCAATCTGAAATCGATCTTCCCTGGCTAACGCTAGGCCTTGCCGGATCAGCCACTCTGATCCTCCTGGAGGATCAGCTTGCTCCTTCTCATTGCCGATGGTGTGAAACGCCGACAATTGATGAAAAAATAAGAGATGAGATTCGGTGGGCAAAGACAGAACGCGCGCACCGTCTGAGCAGTCTCACGGCCTATGCTTTGATTCCCGCTTCAACACTCGGACTTTCCTATTTTGATTCAAAAAGTCGAAAGCAAAAAGGCCGACTGCCGTGGATCGACGCCATGCTCATGATCGAGGCTGCGGGAACCGCTGAAGTGATCGCCAAATCGATTCAGTTTGTTTCAGGTCGACAGCGGCCATCTGCTCGCTTTGGCGATCAGCAAAATCTGAAGCCCGGTGACAACACCTCATTCTTCTCAGGACACACATCAGTGGCCTTTGCGATGGCTGTTGCAGTGGGAACTTACGCTGAAATGACTAAGAGCTCATTGCGATTTTGGACTTGGAGCGTGGGAATCTCGCTTGCGACGACAACTGCGTATCTTAGAGTTGCCTCAGATCATCATTACTTTACCGATGTCCTCGTGGGAGCGATCACAGGCTCCATCGTTGGAGCAAGCGTCCCTCGATTGAGAGCTCGCTTTCAAGCTCCTTATCAACGAGACGCCGATCTTCGGCTAGCCCCCCTTCCGAATGGACTTGCCGCCGAGCTCAGATGGTAGACACTAAGGAATATCTGCATCCATCGTCACTGATGTAAACGTCAACTCATCCATGGTCGTATGCCATGAAGCGTTGCTCGTATGCCCACTGGCAAGGGGGAATGTAAATGTTCCC
>CAZZLQ010000018.1:0-2417 GCA_964655245.1 uncultured Bacteriovoracaceae bacterium | reverse complement strand
TGCCGAGCTTCAAACCAGATTTTGCCGCTGGGTCCATCAAATCGACCGAAATAAGCTCCATCCTTGTTTGGACTGATAGCTGACTGATCCTCGTAAGCCATAAACTCAAACTGATTGGCGGAAGTCACATTGAAAGCCATCTTGAAGGTTCCAAACACGCCAATGGTGAGCTCAACTCCATTAGAAAAGTTCGAGTTGAACGCTGCCGGACTTGAAGCGGTGACCGTGATTTCGAACTCTTCTGGCATCTCTGAGGTATCCTCGAAACAGCCACTATCAACAACATTGACGGTAATCGTTCTTTCCTGTCCGTCGTATTCAATTCCTTCTTGCTCCAGAAGACATGAGATATCTGAAAGCGAAGCGTATGATCCCTGAATTGTATCGGGACTTCCGGAGTTGAAACCGATCTTACAAAGGAAAACTCGAGCGGGATATCTCTCGTCGCTCTCATTCATCATGCTTGCACCATCGAGCGGCTGCCCATTTTCATCGCAAAGCTCTGCGATGGTGGAGGATTTGATGAGCTGGGGGCCACGAAACATCATCGATGATGTACCGATCGAAGACACCAGGTTGTTACCAACCGAGGCTACGGCAGTATCAAATGCACCAAACACTTCCGAGGGACGATTGGCTGAGATTCCACCACTCCCGGAGCATCCGACAGAAACAAGACCAAGACATACAAGAACAGCTACTAGATTTTTCATCCTTTGATTTTACGAGATGGCCCCGAGTGCCAATCAACTGTTTTTTTCTTCAGACATGCCGCAGCGCGATGAGGAGGCTGGGGACATCACCATGAGTCACGGCCTCCCCACCTTCAAAGTCCCCTCCAGCTCATTAGGCCATAGATCTCCGCGGGAGACCCTGGCACAAAATCTGCAACCTCAGTGGCCATGATGCGGTTGGTATGGATTCTGACGATTCCTTTGTCTTTCGTTTTGAGTGTTTTCACTTCGATCAATACTCTTTGGGCTGCTAGCGATGAGTTTGAGCAGGCCCTCCTTAAGGTCAAAATGAACGTTTCAGAGAAGGTTGGATCGAAGGGATTTCGCCAGGCACAGCGAGATGTTTTGGCAAGTGCCATACTCAGTCAACAAGGTCAGCTCCTCCAGCTGAAACTCGATTCAGAGCTTGCAGCCATGCGACAAGCGGTTCTTGAGAATGACAAAGAAGCCATTCAGAAGCTCAGCCAAAATATGGAAAAGCTTTCTGAGATTGCTGGTCAGCTTCGATCCGAAGTGGAGGCGACAGCTGCCAAGATTAATCAAAACATCCAGATACCGGTTCTGAATGACCTCATCACCGAGTTCGTCCAAGAGACAAAAACGACCAAACAAGACTTTAGTGCAGAGGGCCCCGTTAACTTTTGGATTATCGACCTCGATCAGAAAGAAATCACAGAACACGATGAGAAATATCTCAAAAACGTTCGAGAGCTCAGCTCGGAACTGACGCGAATCAATCAAGAGATGAAGGCGAATGAGAATTCAGCGCAGAAAATCATCCTCTCCGCACAAAATGCAAAAAAAGAAATTCAAAGCCTCAAAGAGAGCTTGTCCAAAGAGATGAGCGCTTCTGAAGTTGAGAAAGCAAAAACTCAAATCAGCAAACTCGAGCAGCAAATCAAAGCTCATGAGCTCGACTTCATGTTGTATTCCGAGGAAGTTCAAAAGCTCAAAAAGTCAGCTCAGGAAATGATGAAGAAATGGATGATGGATCAGCAAGAGGCCATCCAAAGAGCGCTCGAGAAGTCTGAGGCCTCAGTCAAAGAACAAGCCCGCCAAATCATCGATCGTCTCGATCAAAAAAATGAGCCGTTTCAATGTGTTAGCCGGTGACTCTAAAGATCTGACATCTCGCGTACAATAAAAGAATGTGGGGGCGTCTAGGTAGTCAGTCGATTGCTGTTGCCGCATTGGCGTTCTTTGTATCAACAAGCTTTCTAGCCGCTGCTGCGATAAGTCCCAAACCAGATACTCCTGCCGATACATCCGGCAACGGAGATGCAGGTGAATCGCCCGGCCTACTTAACATCGGCAGCCGGGGCTGTGGAGGTCATTTAAGGTATGTCTTTGCCGATCTACCTTCCTACCACGAAGATGCCACAGCTGTGGTCGAGTTCAATGTTGATCAACCCATGTCTGTTGATCGATCCGTGGTTGTTGTCTCACTCAGAGAATTCATAGGGCTTGAGGTCTTCCCAGATTTGTCAGGAGCCATTCTCACCGTCCGCGAAGGATTTGGTGTCGCTTCCGCTGAGGTGCGGTTCGCACAATGCGATATCAATGGCAGATCGCAGCCTGTTGGGATTCTGATCTTCTCCCAAATTCCCCCATCAGGAAACTATAAGCTTTGACCGGCCGGGAGTTTTTGTACCATTACTCAAGTTCATAAATTGCTGACAAGCT
>CAZZLQ010000017.1:0-36868 GCA_964655245.1 uncultured Bacteriovoracaceae bacterium | reverse complement strand
ATCAGATGCTCTCCACTCATCAACTCTTTGATTCGTTTGAAGGTAGGCGATCGAAATGCTTGCCACTCCGTCAGAACCAAGAGGGCATCCGCTCCTTTGACGGCGTCGTAGGGGTCTTCAAACAAGCTCAGAGCTCCAGACTTAAGATGAGGGGCAAGCTCGGTCTTTGCGCGAGTCATTGCCACTGGATCATGAGCGCGAATCTTTACACCCATTTCAGCTAATCGGTTGATCGCATAAACAGATGGGGCTTCTCGAAGATCGTCGGTATTTGCCTTGAAAGCCAGACCCCAGATGGCAACGGTCTTGTTTTTGAGTGAGTCTCCAAAAATCTTTTGAAGCCGTCGAACGCTCCAAAGCTTTTGATATTCATTCACATCATCAGCAGCCTGGATGATTTTGAGAGGAGTGTCGAAGCGGCGGCCCTGAGCAATGAGTGCATGAGTGTCTTTAGGAAAGCAGCTTCCCCCGTATCCAATACCGGGGAACAAGAACTGATCTCCAATTCGAGAGTCGGTGATCATGCCTTCACGAATCTGTCGAATGTCAGCGCCTACCTGTTCAGAGAGACGAGACATTTCGTTAATGAATGAAATTTTTGTCGCAAGAAATGCATTGCAAGCATACTTCACAAGTTCAGCTGATCGCCTGCTCATGACCAGGTATCGATCGCGCTTCATCATAAAGGGTTTGTAAATGAAGTGTAAAACTTTGGCGGCCTCATCACTTGAAGTTCCGACGATCACTCGCTCGGGTTTCATGAAGTCCTGAACGGCAGCTCCTTGTTTGAGAAACTCAGGATTTGAAACCACAATAGGGTGAGCGCCTTGTTCCAAAAACTTCTTCTCAAGCTCATCCCCAGTGCCCACTGGAACAGTACTTTTGACTACGATGACCTTCTGATCAAGTGATGCTCCGGAGCTGACCAGCATTGAAGCAGCTGAAAACAAGTATCCCATTTGGGGTAGGCCGTCGCTGCCCTCAGGTGTTCCAACGGCTAAAAAGATAACCTCGGCTTTTTCAACTGCCGACTTAAAGGCAGAATCCTCGACGTGAAAAAACTGAAGTCGGCCGTGCTTGAGGCCGTCTTGTAGAAGTTCGGGAAGCCCTGGTTCATAGATAGGGCATCCGCCGTCTCGAAGCAGCTGAACACGCTCCCTAGAGACATCAACTAGAGTCACATGATTACCCGATGAGGCCAGACCGGCCCCCTGAACGAGACCGACGTAGCCGGCCCCCATAACTAGAACTTCCATGAAGAAAAGTTGCTCCATTCAAAAACTGCGGTCTAGTGTATTCTTTTGAATCTAAAGGTCCTAAAGACTGAATATAAGGGGTCTAGAGTGCCTTGCAGGGAGTTTTTGAGTGAGGATTTTGCACATCATTGTGAGTTTGGAGGTCGGTGGGGCTGAAAAGGCGCTCCAAAGGCTGGCCTTAGCTCAGAAATCGTCTGGCGATGATCCCATCATTGTTGCTCTGACCGGTGGGATTTTGCTTCAGTCACTGCGCCGTGAAGGTCTTGATGTTCGCGTTTTGGGAAGCGGGCGCTGGTCTTATCTTCTCGCACCTCTTCGTTTTGGGAAGCTCGTTCGGCAGCTTCGCCCTCAAGTGTTACACGCTTGGATGTGGCATGCGATGTACTTGTCATTGTTTGCGCCTCGAGAGATCCCGCGCGTGTGGGCGGTTCGTCAGTCCAATCATGCTTTGCGGGGCCGGCCGTTTCTTCGGATACTTCTCAAGATTTTGGCAAGCGTATCCCCGCGCGTGAACGCTCTTGTCTACAATTCGAAAGCGGGCCTTAGGTGGTACAGCCAACTGGGTTTTTCGACAGCTAACGCTTCCGTCATTTCAAATGGGTTTAATTTTGATGTGTTTGTTCCATCCTCGGAGCGTCGAGAAAAGTTTCGAAGAGAGTGGGGAGTGCCTAGCACATCTCTGGTAGTAGGGCACGTTTCTCGCTTTCACTCTGATAAGGGCATTGATTTTCTGTTTCGGGCATTTCGTGATGTTCTCACTGAATTTCCATCTTCAAAACTCGTGATGATTGGCAAAGGCTACTCTCTAGAGCATCCAAGCTTTCGAGAAATGGCCGAGCGATTTGGTTTGCTCGATTCCATGGTGGCCCTAGGTCCGTGCGAGCGAGTGGCTGAGTTGCTACCGGCGATGGATGTTTTTTGTCTTTCCTCGATTCGTCATGAGGGGTTTCCAAACGTGGTCGGTGAGGCCATGGCTTGTGCGATCCCCTGTGTTGCAACGGATTTGGGAGATACACGAGAATTGATTTCTGACTGCGGAGCCGTGGTGCCGCCGTCTCAGGCTGAGCCCTTGGCGAAGGCACTTAAAGCGATTCTCGCAATGAGTGCTGAAGAGCGCCAGTCGCTCGGAGAAAGAGCTCGTCAGAGCGTCTTGAGCCGGTTCAGCTTGGAGAGAATGGTGGGCTCATACCGCGAACTCTATGGGCGAGTGATTTCGCGCTTTGAAGTGGGCTCGGAGAGCAGCTAGGTTGAGTTCATGTCCTTCTTGGCTCGATTGCTGTGGATACTTTGTGCATTAGTTTTGGTTACTGAGGAATCCCCAGCTCAAGCACTCTTTTTGTCCGAGCCAGTGAAAAATCTCCGGGCACGAGAGTTCAATCTTGATTGGTTTGGATATCATTTCGATTCACGCCGCCTTGAAAGCCCCTCGCGACTCGCTTCTGTGGAATGTCTTTCGCTTTCGAACCACGAGGAGCTGACAAATCAGATCCGCTCGCAGCCACTTCCAAAGCCTATTCAAACATCGACTTTTTTTAGTCAGCATTTGGGCTTCGAGCCTGGATCCGGAGAGAGTCTTTGGTGTTTCGTTCGCTCAGATACACCTCTCTTTGATTGGCTTTCGATTCGCCTCGGCGTGGGTGGTGGTCTTGGGAATGGGCCGGATCGGGTCGATTATCATTTTGAGGAGGCTTCAGTGGAGGCTCGATTCAATCGAGTGAAACTGTCTGTGGGGAGGACTCCCATGTACTGGGGACAGTCTTTTGTCTCACCTCTCGTGATCTCTTACAATGCGACTCCACTTAATTCTGTACGCTTAGCAACGGATCCCGTTGAGCTCCCGGGATTCATGTCCAGTTGGGGAAAATTTCGTTCGGAAATCTTTTGGGCTCCTTTGGATGGAGAAAGAAATCCGGCTCACGATCACTTTTTTGGATTGCGCCTGGGTTGGAAGCCCAATGATCGCTGGGAAACGAATCTGTCTTTGCTCTATCAGGTTGGCGGAGATGGAGAAGACTATGATGAAAGCTGGACGGACTTGCTCCTCGAGTTTTTGGGAGCTCGTCCTGAGAGTGCGGAGAGTTTAGCAACGGGGAGTGCGAGCAATCGTATTTTTGCCTTCGATGTCCGATATCACTTTGATACAAGCATGCCTCTGACGTTGTACACAGAGCAGCACTTGGAAGACTGCTGCGGGAATCTCAAGTCATCTTGGTTTTGGGAGGCGACCTTTAAGTATCGCTACTCCTATGTTGCAGGTGCTGCAGTGAAGCTCGATGGCAGATGGGATCCGACTTTGCGTGCGGAGTACCTGCGGGCCACTAATTTGTACAATCTTCACGGCAAGTGGCCCTCTGGATTTTCCCATCGGGGTCGTGAGCTAGGTGCTTACTCGGGAAGAGATTCCCGAGTGATAGCGCTTGATCTTGAATTGAAGCCAAAGAGCGGCGTTCACTTTCTCAGATTGGCTGTTCATGGTCAGGAGCTTTCTCATTACCAGCGCGCATATTTTGAGCCCGAAGGTTTTCCAATCACTGATTATGAGCCAGGGTTTGAAGCCGCTGAGTGGCGGTGGGGTGGTGTCATAGAAGCGGCAAGAAGTGAAAAGGCTCTAGGTTTGATCTGGGGGGGCGCGCTTGGCGCTGAGCGAATTTGGAATCGTCACTATCAAAAATCAGAGGACGATTGGGCGATGGCCGGTGTGTTTAAGGTTCAAAAAGATTTCTAGAAGATCAGCGAACTGAGGTTTCAAGAAAACCTTGCTGCATCCTGAGTGGACTGCAGCAAGGCTGATTCGTTGATTAATACTTGTAGTGTTCAGGTTTAAATGGGCCATCAGTGGCGAGGCCCAGGTACTTGCTTTGCTTTGAGGTCAGCTTGGTAAGTTTGACGCCAATCTTGTCCAAGTGCATCGCGGCGACCTTTTCATCCAACTCTTTGGGAAGTCGGTAGACCGCGACCTTTTTGTATTTAGTTTTGTTTTCCCACAAATCAATCTGAGCCATGACTTGGTTGCAAAACGAGTTGCTCATCACAAATGAAGGATGTCCCGTACCGCAGCCTAAGTTGACCAGACGGCCTTCGGCCAACACGATAATATTTCGTCCGTTCTTCAGAGTGTGTTTATCAACTTGTGGCTTGATTTGGTCTTTCTTGGAATTGGCGTTGAGCCAGGCCATATCAATCTCAATATCGAAGTGTCCGATATTACAAACAATGGCGCCGTCCTTCATCTTACTAAAGTGCTTTTCAGTGATGACGTCGCAGCACCCGCTGGCCGTGACAAAAATGTCAGCTACTGAGGCAGCTTCTTCCATGGTTGTGACTTCATAGCCTTCCATCGCCGCCTGAAGGGCGCAGATCGGATCGATCTCCGTCACCAACACTCGGGCGCCATATGAGTCCATGGACTTGGCGCAGCCCTTGCCCACATCTCCGTATCCTGCAACCACAACCACTTTGCCAGCAAGCATCACATCAGTTGCCCGCTTAATTCCGTCTGCCAAAGATTCGCGGCAGCCGTACAGGTTGTCGAATTTGCTCTTCGTCACCGAATCATTCACGTTGATTGCTGGGATCTTCAGTCGTCCCTCAGTGAGCATTTTTTCTAAATTATGAACACCCGTAGTGGTTTCTTCGGAAACACCCACCAACTTTTTGAGCAGGTGCGAGTATTTCGGCAGGTGAACCATATTGGTCAGGTCACCACCATCATCCAAGATGAGATCAAAGCCCTCAGGGCCCCAGCCTTCAATCGTTTGCTCAATACACCAATCGTATTCTTCGTTGGTCTCCCCTTTCCATGCGTAGACGGGGATGCCAGCGGCTGCCATGGCCACGGCGGCGTGATCTTGGGTGGAGAAAATATTGCAAGAGGACCAGCGTACTTTTGCGCCAAGGTCGACCAAGGTTTCAATCAGTACGGCCGTTTGGATGGTCATGTGAAGGCAGCCAGTGATGCGAGCACCCTTCAGGGGCTTCTTCTTTCCATACTCTCGTCGAAGCTGCATGAGGCCGGGCATTTCGGTTTCAGCAATCTCGATTTCCTTTCGGCCCCATTCGGCGAGCCGCTTAAACTCCCGAGCATCATCCATTGCTGCTTGGCAAACTCTGTAGTCTTTCTTGGCAAAAGAAATTTTTGTTGCGGGTTTTGACATACTTCCTCCTGATTTCTTCATTGAGCTCATCCTAAATCTTTAGCAATCGTTTGAGATCGGCTGCCCGATCGGTCTTTTCCCAACTAAATTCATTGCGTCCAAAGTGACCGTAAGCCGCTGTTTTTGAATAGACGGGTTTTTGGAGATCTAATGTTTTGATGATTTGCGCTGGCTTCATTCCGAAGACCTCGCGAATCGCAGCCTCGATGTTTTCTTCGGACACTTTGTTGGTTCCAGCGCAATCAACTGTTGCTGAAACGGGCTCTGCGACGCCGATTGCATACGCCAATTGAAAGGTACAGCGATCGGCTGCACCTGAGGCCACGACATTCTTAGCAATATAGCGCGCCATATAAGCCGCTGAACGATCAACTTTGGTGGGATCCTTCCCAGAGAAGGCTCCACCACCATGAGGGGCAGCGCCGCCGTAGGTATCGACAATGATCTTTCGACCAGTAAGGCCGCAATCTCCCTGAGGACCTCCCACAACAAAACGACCTGTTGGATTAATCAAGAGGCGGGTGTCCTTGGAGAGCAGCTCTTCCGGCAAAACTTTTTTGATCACGAGTTCGGTCATGGCCTCTGAAAGCTTGGCATGGCTGACTTTCTCATCATGTTGAGTGGAGAGAACGACTGTGTGAATACCCACAGGCTTTAGGTTCTCGTACTTCACGGTGACTTGAGCCTTTCCATCTGGTCTCAGAAAGTCCACCAGACCCTGCTTTCTTACTTCGGCCAACCGCTTTGTAATGCGATGGGAAAACTCGATCGGAGCTGGCATCAAACTAGGAGTTTCATTGCACGCATAGCCAAACATCATGCCTTGATCTCCGGCTCCTTGTTCCTTGAACATTCCTTCGCCTTCAGTCACGCCCATATCAATGTCAGGGCTCTGTCGATCAATCGACGTCATGACAGCACATGTTTTGTAATCAAAGCCCATTGACGAATCTGTGTATCCGATTTGTTGGATGGTCTTTCGAACAATGTCAGGCATATGCACATAACAGCTCGTGGTGATCTCACCCGAAATGAGGGCGAGTCCAGTATTCACCAGCGTCTCACAGGCAACTCGAGCCTTTGAATCTTGAGAGAGAATGGCGTCCAAAATGGCATCAGAAATCTGATCGGCAATTTTGTCTGGATGACCTTCCGTAACACTTTCCGAACTGAACAAGAATGGGCGGTTCTTACCTGCAGTAAACATGAAAAACTCCTCTAAACTAGAATTTAGGAGGGGTGGGGGGGCTAGTCTAGTGGGGAATGCGGCTCTTTAGGGGCGAGGGTTTAGCCGTAGATCTTGGTGTTCAACGGTAATGGAAAAGGCCCCTTCGAGTTGGGCCTTAAGATGCTGGGCCATCTCTTCAGCCAAAAAAACGGAGCGATGTTTGCCGCCTGTGCAGCCAATGCCTATGGTCAAATAGGACTTACCCTCTTTGGCATAGTGCGGGATGAGAAACTTCAAGTACTCCTCAGTTTTGGTGATGAACTCCGAGCAGGCCGGATCACCCTTAATGTAGGCAGCTACTTGCGCGTCAAGGCCCGTAAAGTCTTTGAGCTCTGGGACAAAGTGGGGGTTGCTGAGAAATCGAACATCGATGAGCATATCGGCATTTTTGGGGGGCCCATATTTGAAGCCAAAAGAGATCAATCGCACTTGCATGCGCTGAGCGCCTTGAGTACCGAACTGCTCGATGATCCGTTTCTTCAAAGAGTGAACATCCATGGCGGAGGTATCGATGAGTCCAGTGGCGAGATCTTTGAGATCTCCCAAAATTTTTCTCTCGGCGGCGATCCCCTCAGCAACACTTTGTGCAGACAAAGGATGTTTTCGTCTGGTTTCGGAAAACCTTCGCGTGAGTACTTCATCGGAGGCATCGAGAAACAAAATCTCAACATTCTTGTAGCGACTTAAAATTTTTCGAAACACGGTGGGATAAGTGTCGGCAAAATCACGATCTCTTAGATCCATGACCATCGCTACTTTTGAGAGCTCACCTGAACCCGCATCAACAACTTCCAAAAATTTTTCGAAAAGTTTGATTGGCAGATTGTCGACCGCATAGAAATCGAGATCTTCGAAGGCATTAAGAGCAGAGGATTTCCCTGATCCAGACAGCCCCGAGATGATAATCAGTTTGTTGAGCATTTAAAGCTCCACGATTTCGGCCAGAACAAGAGTAATATTGTCGTCTCCACCGCGCTTATTCGCAAGATCGACCATTGCTTTGGCAGCAAGAACAGGTTCCTTCTCACGAAGCTCAGCTTCCATTTCTCTGAGGTCCACGAGGTTGCTGAGCCCATCTGAACAAAGTAGAAAAGCATCTCCTGCTTTCACTTTTTTCGTCATCACATCAACTTCAACATCCGGAGTCACACCAACAGATCGGGTAATGATGTTCTTGAACTGATGGGTTTTGGCTTCCTCAGCGGTGATCAAGCCGCTCTTTACCTGCTCGTTGACCAAGCTGTGATCGTCGGTGATTTGCTCTAAGACTCCATCTCGAAACAAATAGCCTCTTGAATCGCCGACATGAGCTAAAATAGCTTTTTTGGGTTCAAGGTGAAGGCAAATGACAGTGGTTCCCATCCCGCGAAGAGCTCGGTCTTCATCAGCTTTCGAAACAATCTTAAGTCCCGCATCAACGATTGCTTTGCGAATGACATCTTCGCCTTGATCACTCTCTTTCTTTCCCCGAAGGCCATCCTCGATAGTGGTGATGGCCAATCGAGAGGCGAACTCTCCCCCTGCATGTCCACCCATTCCGTCGGCAACAATAAACAGCTGAAGCTCATCGTTGATGAGATAGGAATCTTCATTTTTTTGCCTTTTTCGGCCGACATCAGAGATGGCGCAGGATCGAACCTTCATAATCTTAATTGTAAAACTATCATGTGCTTCGACCAAACGCCAAATGAGAACCGAGGCCCCACTTCAGCTTTTGACGCAAAGAATGAAAATACTGCGCTGCGTTTTGGTCTGGAGTTTGGACAAATCCGATACTTTTGATGGATTTGGTGATCTTCAGCCGATCGTTGGCGCCGACCTTACAGCCCATTTGTCCATCGAGGGTCAAAAAGACATCTGCTGAGTGCTTTCCAAGTCGCAAACAAATCTGATGGATGTCCGAAACCACAATAGGCTTGTTCGAAAGTGATTGGGGACAAATGGGGGTGAGTTGAAGGGCAGTCACGGCTGGTTCTAAGATGGATCCACCCGCAGCCAAATTGTAGGCGGTTGATCCTGTGGGAGTTGAAACAATCAGGCCGTCGGCTCGATAGGAAGAGAGGAATTCGCCGTCAATCTCGACATGTAACTCAAAAATTCGTGACAGGCTGCCCTTGCTAACAACCGCCTCGTTCAGTGCATGAAAGGTTTTGATAACCCGACCACCGCGCTCAACCTGCACTTCAAGACAGCTTCGACGATCCACCCGCGCTTTGGATGGATTTTGGAGAAGCATTCGAATGGAGCGCTCCGCCTCTTGCATACTGAGGAATGTGAGAAAGCCAAGATGGCCTGCGTTGACACCCAGGATCAGGGACTTTTGCCAGGAGTTGCCTGAGAGAAGGTGGCGGGCACTGCGCAGGATTGTTCCGTCGCCTCCAATTGCAATCAAGAGATCAACGGATTTTTCCAGTCGATCCATGGCGAGAGGTTTGACAAAGGAGCGTTTAGAGATCCCCGCTAGACGCGCTGCCTTGTTTTCGATGTAGAAATGATAGTCCCGTTTAAATCCCTCAAGGGTCGAAAGAATGCGTTTGAGGGCCTGTATAGCCTCTCGATCGTTTTCCTTCACAATGACTCCAATGGATTCGAAGAAGACCGACTTGCTCGCCGAAAGCTTTTTACGAGATACTTTCACTACATATTGATGACAACGATTGCTGAACGATATCAAGACATTTTGCGCCGAGTTCGTCAGGCAATGAAGCGCTCACCCTTCGGTCAGACTCAGGTCGTGATTATGGGAGCGTCGAAAGCGCAAAGTCTAAACAAGATCCGAGAAGCCTCTGAGTTGGGCGTTACCGATATGGGTGAGAACTATGCCCAGGAGCTGCTGACTAAGGCGCCCCTCACTTTGGATACGAACATTCGATGGCATTTCATCGGACGTCTTCAGTCGAACAAGATTAAGCACCTAGTTCCTTATGCGAGCTCGATCGGATCGGTGGACTCTCTTGAGTTGGCCGAAAGAATTGGACGAGTTGTGGAGTCATTAGAAGTGCCTCGCGGCCCCATGCCTATTCTGATTCAAGTAAACCAGGGGAGTGAAAGACAAAAGTCTGGTCTGCCGATGCCCATCATCGAGAATCTCTTTGGTCGCTTCAACCAGATCAAAGGAATTCAAGTTGTCGGCTTGATGACAATCCCGCCGCAGTCAAGAGATCCCCTCAAGGCGCGTGAGTATTTCAAAGAGATGAAAGACTTCTTTGAGAAGCTTAAGCCGCAACATCCTGATCCCTCCGTGTTTCGCCTCTTAAGTATGGGGATGAGTGCCGATTTTGAGATGGCGATCGAAGAGGGGTCAAATATTATCCGCGTCGGAGAAGCTTTGTTTGGTCCTCGTCCTCAGCGAGACGCTGATCAGTGAAGCGAAAATCACTCGAGAGAATTATTCTCGCTTCAGGAAGTCCTCGTCGAAGAGATCTGCTCAAAAATGATTTTGCTCTCAGCATACGAGTGCCCGAAACAGACGAAAGCCCTCGAAGAGCAGAGTCGCCTCGCGTTTATGTTAAACGAGTAGCGCTCAATAAGTGGCGCGCCTGTCTTTTGCAATTTGGCAAAGAATTTCAAGGGGGAGCAAAAATCGTCGTTTCGGCAGATACGATCGTGGTGTTGGGATCTCGGATCTTGGGAAAGCCCTCTTCTCGTGCTGACGCTGTGGAAATGCTTTCTCGGCTATCCGGCCGTAAACATCGAGTGATTACAGCTGTTTGCTGTGGCTGGAGCGATCAAAGGCCCAAAATGGCGCTTGTGACATCATTTGTTCGATTCCGAGCACTCGCCCAAGCTGACATCAACGCCTACCTCAAAACGGGTGAGTGGCGTGATAAGGCCGGGGCCTACGGAATTCAAGGCAAGGCTTTAAGCCTCGTAGATCGCCTTGAAGGTTCGCTTTCAAATGTTGTGGGCCTTCCCCTTCAGGAAACCAAAAATCTGATTGTGAAACTTCGTTCACGCTGAAAATGGCTCGATTGTGCAACTGAGGTCACGTGTCAACTGAAGTTACTAGTGCCTGCGCTTGACCCTTCTTGGCATCTTCCTTGCGATAGATGTCCTTCATGGGATTGCAAACTGCCTATGAGCTTCTCGGAATTCAAAGGGATGCAAGCGCAGAAGAGATTCGTGATGCATTTCACGAGCGAGCCATGCGGTTTCATCCTGATCGTGGTGGAAAGCTGGAGTATTTTTTGCGTATCCAGCGCTCCTATGAAATTCTACGCAACTCAGACTTGCGGGCGCGCCTCGGGGATTTGCATCAGTTTGAAAAACTGCCTTTGAGGTTGCAGCCAAGTTTGAGCCGCGCCACGAGCACTCTTTTTGAGAATCTTACGATTTTGGAGGATCAGTTAAGAACCAACAAAGGTTAACTGCTAATGGAGGGCAGACAAAATGAAATGGGATTTGCTGTTTGAATGGGCACTCAGTCAAAAACTAAAAAGTCCTCGCTCTTTGATCATTCGTGATCGCTTGGGTCGAGAGCGAGTGTATGCACTTCAGAAGACGGACATCGAAAATATTCACCTTGGCTACAATGAGCGGGGCGAGCTGAGCTTGGCAGATGTGAAGCCTACAGGATTCTTGATCAGCAAGCGGGCCTAGTTTCGAGAGAGCCGATCGTAGAGAGTGTCGATTTGCAATTGAAGGGATGGATCGAGATCAACAAACTGAATCGCGATTTTGTGCAAAGGCTTGCCCCCCTCATGGATAGTCATGAGCCGCACTACTTTTCCTGTGAGAACAAGTCTTTGGGGAATAGTCGAATCGGCGAGGGACGACAAATCAAACGATACCTCAATCGTTGCATTCGGATCGGGTAGATTAGAAGTCTCGAGATAGATTCCGCCCTTAGAAATGTTCTGTGAGTAGGCTTGGGCAAACTCCTGACCCGATCTCAGCTGAACCAGGATTCGCGCGTCGATCCGCTCTGATTTTCTGCGTGAGGCTAAACTTGATGAGCTCAATTCATCGGCCATAGACTGATTGTCCCGCAAAACTCCAGGTAAGGCAAAGAAGACCGAGCGCGATGCAGTAGTAGGCAAAAGGTCGAAGGCTGAGTCTTGTCAACATGGCCATGAGGCCTTTGATGGCGAACACTCCCGTGATAAAGCTCGCAGCAACTCCAATCAGCATGATGGATAGTTCTTGAGTCTGAGAGATGTCGAGTTTTCGAAGCTCATAGAGAACTGCCAAAAAAATAATAGGGATTGCTGCAACAAAGCTGAAACGCCCGGCTTCATCTCTTCGACATCCTAACAAAAGAGCGGTTGAAATCGTCATTCCCGATCGAGACACTCCGCTCAAAAGAGCAGATGACTGTGCGAGCGCAATGAGAACCGCAAAGACCCAGGGTTGTTGAGCGGGGCTTTTTGTTTGGCTGTCTTGGCTACTCGCCCATAGCAAAAAAGAAGCGGTGATTAAAAATCCAAATCCGGTCGCAAGAATGGATTGGCCTGAGGCTGTCGCGACCTCTTCGAGCATGAGCCCGAAGACTCCCGTGATAAACGTGACCCACCAAATGTAGAGAGTGGGTCGCTCAGTTTCTTTGGGTTTCAATAAGAGCCGAAGGCTTCGTTCATGGATCAGAGTTTTGAATAGTTGAGTCGTTTGCTGAATCAAATGAAGAGTTTCTTTGCGAAACACAAGGACAAGAGCACCCAATGTTCCCGCGTGGAGAAGGACATCGAAGGTGAGATTTTCCTTGTGATAGCCCAGAAGATGCTGAAACACGGAGAGGTGTCCATCGCTAGAAACCGGAAAGAACTCCGTCAAGCCCTGAACGATTCCCAAAACAATGGAGTCAAAGAGACTCAAGCCATCTGATGAGGACATTCTTTAAGTCTGCACTCAACAACTTTGAGATGTAATCAAAAATTATCCGTCGTTTCCAATAGCTTCAACCGGACACTGCTCCATCGCTTCCTGACACTTGGCTTCTTCTTCGGGAGTTTCCGGTTGTTTGTAGACGAAGTCATGATCTCCCGTGTCGGCTTCCTTAAAGTTCGCTGGGGCGAGCTCTGAGCAGAGGCTGCAAAGGATGCATTGAGTATCCACATACCATTTTCCGGGCACATTGTCGGGATACTTATTTGCGGGATCAGCCATGGCCCCTTTTTTATTATCAAGTCCGTCTGAAGGAAAGTAGAAAACGAGCAGTTGTCAGAGCCCTGAAGATCCAGCAACTTGGGGCCTATGTCGCATCACAAACTCGTTATTATTGGATCTGGACCGGCCGGCCTGACGGCGGCCATTTACGCTGCTCGCGCTAACTTGAAGCCTTTGGTGATTGAGGGAATGGAACCTGGTGGGCAGCTGACCTTAACAACGGAGGTTGAGAACTTTCCGGGATTCCCCGAGGGAGTCATGGGGCCTGAGTTGATGGATCGATTTAAGGCTCAAGCGAAGCGATTTGGCGCTGATTTTGTTTCGGGCATTGTCACGAGGGTTGAGTTGAAGTCAAAACCCATGAAGCTCTTCTTGGGTGAGAAGGAGGTTTCGGCGGACTCAGTGATTGTGGCGTCGGGAGCCTCTGCTAAGTGGTTGGATATTGAAGCCGAGAAAAAGTTTAAGGGTCGAGGTGTAAGCACCTGCGCAACTTGCGACGGAGCCTTCTACCGAAATCAGGATGTTATCGTGGTGGGAGGTGGGGATTCCGCCATGGAAGAAGCGAACTTCCTGACCCGATTCTGCAAAAAAGTTTATCTCGTCCATCGGCGAGATTCCTTTAGAGCTTCCAAGATCATGGTGGATCGAGCGAAGAAAAATCCAAAGATCGAAATGATTATGGATAGTGTGGTCAGTGATATCGAGGGCGTACAAAACGTAGAACGAGTCGTTCTTGAGAATCTCAAATCAAAAGAGCGAACAACATTGAATGTCCAGGGCTTGTTTGTCGCGATTGGACACACGCCCAATACTCAGATTTTTAAAGGCCAGCTTGAGATGAATGAAGCAGGCTATCTGGTGGTTGATCCTCAGACCACGGCAACAAAGATCGCGGGCGTCTTTTCAGCAGGTGATGTTCATGATTTCCGCTATCGTCAGGCCATCACTGCTGCAGGGAGCGGATGCCGTGCAGCTATGGATGCCGAAAAGTATCTCGAATCTATTGAGCACTGAAAGCTTCGCTGCTTCCCTCTGAAACGAGAGTCGAGCGAGTGACGAGGAGGTCGTGTTCAAAGACTTTCTTGGCAAGATCAAGCGAGGCTTGGGTTTTGACCTCGGGAGCCTTTCTGCTTGCCGTAAAAAAGACAGCAGCAGCTAAAGAGAAAATCGGAATACTCACGGCAAGCACTGGCGCATTTCGAAATGAGAAGGCATGACAGTGAGTCGACCAAGCTAGGGGTGTGAGGACTAACATCAGTTTGAGTACGAGGGAGCGCATGATTCTTTAATGCTTTGCTCTTCGAATGGGATAAGCGGCCAGAAGTGCAAGCCCAACGAGTCCGCTCAAACCAAAGAACAGCTCCATGGAAGCAATCGAGGCTGACCAAGTTGCATGGCTCAAATAAGCTTCAGACCAGATGGCCAGCCCGATGAGGGAAAAGCTCAAAGAAATGCCAGATAGAGTGAGCGAAATCGACTGGCTTGAGAGGCCTCGATCCAGCATTCGATGATGCAAATGCTTTCGGTCTGGTCGGACGATGTTTGCCAGAGCGTTTCGCTGCAAATTGAGATAGGTCCCACGAGATCGTCGCCTCAGGATCTCGATGGAGGGTTTTCGTCCCCAGTAGCGTCTGATGACGGCCAGGGCGGTGTCCAAAACCCACACAAAAGAAAGGCTGAGGCTAATGAGCGGATTCCAGTTCTCCCCTGAGGCGGGAGTTGTTGCCAGAAGGAGGCTCATATAGGCGACGCAAAATCCGAGAAGCAAACTACCCGAATCGCCCAGAAAAATTTTTGCAGGTCTCCAGTTAAATCGCAAAAAGCTCAGAGTGCTTGCTAGTGCTGGTAACAAAACAAGGAGCCAGCCAAATTCACCAACAAGGAAGCTCATTAAGGCAGTCGCGATCAGAAAGACGCTACAAACAGAGGAGGTAAGGCCGTCAACGCCATCCAAAAGATTAACGGAATTGGGGATGACTACCAGCCATGTGAAAAAGGCTGCCTGAATCATCCAGGGATTGATCGCCACACCCAACACGCTTTGAGGAGCAGGTAAAAAATGAACAACAATCGCGGCGATCAGGGCCTGAGCGCTGAGTTTGTGTACGGCCGAGAGGCGACGAAAGTCATCCACTGTTCCTAAAAGAAATACTCCGGTGGATCCGATCAAAAAGCCGATCACGGATTTTGAAAAAAGTAACAGGTTGGCACTCAGTGCATGAATGTCAAAGGCGCTACTGAGCAGCAGTGCTAACGAGCAGCTTAACCAGATGGAGGGCATGATGCTGAGGCCGCCGAGCCTAGGGGTGGGTTTGACATGGGGTTTGCGGCTGTCGGGATAGTCCAAAATTCCCCATTCGGGGGCCCTGCGAATGATCCGCGGAATGAGCTGAAAGGGTAGAACCGCGGCCAGTCCGACGGCACCCAAAAGCATCAACAAAAGGCTCAAATACAGTGTCATTGCCTCAATTCCCGACCCACTATCTCACGCTTCCTGGGGGCCGGGAAAGCTAAAATTCCCCATTTTGGGGGCAGGCTAGGGCTCTATTTTTCTTAATTCCTCTCGCGAAAGATTGTAGAGTCAAAGTCCCTTATGCATTCGATCTCTCATCGTATTACTGGGCGCAAGATTCGATTTTCATTGGCCGGTTGTGGTCGCATATCGAAGAACCACTTTGAAGCCATCAAGGCCCACAGCTCCGATTGTGAGCTCGTGTCGGTTTGTGATGTCGACTCAGCTATTTTGGAAAAAACGGCCCAGAGCTTGAATGTTAAGGGATATCGAGATCTTGGAGAGCTTTTGTCAGGCTCACAGCCCGATGTTGTCGTTTTGGCCACTCCGAGTGGTCTTCACTCTCAGCAGGCCATTGAGATCGCCAAGGCCGGTCGGCATGTGTTGACGGAAAAGCCGATGGCTACTCGATGGCAAGACGGTTTGAAAATGGTCGAGGCTTGTGACAACGCCAAGGTGCATTTGTTTGTGGTGAAGCAGAATCGCCTCAACCCCACTCTTCAATTGGTTCGAAAGGCGATTGATCAAAAGAGGTTTGGGCGAATTTTTATGGTCACCGTGAATGTCTTTTGGTCCCGCCCCCAAGAGTACTATGACAGTGCTCGCTGGAGAGGCACTTGGGAGTTTGATGGCGGGGCATTGATGAATCAGGCCAGCCACTATATTGATTTGATGGACTGGTTGATTGGTCCCGTGGAGTCGGTTCAGTCTTCGATTGCAACGCTGGCTCGAGATATCGAAGTTGAAGATACGGCGATCATGCAAGTGAAGTGGAGATCTGGGGCTTTGGGATCGGCCAATGTCACTATGCTCACCTACAAACAGAACTTTGAAGGTTCGATTACTATTATCGGCGAAAAGGGAACCGTTCGCGTGGGTGGACAGGCGCTCAATGAGATAAAACATTGGGAGTTTGCGGATGCGCGGGATGAAGACAAAAAAATTCAGGAAGTGAATTATCAAATACAATCTGTTTATGGAAAGGGTCATACTCCGTATTACGGAAATGTGATTCGGTCGCTGCGCGGTGAAGAAGCGCCTCTGACGGATGGTCGAGAGGGGTTGCGCTCCCTGGAGCTTTTGATTGCTTCTTATCTTTCAGCTCGAGACGGTCGGAAAGTGAGCTTGCCTCTTGAGTACTAGTTTTCCGGAAGTGACGATTCATCCCTCAGCGATTGTGGATGCTGGGGCGAAGATTGGACGAGGCTCCAAAGTTTGGCACTTTGTCCATGTTTGCGGATCGGCTCGAATCGGAGAGGGTTGTGTGCTCGGTCAAAATGTATTCGTGGGCCCACATGTTGAAATAGGCAACAATGTGAAGATTCAAAACAATGTTTCCATCTATGAAGGGGTCACACTCGAGGATCATGTCTTTTGTGGCCCCAGCATGGTTTTTACCAATGTTATTAATCCACGCTCTGAAGTTGTTCGAAGAGATGAGTTTCTGAAGACCCACGTCAAAAAGGGAGCAACACTTGGAGCCAATTGCACCGTTGTCTGTGGAGTGACAATTGGTGAGTACGCTTTTGTGGGAGCTGGAGCAGTTGTCACAAAGGATGTGAAGCCGTACGCGCTCATCGTGGGCAATCCTGCTCGGCAGATTGGATGGATGGGCGAGTATGGTGTTCGACTCATCAAGAGCAGCGCCGACAAGAAATGGATCTGCCCAAAGACTGAGCGCCACTACGAAGAAGCCGATGCAGAGCTTCGACCTCTCAACTAGAGACTTAGTTGAAATCGGGATGAAATTGATAAGACCAAGTCATATTTTGATTTGAGTCGCTCTCGGCTAGTTGCCAAGATCCCATGATTCGACTCATACACTGAAAAACCTGATCTGATCCTCGAAAGCCCTCGAGTTTTTTGAGGCCATCGACTTTCCCGTTTTGGTTTCGAACAAAGGCGAATCTGATCTTGCCCCATTCCGGGCTCTTCTCAGCACTGACATACTGTTTGTAGCAGTTCTTGAAATCCTCTTCGTGCTGTTTGAACTTGGCTTCAAAATCATTTCGGGATTCAGATGCAAATCGTGATTGGTTGCTGAAATTCCATGTGATGGTAACAGGCCCGCGCGTGGATGGGGCTTCCGTCTTCCAAGAATTCACTTGTTCAGTCACGCAATCGAGAATCTCATTGGAGGCAGAGAAACCTTTGATGAGACGAGTGGAATGAAGTGAGCCGTCAATGTGTTGATCAGCGCGCACTGTGATAGATCCTGATTCAAGCTTGGAATTTTTTTTGAGCGCCGCTTCATAGCATTTGTTGAGTTCGGGGCCCCGCTCCGTAATCAACTTCTTGATGTTCTGCTCGTCGCGAAGCTTGGCCTCTTTGAGTCCGCACGCAGAAATAATGAGTGAACTGACAATCATGAGAAGTGCCTTCATTCGAAAAACTTAAACGGATTCGTAGGCTCTAATCGATAAATTTCTGGATTCCTGATACCTTTTTGGGGTGGGAAATCACTTCAAGGTCATCGTGATTGGAGGTGGTCCGGCGGGGATTGCGGTTGGCGTCGAATGCGTCGAAGGCGGTCTTTCTCCTGAAGATGTTCTAATTTTGGAGAAGGGCGAAAGCTGCGCCGACGCCATTCGTAAGTTTTATCCAGATAAGAAAATGACCTTGGCCAACTACAAGGGACTTCCTACCGTTACTCACGGGCATTTGCCTGTCTTTCCGGATCTCACCAAACCGCAAACTCTCACTTATTTTGAAGAGTTGATTGCTCGTTACAAGCTGCGGGTAAGGTATAAGGCGGAGGCTTTTAAGGTAAGTTTTGAGGCAGGAGTTTTGAGAACCTTAGTGGGGCAGCAGGTCCTTTCTTCAGATGTTGTCTGCATTGGCATAGGCATTTTGGGTCGGCCAAATAAGCCCGCCTATAAGATACCGACTAGCCTTCGAAATCAGGTCCTCTTTGATGTCACCTCTCAGAAACTAGAGGGTCAAAAAATCCTAGTGGTTGGAGGCGGGGATACATCCAGTGAGTATTGCCAAGTTCTCGCGGACGAGC
The DNA here is from genome assembly GCA_964655245.1 of uncultured Bacteriovoracaceae bacterium. Taxonomy (GTDB): domain Bacteria; phylum Bdellovibrionota; class UBA2394; order UBA2394; family UBA2394; genus JBEIHI01. Next base: position 18,609 of record CAZZLQ010000017.1, on the reverse strand, counting down.
GCAATGATGTGACCCTTGTCTGCCGAGGCAATGATCTTTCTCGTATGATGGAGACAAACCAAAAGGCTTTGATGAAGCTGGTTGATTCAAAGCGAGCTAGGCTTTGCTTGGGTGTTGAGACGGTGGGGATTGAGGATGTTGATGGTCGACCCAAGGTTTTGTTCAAGGATGAAACGAAGATGCCTCATGAGATCTTCGATCGAGTGGTCTTTGCTATCGGAGGAACGACGCCGATCAATTTTCTACGAACGGCAGGAGTTGATTGCAAAAGCGATTGGCCCATTTATTCCGAATCAGGCGCTACTAATATCCCCAATCTTTATCTCATTGGAGATTTGGTCGCAGGCAAGACGGGCGGCTCCATCATCACGGCGTACAACTCAGCATTTCGAAGCGTCGCGGATTTTAAGCCAAGGCTGTCATGATTTCACCGTATCATCAGCAGATTGCCGATCATTATGAAAAGTATCCGTATCCCTCTTATCCGCTCTTTGGTCTTGGAGGGTGGGGGCAGTTAGCAAGTGTTGATTTGTCCTCTTGGCCGTTGATTCGGCCTGCCCGAGATGTTTGGATCGCAGGTTGCGGAACGATTGCTCCCCTGATGTTTGGTCGAAGAAACCCACGGATCTCATTCCTTGCGACTGATTTGTCTTCTTCAGCCTTAAGAAGACTTCGGCTTCGGCTCTGGTTGCACGGCATTCACAATGTTCGAGTTCTTCAAGAGGACATCATGGTCTCTCACTACACAGATTCGTTTGATGCGATCGATTGCTATGGTGTGATTCATCATACGTTCTCCCCACAGCTTTCGCTCGAGAAGCTCGCTCGAGCACTTCGCCCTGGAGGCGTTCTGCGTCTCATGGTTTACTCGCGGCAATCCCGGGCACAGATTGAGGCGCTGAGATCAGAGGTTCTCACAAAGAAAATGAAATCAATGCGTGAGATCAAGGCACTCATCGCGCAGAGAAGTGTCCCTCGAACAGGTGACCTTGCGCAGTCTGCTGGAATCGCCGATGCACTTCTAAATCCTGTGGTTCAAACGTATGATGAAGAGAGCCTTCAGTCTCTGATTGATTCTCAGAAGCTTCTCAAGTTGATCGCAATCGACAGCTCGTCCAACTATGTCGTCTGGCTTAAGCGGCAAGATACGTAATTTTGTTTTGGTTAAACCGAATACCTACAACCTGGCCCTCGGCGGGGCGGCCCGCCATGGGATCCGCCGCAAAACGAGAGACAATCTTAATGCCATTTTTCATTTTCAGCTGAATCTCCCAGCGCTCGCCAAGATAATTGGCTTCCTGAATCTCTGCCTTGATTGCAGATGTTTGATCGAGCGCAATCTCTTCAGGTCTTGCAAGAATGGTGATCGTCTTTCCAGAGGGGCTTGGGAAGTCCCCTCGTTTTGGGATCTCAATCTCAAATCCAGCCGTCAAAGCACGAAAGTGTGAAGCAGTTTCTCCGGTGACTTCTGCCTCAAAAAAGTTTGTGACTCCCATGAAGTCAGCGACAAACTGGGTCTTTGGTGCATGGTAAATCTCCTGCGGACTACCAATTTGCTCAATTCGTCCCTTATTCATCACAACAATTCGATCTGACAAGCTCATGGCCTCTTGCTGGTCATGAGTCACATAAAACGACGTGATCGAAAGTCTCGTTTGAATTCGACGGATCTCAACCCGCATAGACTCCCGGAGTTTAGCATCCAGATTAGAGAGTGGCTCATCAAACAAAAGTAGCGAGGGCTCAACAACGAGAGCGCGGGCGAGTGCCACCCGCTGTTGTTGACCACCGGAGAGCTCGTTGGGGCGACGATTCTCGTAGCCTCGAAGGCCTACAATATCGATGATTTTTTGGTATCGCTTCAACATCTCATCGGGGGGCAGCTTTCTGAGCTTTAGACCATACTTGATATTGCTCTGAACGTTCATATGCGGAAACAGCGCGTAGGACTGAAAGACCATCGCTGAGTTTCTTTGGTTGGGCAGAAGATGGGTGATTTTTTTTCCATCGAGAAAAATATCCCCAGCCGACGGATTTTCAAATCCTGCCAGCATTCGAAGGACAGTCGTCTTTCCGCAGCCGGACGGTCCCAACAAGGTGAGAAGTTCGCCAGGCTTGAGGTCGATGCTAAAGTCGTCCACTGCGACGACATCCTTTTGAGAATGAGAGTCTTTAAAAACCTTTCGGATGTTTTGAAAAGATACTTGCGAGCTCATGTGACAATCTCCTTTTGGAGAGGGTTTCTTCCGAGAATCCATTTCAGGATGGCAAAGGCAGTCAAAACAATAACAATGAGGACCAGGCACAAGACTGCCGCCGCACTAAATCGCAGAATCTCTGTTTGGTTGAGAATCAAGACGGTCATGTGGTTCCAGCTGGCTGAGGTCAAAAAGATCACCGCGGAAACAGCCGTCATGCAGTGAACAAAAACATAGGCCATGCCTGTAAAAATAGCAGGCTTGATCAGGGGCAGAGTGATCTCGATGAACACTCTCAGGCTCGAAGCACCCAAATTGGTTGCAGCCTCCTCAATGGATTTGTCTATCTGAAGCAGAGAGGCCTTGGCGGATTCAAGTGCCACAGGAAGATTTCGAAACACAAAGGAGATGATGATGATCCATGCTGTTCCCGAAAGTCGAAACGGCTCTGGATTAAACGCAAGGACGTATCCAATACCAATAGCGGTGCCGGGGAGAGCAAGGGGGAGCATTGCAAGAAGATCCAAAAATCGTTTTCCCCAAAAGACCTTTCGAGCAATCAAAAACGCAGCAACAAGTCCCAGGATCGATGCGACGGGAGTGGCAACTGCGGCCATGAATGTTGTGTCTTTGATGGAGTCCCAGCCGACATTAAAGACGTACTCAAAGTTCTCAAGGCTCAACGTATAGTCAATGCCCCAGGATTTTGTGAAACAGCCTGCTAGAACTGTGGCATAGAGAACCAAAATGAAGGCCGAAATGGCATAGGCCACTGTTCCAAGTCCTAGTCGAGCCCAAGAGTTTGTGAGGTCGCGACCAACTCGTTGAGGCTTTCCGGTGACAGTCACATAGGATTTTTTCTTCAGAATGTTCTTCTGCAAAAGAAAGAAGAATACACAGGGTATCAACAAGAGATTGGAAAATGCTGAGCCTAGCGACTGATTCCCCGTTCCCGTGAATTGCAAATAGGCCTGTGTTGAAAGCACTTCAAACTTTCCGGAAAGCATTTGAGGGGTAGCGAAGTCTGCCAGCGATGTAACAAAGGAAAGAAGCCATGCTGAGACAATCCCCGGCAAAGCCAGAGGAAGTGTCACATCAAAAAAAGTTCGCCAGCGAGAGGCTCCTAAATTCAATGCGGCATCCTCCACAGCACCTTCAATGCTTTGCAAAATTCCACTGATGGTGAGGTAGGCAAGAGGAAAGAGGGACACCGTTTGCACCAAGACAAGAGCTGGCAGTCCATAAATTGAGAAATCTTCAAGCCCAAGTTGTCTCGTGACGAATCCGTTCTTTCCAAAAAGTAAGATGACAGACAGGGACAGCATGAAGGGGGGAGAGATGATGGGAAGAGTCGCCATGAATCTCAAAAGCCATTTCCCTTTGATCGATGTGCGACAGGCCAGAAAGGCAAACAAAAATCCCACAGCGGTTGCTGCGGTTGCCGACAAAACGCCGAGGATCATTGAGTTGAGGAATGCTCGGCGCAGCCATTCGCGCTCAAAAATCTGAGCATAGGAAGCCAGGGTTGAAAGCTCGAATGTCTTGAATAGGGGGAATGCGACAAAAAACAGAAGAAGACTAATCAGCAGACTGGCGGCGATCAAAACATAAGGATCTTTCTTCATGGATCGCGCCGTTCTTTTAGGTGTTGATCTTCACATTCCAGAGGTCAATCAGGCGCTGTTTGTTCTCACCGGCCCAATCGACGGGCACATCAATCAGCTTAAGACCTTTAGGAGGAAGGGCCTTTTCTTGAATCTTGATTCCGTCACGCAGAAGGGGAACGTAGTAAAAGTCCGCCATGATTTGAGAAGCCTTTGGGGAAAAAATCCAATCGAAAAATTGATGGCCGAGTTCAGGAGTGGTGCCATTTTTAAGCATGGAAATAGGTGCAATCTCAAACCCCGTTCCTTCTGTTGGATAAGTAATCAAAAGGGGCGCTTTGGATTCCTCAGCCAAGCGAACAGAGTCGTGCTGATAGCCAACCGCAACAACGCTTTCTCCGAGGGCCACGTTCTTTGTGGGAGCTGCTCCGGACTTGGTATATTGAGAAACGTTTTGGTGGAGAGCTTTCAAATAATCAAAGGCCTTGTCCTCTCCGTCTGCTCGAACAAGAGCCGTGATGAGATTGTAGGATGTTCCTGATGTCGCAGGATTTGGTAACTGAATCTGGCCCTTGAAGCGTGGCTCAGTCAGCGCCTTCCAACTGGTGGGAGCTTCGAGATTTTTCTTTTTCAACTGATCCGTATTGGAAACAAAAACTAGAACGCCCGTATAAATTCCAGTCCAGTAATTTTCAGGATCTCGGAACTGTTTAGGAATCTTGGCTGCTGCCGAAGACGTGTAAGGAGTGCTCAACCCCTTGGCCTTGATCTCACCGTGTCCAAGCCCCACCCCGCCAAGCCAAAGACTCGCTTGTGGATTCGATTTTTCGGCCTCGATTCGAGCGGCCGCTTCACCCGTTGTCAGGCGAACAAACTCAACATGAATTCCCGTTTCCTCTTTGAAGGCTTGAGTGAGCTTTTGAGTCATCGATTCATCCATCGATGAATAAATCGTGAGAGTGTTGGTATTGTTGGATCGCGAGCATCCCGCCAGCGTCATCAGAGACAAAACAAGCAGTGAGAAGGCAAATCGAGTCATAGCGAAGGCTTACAAAAGCTTAAGCCTTGCGTGAAGCCTAAAAAGCCGAGTTTTCTATCGAATATTCATGAACTTATGGAGCTGAAGGGAAAGCCTCCAGCGGGGGTTTTCTTTGACCAATTGAACGCACCATTCAAGGTTCTTTCGGGGTAGGCCTTCGGCCTCAAAAGCCGGGCTGATCAGGTAGTGCTGAGCCTCAATGCTGGGCTTCGGAATGCCTTGCCCATGGGAGCGCACATACTTGAGCTCATGAGCAACCTTTTGCTGAAGAGTGTGTTCAGCGCCTTTTGGGGAAACGCAGATCCAGTCAATCTTTGGGCTCACTGGTTTGGTCCCGTTGGTCTCAATCGCAATCTTAAATCCAGCGCCATGAAGGCCTTCGATGAGAGCATCATCGACTTGAAGCATGGGTTCCCCACCGGTCAAAATCACCCACTCAGCCTGGGGGCCAGTCTCTTTGAGATTCTGAATGATTTCGGAAAGTGTCCAATCCTTGCCCGAACTAAATTCAGTGTCGCAATCAAAACCCATCTCTTCTTTGGTGCATTTCAAATTGCACCCTGAAAATCTTAAAAAAAGATTCGCAGTACCGGCTCGGACTCCTTCGCCTTGAAGAGAGTAAAACCACTCATTGATTCGATAGGTACTTCTGCTCATGGACGATACTCACAACGAGAAGTGCAGGTTTCTTCCAGAATCACGGCAGTCAGTTGGGGGAGGCGAGGCTTTACTTGATTGTAAATCCACCGAGCTACCTCCTCAGAAGTGGGGCTTTCCATTTTGAGAGAATCATTGAGGTGCCAATGGTCCAGATACTCCTCTACTAAGGAATGAATTGCTTTCTTCATGTCAGAAAAATCCATAAGCATCCCTTTTTTCGGGCCCGAGGCGTGTAAGGAAGTGCCCTCGCAAACAAGTCGGCCTACCCAGGAGTGGCCATGAAGTCTTTGGCACTTTCCATCATGATGAGGAAGTTGGTGAGAAGCTTCAAAGCGAAACTCCTTCTCAAGCCGCCAGCTCATGCTGCCTCCTCGCCCTCATAGACTGTGGGGTCGATGAGTCTCGCCAGGGCAAAGGCTTCGCGTCTTTCGACACAGGTTCCACACTTGCCACAGTGAGCATCAAGGCCCTTGTAGCAACTCCAAGTCTGATCAAAGGGCACTTTGAGTTCAGATCCACGCGCAACAATCTGAGATTTGCTCCAGCGAACATACGGAGTGATGATTTCAAGTTGATGCCAGTCGCATATTTTTCCAATCTCGGAAATCTTTTGAACAAACTCGGGTCGGCAGTCAGGATAAATGGCGTGATCGCCTCCGTGAGCTGCATAGGCAACTCCATCAAACTTTTTGCTGATGGCCCAGCCCATGGCCACGGACAGTAAAATCATGTTCCGATTTGGAACAACCGTGAGCTTCATGGACTCTTCTGTATAGTGACCCTCGGGGACTTCAATGTCGGAAGATGTTTGAGAGCTGCCAGCCAAGAACTGTTGGATCCCACTTAAGTCAGCAATCTGATGTTCAACATCAAGGCCCTGACAAATCAGACGGGCGGCGTTAATCTCTTTGTCATGTCGCTGGCCATAAAGAATACTAAGACCGGCAACTTCGTGGCCCTGCTTCTTTAAGTCATAAATAAGAGTGGATGAATCAAGTCCACCGCTAACCAAAACGACCAGTTTCATACGAGGACAGATTTATAGCAGAGGTTTACAAAAACGCACGAAATCCTTTGGCGCGGTCTTGAGCCTCGAACGAGCGCAGTTATACAAGTATTATCAATGGCTTAGGGCCGCAATCGATGGGCCAAAGCTCAACTCAATATAAACCCAATCTATTTATATTTCTAACTTGGGTGTCCCTAAACAGGGATCACTTCTTGAACCTCAGGAATAGCTTCTCGAAGCTTTGTTTCCACTCCCATTTTCAACGTCATGAGTGAAGAGGGGCATCCCGAGCAGGACCCTTGCATTTTCAGATAAACAAAACCGTCTTCAAATTTTTCGAAGCTAATATCGCCACCATCCATGGCAACTGCTGGCCGAACTTCGTTGTCGAGAATTTCAACGATCTTTCTTTCAATCTCATTGAGAGGGGTTGCGGAGCGCTCCTGTGGCATAGCTACCTGCCGACCTGATTCAAGGAAATCTTTGATCGTTTTGATGATCACTTCGTTCAACTCCATGAGCTTTTCTTGATTCTTTACTGTCAGAGTGACGAAGTCTTTGCCGAGCATAATGGCGGAGACTTCCGGAAGATTAAAAAGTTCTTCAGCCAACAGGGATTTGCCGCGAGCTGCCTCTCGACTGACAAAGTTGATGGCTCCCTGTGGAATCAGGATCATATTCGTCGAATATTTGAGTGTGTCGGGATTGGGAGTAAACTCCAGATTCACAATAACTGTCTCTGCCATGGCCCCAATCTAGGCGATCTGGGGAAAAAATCTAGGGGGTCAAACCCTGAATATAAGCGGTTTAAAGCTTACGTTAAGCCGCTTGGAGTCTTTGCTGAAGCTCCCGATGACTGAGGTTTGGAAGGTGATGATCTCGAAGATAGTGAATAAACTGAAGGGTCCGGAGGGCATCAAACTGCTCATGAAAGCTCATGGGCCTGTTGTGGTTCTCGCTGAGAGCGACGGCAGATGGAGGGAGCAAGTCGGCGTGTGTCGTCAGATCTCCGCTCAGAAAAGAGCCGAGTACATCGAAGCACTGAGGATTGTAGAAAAGCTTTTCCTCAAAAATGTTCTGACTCAAAAGCCATTTGCCAACACTGGGACCCGTCCCGAAAGGAGTACGATGAGATACTCGGCCAGAAAGTTGGAGGGGAGATTGAGTATGGATTTGTTGTGCACGGCCAAGTTTCAGCAGCTTGTTCATGAGATAGAAATCTTCTCCGGCGAGTCGTTCAGAGAATCCTCGGGCTTGAATATATGCGCTTGAGTTGATCGCGTAGATGCTTCCGAGAGCTGGAACCGCAAACGGGGAGCGCGCACGCTCGAGTCCCTCTGTGTAATGACGCATCCACAGTTCATACATTCGCATGGCATTCTGTTGTTCTCGACTTCCCTCGAGGCGATGAGAGAAGGAATAATAGGCCAGCGCGGTATCGGTCGAGACAGTGCTGAGGGCTGAAAAATAGTCCGAAGGCAGAATCGCATCAGCGTCTGTCGAGAGTAAAAGATTTGATTTCGAAATTTGATTTGTTCGCAGCCATGCAGCCAAATCACATCCAATCTTTCGAGCGGTCCCGACACCTTTCCCTGGAGGAAGGCTGTGAGCGGATGAGAATCGGTCGATAACAAACACATCAAAGGAGCCCGATGTGAGCAAGGTAGCGTCAGCCAGTTCGCAAGAAATTGTGAGAGTCGTTGTGAGAAAAGTCCAGGTGTCGCTCTGTTCGGCTCTTTCCCATTCACTCGCTTCACTCGTTGAGTTGAGGACAAGAATCAAAAGGGGGCGGAACTGGGTGGCCGCCGTGGTAAAACTCTCAAGAAGATGGGGAAGCGTTGAGCGCTCGCAGCGAGCTGGAACAACGCATAGGTGAGAATAGTTTTCCTTCTCGAGGGCAGCCTTCCATCGGCTGATACTGGCAAAGTCCGTATATCTTTCGAAGTACTTGAGCTGATTTCTCTGCATTCGGACCTTAACTCGATGTTAGTGCACTGTTGCGCGTAAAGGAACGCCCAAGATGATCTCTGATTCTTTGCGAAGAATTTCTTTGAGTCGCTCGGCAACAACATCAGCTGGGTAGTAGAGTTTTGCCATTCGTTCAAACAAGTCAAAGTGGCGTTCCTCGGCTTGCGCCAAAGATGAGTAGAAGTCCTTCATTTCTTGATCGGGGTGTCTTTGCCCCATCATCAAAAACCGCTCGTGTCCTCTCATTTCAACAACTCCGATAACCAGAAGACGATCAAGAAGGTCATGTTCGCGGCCGTTTCGGATGAGTTTGAGCATCTCGTTGACATAGAGTGTTTTTTCATCGGGGCGAAGACTCAGGCCGCGCTTTCTCATGATTCGCCACACTTGATGAAAGTGCATGAGCTCTTCGCGCGAATGCTGAATCATCGCTTCGACTAACTCATGTTTGTCAGGATATCGAACAGCAAACATGAGCGCTGTGGCGGAAGCTTTCCGCTCACAGGCTGCATGATCACTTAAAAATGAATCAAAATCAGAGAGGCAGACGTCCACCCACTCGGGAGGAGTTGCCGAAGCAAGATGCATTAGATCTTTACGTCATATCCGGCGTTTTTAATCGCAGAAGTGATTTCCTTCTCGCCGACCGTTGCGCTCGCTTTGAGCATCACAACGGTACGACCCGTTTCGTGATTCACGCTCACGCCGGTCACTCCATCGAGTCCCATCAGAGCCGCTTCAACTTTTTCTGCGCACGATCCACAGGTCATTCCTGTCACATTGAGCGCAAAGGTCCTTGTCTGAGGAGCAGCGGACTCTTTCGCTGCTGGGGCTGTCGTTGAGCTTGTGCCTTTGGCAGCAAAAACAAAAGCGGGTGCAGTTAAGATAACAAACATAGAAATAATCGACTTCATAAGAATCTCCTTCGTCCTTTACTGTAGACCTCTGTCCAGCCGCTGGGAAAGTTCAAAATCGGATGATGGCTTACTTTCCCTGCAGCTTTCTTGAAAAGAAGTCGACTGTATGGCCGATCTCGAGGGCCTGGGATGATCTCGATGCCGATCCATGACCTTCATCTGACATCAGGATCAGGGAGGCGTCGACATTGCGGTCTTTGAGTTTTTGATAGATCTGAACGGCTTCACCGGCAGGAACTCTCGGGTCTGAGACGCCGTGAATAATCAGGATCGGGTTTTTGGCTCGATCGACATAAGTAACGGGGGAAAGTTTGATGAGCGCCTCGCGATCCTTCTCTGGGTCCCCGTACTCGGAGATCCGTAGGTGTCGTCGATAGGGTGCGGTATTTTCCAAAAAGCTGACAAGATTGCTCATCCCGACGAGCGCCACTCCTGCATCGAAGCTCTCTGCGAACTGAGTCATGCCCATCAATGTGGAGTAGCCCCCGTAGGAGTATCCCATGATGCCTACCTTCGGAGCGCGGTCTGCCGCCTTCCAGTTTTTCTTAATCCAAAGAGATGCATCTTCAATGTCGGTAATCACGTCTAGTCTTTTTGCTCCGTCATCGGATGAAATCCAGTCCTTGCCGTATCCGGAACTGCCTCGAACATTGGGCTCAACGAAGATAAATCCAGCATCAACAAAGATCTGTGAGAAGGCCGAAAATCCTGGTCGGCTTTGGGCCTCTGGACCGCCGTGAAAGTGGATGATGACGGGACATGGTTCAGCGCAGACCACAGGCTTTCGAACAAGCATTGGAATCTTTGTTCCATCGCGAGCGGTATAGTGCTCAAGGGATGCTTCCGAAAACCCCTGGGTATCAATCTCTGGAGCTTGAGGAGAAATCCGTGGATTGAATGACTTGGTTTCGAAATCGTACAGATAGACAGATGCAGGTCCTCCATCGACTTCAACTGTCATGGTGATGAAGCGGCCATTGAAGGAGAAATTGCCGATGCCAAGCTGATCGGCTTCGATCGAGGGGAGAGGGAGTTTTTGGAGCGTTTGAGCATCGAGGAAGTGCGGTCGGCTCCAGCCGTTTTCATTCACAGAGTAAATCAGTCGTTTGCGCTGATCATCGATGGAGTAATTCTCGACATCAAAGCTCACCTCTTCAGAGATCGGCGTGAAGCTGCCGTTTTTGAATGAGTAAAGGCGTTTAAAATTGCTGAGCATATTGGTGAGGACAAAAAACTCCCCAGCATTTGGACCATAGCTGACCATGATGTCCTCTGATTTTCCTTGGCCGAGAACTGGCGTCATAGCCTTTGTATTGAGATTGAATTCAAAAAACTCTCGACTGAGAGCCCCAGTCAGTTTTGCAAGGAGCAGTCTCTCGTTGCCCTTGATATCAGCGACAATCCACGTGCCGGGCTCACTAAAAATCTTTTCGATCTGGCCCGTTGGCACATGAAAGCGATAGATCGTTCGGTCCTTTGGATTTTGATTGTTGGCGGAAAAGTAGACAAACTTTGAATCCTCGCTGATTCCCTGAAAGGAGGCTTGGACCTTGGGTTCGTGAAAAATCTTCTTCAGTTTGCCGCCCGAAGTAGAGAGGAGATAGAGACCAGGATTTTCCTCTCCTTTTTGATCTCTTGAGATGATAACAAAATCATCCTGAGGCGAGAGGCCGTTGAGATAAGCGTGATTCTCTCCCCCAGTGAGCTGAACCGGAAATCCGTGCTTCTTCGAGCTTCGCCAAACTTGATATTTGCCTGTGACATTCCAGGTAAAATAAATGCTTTCGCCGTCATTGCTCGGGATGCCGCGTGCGGGCTCTCGAATTTCGAGCATTCGCTGAATCTGCTGCGAGACTTCAGCTCGAAGTGCGGGCGGAGCATAGGAGGTGATTTTTTCGGCGGAGAGACTTTCTGCGCCGATTCCTGAGTAAGCTGTTGTCGCACTGTTTGAGTTCTTTGTCGCCTGCAGACATCCCGTCAAAGCAAGGCTGAAAAACAAAATCTTTTTCATGGAGATCATCTTAGCCGAATAAGTATTTTTTGTTTCTCGTAAAGTGGATGAGCCTGAGATTTTTGATTGCCACTAGGCCCCAGAATTTTTGCGCCCCGTCCAGTGGCTCATTCCCCTGGCGACGCCTAAGAGATCCATGATCCAGTTTTGAGCGCAAAGAGGAAGGGTGCTGCGAAGAAGCGGGACCCATCTGACCAAAGAAGGCGCATAGACCAAAGCCTTCTTGCTGTGAGCAGCTTTCAGGATGGTCGAGGCCAGCTCGGACGGGGCAAGCTTAGGCATAAACATTGGATGTTTAGATCCATCAAACATTCCTGTGTCGATATAGCTTGGGCAAGCTACGCATATGTGCGGAGAACGCGATCCTGTAGCTCTGAGCTCTTGCCTGAGTGATTCGGAAAATCCTATCACGCCCCATTTTGAGGACGAATAGCTCGTTCCATAGGCAAGACCCATAAGCCCTGTGACGCTGGCCATTTGCAGAAGCACTGAGTGCGACTCCTTTTGGAGTAGAGGTAAAAACAAATGAGTGCTGGCAATGAGAGCCTTGAGGTTAACATCGATTGTCTTGAGATGATCTGAAAGGGTCACTTTCTCAAACCTTCCACCAAAAACAACTGCCGCATTGTTGATGAGAAAACTCAGAGAGCTCCATTCGGCTTGAAGTTGATCACGAAATTGGGCCAAAGCTTCTAGATCAAGAAGATTAAGTTCAGAAACACGAAGCTGCCCTGATTGCAGCGATGCTTGAAGTTCCGTTTTGATTGTTGAGAGGCTTGTAGAGTCGTTATCTAAAATCCAAACCTGATAATCTTGTTGAAGGAGAAGTTTTGTGAACTCTCTCCCCATCCCTTTGGCGCCACCAGTCACAAGCGCCCGTTTTTTGCTCACGAGAAACCCTCTCTGTCCATCTTTAACAAAATGGTGGGCGCACCAGGATTCGAACCTGGGACCTCATCCGTGTGAAGGATGCGCTCTAGCCAACTGAGCTATGCGCCCAAATGTCCCAAAAACACGCCCCTTGTACGTCAAATAAACGGTCGGATCAACTGGATCCCGTGTTTCGTTAAGCCAGTATTAAAAATGCTGCTGGGCGTTAACTTGCCTTGACCCTCCGAGACCTTATTGAAAAACTCAAAGTGGGGTTATTGGAGATCTAAAGGGGGGCGTTTTTTTTGGAGGGGGAACGGTTTCACCGCCGTAAGCGGTTTGGTTGGGAGAGTTTTGGGGTGTTCGGAGGGGTTCTCATTTTCAGTATTTTGCTCCTGGAGAACCCTTCAGCGTCTGCTGAAACCCCGACAGAATGCTCCAAGCGAATTGAGGCCTTAGCCCAAACCCAGTTAGTTCAAAGAAAGGGTGATCAACTCTTCATTCCAAAAGATCTGCTGAAGCAGCACCCATTGTTTTTTCGAAACATTCTCGTTCAGATTTACTCTCAGCCCTACCTAGCTCCATTTTTTCGGGGTTTTGAGAAGTCTCCGCGTTCGCTTCATCATGCAGAACGAGGGCTTGAGTTTGGGCGAATCATGGCTGAGCTTGATCGTCAGCAGACCTATAGCTTTGAAGATGTTTTGCAGGTTTTGAGGGAAGTCATCGGAAACCAGGATGATCCATCACAGTTTGAGCTCGATTTTTCTCGCATCGAAAAAGAGGGGCTCTACCTGAACTTCATTCAACCTCCTGAGGGTCAAAATGATTTGCGGCTTCGAATGAGTTTTGCCAAGGCATGGGCCAAGAAGGTTCTGCTTCATCGGGGAAACATTCCTCTGAAGGCCCTTGCCTATAAGGGAACTCATGGATCGTATCTCGTGGAATCGGCGTTTTTCATATCAGAGATTAGGGAAAATGTTCGCAAGTTTGTCGTTGATGAGCTTTTGCTGCCATGGGCTCCCTTTGAAACTTTCCTGAAGGGCCGGTATCAATCGAAAGTCATCAAGCTCATGCTTACGGATGAGACGGGCCAGGCCCAGCAGGTGGCTATTGGATTTTCACGGCGACTCAAAGTGAATGATCAAACAATCTATGAGGTTTCAACTGATAGCGCGATTGTGTTTGAGGGTGTTATGACTTTGGGCGGTGGATCAATTTCCTGGGAAAAAACTTCAACGGGGAACTTCGTTGGTTTTGTTGCTGCGCCAAATCATGGCAGACTGCAGCTTACTTGGGCGTCATTGATGGGTTCTGTCATTGAAGACGTCTCCTTTTAATAAGGTGACCTCCTCCAGCGTTTGGTAAGATAAAGATGTGAAAGATGAGCCTCAAAGGCGCGCTCTTTGGAAGCGTCTGACTAAGATTTTTTCTATCATCACGGGCATTTCGCTTGGCTCAACTTTTTTGCTCATCGCCGCCGCCTTATTGGCCGTTACACTTTTTGTGCGCACTCAAACGTTTCAGTCGGCTTTGAAAAATCGAGTTGTTGAAATCGTTCGAAAGGAGCTTGAGGCTGAGATCTCTTACCAGGCTGCAACTCTTGATGTGTTTTCCTTTAATCCCAGTATTGCATTTGAGCAGATTGTGTTTGAGCCCAAGAATCCGGAACTCAAGACAGAGCTCAAGCGATTCGAGCTAGCGATTTCAGTTTTTTCACTTCCTCTCCTGGCGCTCAATCAATTGGTGATCGCTCGAGCCGTCATTGACGGGCTTACCTATCGCATTTCCGATTTGGAGGCGCTTGAGCGATGGCTGGACTCTGTCCGACCGCGAAGCACAGTCGTTCCGCTTCGATTTCAGACTTCTGTCCAAAATATTTCGCTTGTCGATGCTCGGCTTGAGGTGTCTGTCAAATCGAGCAAGCTCTTTCCTGCTGATATTGAGGGCCGATTCTCCGTTGATACCTTTCAGGTGGGCTTGGACTCTGATGTGACAAACCTCTCTGGCTTAGTGAGCTTTGATTCTCTCAAGGTGGCTGGTTGGGGGCCCTACGATGGACAGATCATGCTGGATCGAGCGAGCCTTGGCGATGATGGCCTTCAATTCAAAAACTTTAAGATCGTTTCCAACGATGATTTCTTGGAGTTCAGCGGAAAAATCAGTGATCTTACAAATCCTCGATTAGATGTTAAAGGTGTCACCAGTATAAAGCTTGAAAACTTTTTTCAAGACTACGATTTGAGTGGATCCGTTAAGTCTAGTTTCCAGCTCAAGGGCCCCTGGAGAGAAACCGATGGGGAGGGAAGATTGAGTGCTTCGAATCTTCTGTGGAAGAAGAAACGTTTCGAGGTGTTTGACAGTGCTTGGTTACTCAAAAGGGATTTACTCACACTCAAGCAGTTTACCGCGAGCTCCGGCGGAGAGACGGTTGCAGGTCAGGGGACCTTTCCTCTTAAAAGGGGTCAGAGTTACCGTCTGAAATTTGATTTCAACAATGCAAATGTCCAGGAGTATGTCGCTTCGGCGGATGAGACCCTTCGCAACTGGAAGGGATTGGCCTCTGGCTCAGCTCAGATCGAAGGCGTCGTTCAGGAGGTGCTGTCGGGGTCTGTTAGTTTGCAGTTGCAGGTCACGGGTTTAGACATGCGAACGAAGACGAGCAATCGGTCGATTTTTGCGACCCCGAAAGTCACGGCAGCGGTTTCGGGCCAGTTCAGTAGCGAATCGGAATCTAATTTTCAGTTTCAGTTAGACGTGGGTTCGGGCCCTTGGGCTGGAAGCGCTCGGCTTTCGAAGCAACGGATGGATATGAGTTGGACCGCAAGGTTGGATGGAAGAAGGGTCGGAACCCTGTTCGATTATACCTTGGCCGTGAAGGGCGATATGCCCGGGTCGCTGTCGGGAGAGTGGGACAAGCTTGAGTTGTTGGTGAAACCCAACGTTGAAACATTTCAGTTGAACAAACAGATCGCTCGAAATCTCAAAGGAAATCTTCGATTTGTGAACCGACGTTTGTTGGCGGATCCATTAGTAGCGGACGAGTTGAGTGTTTCAGGCGGTATTTATCTTCCGCCGGGAAACAAAGACTATTTTGAGAACTTTCGCTTTAAGGTGAACAAAATCGATTTGAGAGAATTCTTTGGTTATCTAAACTTCACGCCCGAGGAAATTTGGTTGGCCAAGGGTGTCTTGAGTGGCGATGGATTTTTTTCCGGGGATGTCGATGAGCCCCGAGGCGCTGGAAATGTTTTCATTGAGAAGTGGGGCTTTGGCGATCGTCTTGCGAGAGGGCATCGGGCCTCAGCGCAGTGGGCGTGGGCGAAGAGCGTGTTTTATCTGACTGAGTGTTTGTTTCTGCTTGGGCCAAAAGACGAAGGCATCAGTGGCGAATTCACAATCGATGCGGATGGAATATCGAATGCTAGCTTTCAGGGCGATCGTCTACGAGTCGGCGACTGGTTCTACTTGGCGGGAGTTGATCTAAACTTTCAGTCCTTTTCTAAGTTTGATTTTGTTTATCAGAGAGATTTGCCAAGCCTAAGGACGAGTCTCGAAACCGCCGAGGCAAGTCTCGATGGATCGAGGGAGGGTCAGTCCAAATTCCTTCTTGAGTGGATGGGGGAAAGGCTGAAAGCGGATCTCGATTTGTTTGCGGGTGGGCTCTCGGCAAGGTTGAAGTCTTCAGTCTCCGCTGGAGTTCAACGAACGGAACTAGGTTTGGATTTTGGCAGTCTTAATGTTTCGCCTTGGATTGGATTTCTTTCAGCTTCAAGACTTTCAACCGTTTTGAAGGGCTCTGGAAAGCTCACAGCTGAGTCGAAGTTTGATAAAAAAGGAACCGTTCTGTCCGGAATGATCAGCCATTGGAATCGTCTTACCGGAGATGTTGATGTGAGTGCGGCCGAAGTAAGGCGAACGGCCTTGGTTCTCCAGCAGGTGGAGCCCTTTCGACTGAAGGTCAGGCCAGGTCAATCCTCATGGCTTCGCTTTGAGGCGGATTCAGTGAGCATTCTTTCGAGCGACGGACTCCGCTTAAAACTCAAAGGATTTTATGAGTCACTGAATCAGTTTGAACTGCGGGTTTCGGGTCGAACAGACTTGCGAGCGATCTCTGGTTTGAGCCCGACCCTCTCACGATCTGAGGGAATCCTTGAGACCGAGGGGTTGCTGAATCCCCAAGGTTTCTCAGGACGTCTATCTCTGAGTCGCGGTCTCGTGACTTTTCAGGATTCACCCTTGGTCATTCGAAATGTTGAAGCAGACCTTCGCGCCAACCAATCAGACTTTGAGATTCAGCGGCTGTCTGGTTCGTTGAGAGAGGGGACCATTCAAGCAAAGGGTCGAGTGAAGTTGACCTCCCGAGGAGTGGAGTCGGCTCGAATTGGGATCGAGTTGGGAAACACACTGTTTCAGCCACAGGATGGAATTAGTCTGAGAGCGTCTGGCCCGCTGGAGCTAAAGGTTTCTGCTTCCGAGGGCGAGCTCTCGGGTCGGCTGCAGATTTTTGATGGCCTCTTCAGACGTCGTGTGGATCTGAGATCCGATATCGTGAGATTGTTTAAATCCAGAAAGATTGATTTCAAGGCCTCCGAGTTTGAGGACATGCCCTGGCAGAATTGGAAACTCAAGGTGAACATTGATTCAGGAGATCCCTTCAATGTGCGAAACAATCTCGCTGAAGGATCAGCTAACTTGCGCCTTGTTCTTGGCGGAACTCTTCGAGAAATGAGATTGAGTGGAAACGTTGATATTGTTCGTGGGCAGTTTGCTTTCAATAATCGGCAATTTGCGATTCGAAGTGGTTCGATTGTTTTTCAGAATCCGAACACCAATGTGCCAGTTTATGATATTCGTGCTGAGACAGAGATTGGAAACTACCGGATTTTTGTGAAACTCTTTGGTGGCCCTGATGAGCAAAAGATTTCGTATTCATCAGATCCGGTGCTCAGCGAAAAAGATATTCTGAGTGTGATTTCCTTTGGGCTTCCCTCCTCGTCTGAGGAGTTAAAGTCTCAGGACCCCACGCTGGCAGTTAGCTTGACGGGGATCTCCTTTGTCACTGGACAGCTTCAAGATCAGATCGAAGGCCGGCTCGCTCGTGATTTCGGGGTCCAGCGGTTCTCACTTGGCCCGGCTTTTTTTGAAGAGACGGGGCGAACCGAGCTTCAACTGATGGTTGGAACGGATCTCATTCGCAATCGGCTCGGAGTGAACTACTCCCAGTTTCTTTCTGCGGAGGGCGGTCAGAAGGTGGAGCTTGATTTGAAGATGAGTCGAAACTTCTCCCTGATTGGCTCGTGGCGCGAGGTTCGAGAAGAAGGCAAAAGCACAGACGATTTTGGGGGCGATTTTAGATTTCGGTTTGAGGTTGAATGAGAGCGATTTGTTTCATAGTAGGACTCTCCTTGAGTGCGACTTGGGCCTCTGCCTCTGAAGCGCCTTCGGCTTTGGTGCAGGTGCAGAGTATTGAGGTTTCGCCAGACTCCGAGGTTCGGGGGGTTCTCGCAGCACTTCCTTTTAAGGTCGGAGTAGATTTTGAAAATCGTTTTATCGATGTGTCGAAGAGGCTTCTCCTGGCGACAGAGAAGTATGACAAGGTCGAGGTGAGTTGGGATCAAGCCACTCAGAGCGTGCGGATTCGGGTTGAGCCTCGACTCTACTTTGAGAATATCCGATGGAAAGGTGATCGCTTCTCGGATGAATCTAGTCTTTCGAGAAACTGCATTTTGGCCTCCGAGCCTCGGACGATGTCGCAAGAGCGACTGTCACAGATTTCACGATGTATTGTAAGTCACTTAAACGGATTGGGATTTTTGGATGCATCCGCAATCATCAATCCAGACGCAGAGGAACTGGAGATTGAGCTATTGCTCGGGAAGCCTTACTTCCTCAGCAATGTAGAGATCATTGGGGTTGAGCCTGATCGAAGAGAGTATCTCTGGCAGCAGATCCAAAACAGAAAAGGTTGGCCTTACGAATCAGAAAAAATCTCTGCTGATACGGAGACGATTCGATCTGATCTTCTTTATGATGGATTCTTCTTTGCGGAGGTATTTCAACCAAGTGTTCAGGTTCTTCCTGCAGAGCATAAAGTCGCCCTCCAGTGGCGCGTGCGACGGGGGCGAAAGTTTAATGTTAGATTTTTGGGTGACTACACAAGTTCAAGACCACTGCATGAACTTCTTTCGCGTGGCGAAACCCTGCCCCAGTGGTTTGTTGAGGAAATCGAGGATCAGATCCTTTCGGATTTGCGTGGGCGAGGTTATCTGGATGCCAGCGTTGAAATCAGGAAGAAAGACCTCGGCGATCAAGAAGAACTCATTCGAGTGATTA
>CAZZLQ010000016.1:22208-38338 GCA_964655245.1 uncultured Bacteriovoracaceae bacterium | reverse complement strand
TCAGATGTTTATCATGGACCCACAAAAGTCAAAACTAGGTATAATAAGAGGCTCTAGGGGAGTTGGGGTGTGGAGTATCGAAAGCTTGGTCATTTTCGGCTAGCAGAGCGTTTGGCTCAAGGTGGTATGGGTGAGGTCGTTCGATCTTTGGATGACCGTGGTCGACCTGTCGCTTTGAAGACCATTTTGCAGGAGCATGAAGAGAACAGGGTCTTTCGAGATCTGTTCATTCGGGAAGCCGAGATCACGTTTCAGTTGAATCATCCCAATATCGTGCGTGCCTATCAATTTGAGGAAATCGGAAACAAGCTTGTTCTGGTTTTAGAGTATCTCGATGGAGTGAATCTCCGAGAGATTCTCAAACTACTTCACAGTCGACAAACTCGAATGCCTCTGCCCTTAGCTCTTTTTGTGATTCAGGGTGTGCTGAAGGGCCTTGGTTATGCTCACAAAAAGCGAGACAAGCGAGGCAAGCCTCTTGGAATTGTTCATCGAGATCTCAATCCGTCGAATATCTTTGTGACGTATTCGGGTGAGGTAAAGATTCTCGACTTTGGAATTAGCAAGGCAGTCCATGACGAAGTTCATCAGCTGACCCCTAATGGCGAGCTGAGAGGTAAAATGTGCTATCTCTCCCCTGAGCAGCTTCGAGGAGATACTCTCGATCATCGCTCTGACATTTTTGCGACCGGAATCGTTCTTTGGGAGATGCTTTCGGGAGAGCCGCTCTATTTGCGAGACTTGGATCAAGATGCGATGGCCGCCATTTGTCGCGGTGAACATCGTGCTCTACGAACGATTCGAAACGATGTTCCAGCAGCAATCGAGACCGTGATTCGAAAAATGCTCAATCCGCAGCGAGACCATCGATTCCAAGATGCAGAGGCTGTTTTGAAGGCGCTTGATGAAGCGTCAAAAACTGTTTTCATGTCGGGAATTGATGGGATCGAGTTGAGCTTCTACTTGAAATCCTTGTTTCGAAAGGATCTCAATGTTCAGGATCCCGACTTTCTTGCGGGCTGTGCTTGGATTCAAGCTTTGACACCCGGGCTTGAGCAGAAGGGACTCGATGCATTGCGAGGCCTTCATGATCGATTTCAGGACCGACCTTCGATTCATCTCTATCGTGCCAAGGCCGAGCTTGTTGTTGGAGATCGAGCCGTGGGTTTGCGATTGATGCGCCAGCTCGCGCGCACTGATTCGATGGAGCAAAAGGCTCAATTGATTTTGGAGTGGTTAGGCGTTCGAAGAAAGCCCGTCGTCCGATTTCTTAAGCGATCAAACCCGATTAACAATGTTTTGGGTCGAGTGAGGCACAGAGTGCTGGGCCCCACTCCGTATCAGGCCGAGTTCATCTCCGCCTGATTCAAAGGGAATTCCTAGGATCGGCTCCATTTGCTCAATGCCCAATGTGAACCAGCAGCCATGAAGGTTTTGACAACATCACCCGCAAGGAATGGCACAAAGCCAAGCATCACCGCTTGCTGCCAGGACATTGAAGTAGAGACTTTGAGCCAGACAACGCCTGGAAGAAAAATAAAGAAGGAGGCGATGAACATCCAAAGCGCGGACCGCCAAAAGCCATTGAGGTAGCCTTTTTCTTTCATTGCTCCGGCCACATAGGCAGCCAAAATGAAGCCCAAAATATAACCTCCTGTTGGGCCTAACAAAGCCAACCATCCAGCCGCTTCACCGGTGAAAACCTGAAAGCCAAGGCCTCCGAGCACAAACAAGAAAGCTTGCGAGATCGCGCCTCGATGACTTCCTAGCGTCGCTCCCGCCATGATCACGGCGAAGGACTGAAGTGTGATCGGAACGGGGGTGAAAGGGAGATAGAACTTAATCTGAGCGCACAAGGCGGTCAGAACCGAGAAAAACAAGATTTGAAATGCAATAACGACCCAATCGGAGCTTCGAGAAATGCTGAGTGCTTTCATCCCTTTATCGAAGCGCATTCAAGGGCGGGGGTCAATAAGCCAGATCCGTTTTTAGAGCGATTTACTTTTGAATTTAGCCGGGTTTCGGTAAAAGCTTTCCGTGATTGATCGCCGCTTAAACTACATCCAAAAGCTGGAAAATTTTCTGCTCCAACAGTTCCCGGATTGGTCGGGGCACTTGGTTTTGGAGCAGCCTCCTGCTTCAGAGGCCACCACCCAATTTGACTTGGCCATGCCGTGTTTCGCATTGGCGAAGTCCCGGAAAATGCCACCCCCTGCGGTTGCGCAGCTAGTGGTGGAAAAGCTCAGTGCGCATCAGGCGGATTTGGGGATTGAAAAATCCGAAGTCATCAAAGGCTTCATTAACATTCGATTTCAAGCGGAGACACTGGGAACGGAGGTTGCTCGCCGAAGTGCTGAGCCGCTCAGAGATTCTCAAAAGGCGTGGAAGGATGAAACGGTCACTGTCGATTATTCCTCACCGAATATCGCAAAGCCGTTCGGGATTGGACATCTTCGATCCACCAATATTGGTGCGGCTCTCTGTCGAATTATGACAGCTCTTGGTGCGAAGGTGATTCGTATCAATCACTTGGGTGATTGGGGTACTCAGTTTGGCAAAATGATCACTGCGTACAAGAACTTCGGTTCGGCTGAGTTTGTTCGAGGCGATCCGGTGAATAATCTTTACAAGCTCTATGTCGAGTTTCACGAAAAAGAAAAAGATAATCCTGGTCTTCTCGATGAGGCCCGTGAGTGGTTTGTGAGACTCGAGAAGGGTGACGCCGAGGCTCTTGAGCTTTGGAAATGGTTTCGTGATGTCAGTTACCACGAGTTCAAAAGAATCTATGACAAGCTCGGCGTTGATTTTGATTATGTGACAGGTGAGTCGTTCTACAACGAGCTGATGGAGAAGACGGCTGCGAGTCTCAAGACCAAAAAACTTCTGAAAGAATCAGAAGGTGCTGAGATCGTTGATCTTGAAGAGTTTGGAATGCCGCCTTGTTTGATCAAGAAATCTGATGGCTCGACCTTGTATGCCACCAGAGATTTAGCGACGGCCGAGTATCGGGCCAAGACCTTCAAGCCGACTCGATTGGTCTATGTCGTCGGCTCAGAGCAGTCGCTGCACTTCAAGCAGGTGTTTAAGGTTTTGGAGCTCATGGGATTTGAGTGGGCTCAGAAATGTGCGCACGTTGGCTTTGGCTTGATCAAGTTTCCAGAGGGGAAGATGTCGACTCGCAAGGGTAACATCATTTTGCTGGAAAGTGTGTTGAAGCAGGCGGTGCAACATGCTGCTGAGATCATCGAGGAAAAGGAAAAGACAAAGCCCGAGGAGAGAAAGCTTTCTGATTCCGAGAAGGAATCAGTGGCGGAGATGGTTGGAACCGGTGCAGTGATTTTCTTTGATCTTCATGCGAAGCGCCTCAAAGACATTTTGTTCGATTGGAAGTCGATTCTCAATTTCGAAGGAGATTCAGGTCCTTATTTGCAGTACTCCACCGTGCGTTTGACGGCTTTGCTTGAGAAGGCCAAGGAAGCGGGTCATGACATCGAAGCACAGGCTCAGCCAATGTTGAAAACTGCGGAGGAGCGAGAACTCGCTCGATTCTTGCTGAGATTCCCGAGTGTTGTTGAGGCGGCCGCTCGTGAATATGAACCGTCGTTGATCTCGCATGAGTTGCTCGACCTTGCGGCGTGTTTCAATCGTTTTTATTCGAACGTTCCTGTTCTGAAGGGGGATGATGCAGACCGTCCGGGTCGGATCACTTTGATCAAAATGACTCGGGCTGTTTTGGTTCAAGGTCTTCAGCTGCTGGGGATCAAGTGTCCGCAACGAATGTGATTTAGATGAGCCGCATTGATACGATTCAGAGGCGGCGCACTCTCAGATTCTCGTACTTCGAGGGATCTTTCTATGCCGTGATGGTGGCCTTGGCTGAGAGCTTTGCGCTTTTCTTTGCCGTCAAGCGGGGGCTGACTCCCACTCAGGTGGGATTGATTTCAACTGTTCCGCTGATGCTGGGGGCGCTCGGCAATTGGCTGGTGCCACAGCTTATTTCCGATCACAGACTCAAGTGGGGTGTTGTTGGCAGTGTCCTGATTCAGATTATAGGCGTAGCACTGCTCGTTGTTTCGACTCAGGAGGAAAATCATTTTGTTTGGTGTTTTGCAGCTCTGAGTTTGTATTGGCTTGGGCAAATGACTGCTGCACCTCTTTGGATGGATTGGATTTCAGGCTGGCTTCCTCAGCAGAGATTCGGTCGATTCATTTCACGACGGAATTCTTTTTTGGCTTTCATTACGCTCGCACTGTTTTGGATTGGAGCTTACTGGATCCATTCGATCTCCGAGGAGAATCAATGGGGCCGAAGTTTTTTTTGGCTCTTTGTTGTGGGACTCGCTGCTCGCTGCGTCTCTTTGGTCATGCTGCTACTTCAAGATTCGCCACCGCGTGCTGCTCATTTGAAATTGCGTGCTGATGAAGGAGCGACTCGTTGGCCACTATGGGGTGTAGTGGCCGTGGTGGGCTTTGCAGCGGCCTTCAAGCTCGTCGCCAACATTGCTTCGCCGTACTTTCTGCCCTACATGGTGAATGAACTGCACTTCTCTGTTTTAGACGTGTCGATTATCAGTGGGATGTCTTTTTTGGGTTTAGCGCTTTTGATGACCTCCTATGGTGAAGCGATGAAATCATTTCAACCGCTCATGGGTCTTCAAGTGGCCATGTTTATGGCCGCGGCCAACTGTTTGTTGTGGTTGTTCTTTTCTGATCTCCTTTTGCTGTCCTTTCTCCAGCTCTTTGCGGGTTTGTACTGGGCGGGATTTGATTTGGCGTGCATTTTGATTATTCAAAGTCAGTTTCCACGGAAGTTTCGACAGGTATTGGGAATTCATTTGGGCCTCAGCAGTGTTGCTACTATTTCCGGAGGACTTGTGGGTTCCATCCTCCAAGATCATGGGGTTTCTTATTTGGAGTTGTTTGCCGTCTCGGCCTGGTTGCGTTTGGGACTTGCCGTCGCTTTTGTCTTCCTGATGTTGAGATTAAAGAACTTTAAGGTGTCTTGGAGGCACTATCGGGACTTTGTCCGAGAGGCTTCGGTGCCAAGACTTACCTATATTGAGATCAGTCGAGTTCTTCCTCGGGGCCTTAGCCGAGGTCCACGGAAAAACTAACTCAAGTGCACGCCGTTTTGTGTCAAAAAAATGACATGTTTTTTGGCGACTTCTACAGATTTTATTTGGTCACTGGGGGAGTGGATGAGACAATGGGGCTGGTTAAGGGGGGGTCAAAATTTCAACGCCGTGCAGATGTTTTGACGGCTTAATTTGGATAAATTTATACATCGCCGCATGACGCATATGCGTTTGCTCAGAGTGTAAAGTGAATCAAATTGAGAGGTTAGAACGCATCAGAAGCAGCGCGCCTGTTCGGCGCATCTTCGGCACAGCTCTTGCAAAATTGACATTCGATAGCAACGTCGAGTTGTGAACGAAAACACAAGTTTCTAGAGGGAGGGCGAAAGCCATGGGAAGAAAAATTATTATCAAGAAGTATCCAAACCGAAAACTCTACAACACTGATTCAGCGAGCTACATCAGCTACAAAGACATCGTCGAGATGATCAAAGCTGGAAATAGCGTCATTGTGGTTGATAACAGAACTAAGCAAGACATCACTCGCTTCACACTGACCCAAATTCTGTTCCAAAAAGAGCGAGAGTTCCTCAAGAGCCTTCCCGAAGGCACTTTGGAGTCTGCCATTAAGCAAGAGCAAGGCCTTTTGTCCTCCAGCATTTCCACGCTGGCTACCTTTGGTAACGGCGAAGGTTCTGCTGCTTTAGCGGCAAACGCAGGTGGAACTACTTCTAATCCTGCTGCAGCAGCCAACACGGCGAACTAACTGCGCTGAGTCAGCTGATCTGATCAGTTGACTCATTTGCGTCAGATTTGAGAGGGGAGACATTTTGTCTCCCTTTTCTTTTTTTCCTGATGCGTCAACAGCCCGCCCGCCTAGAATCGAGATGTTAGCTGTGCTAGTCTATGGTCTGGGTGGGTATTGGGTATGTTGGGATCTTGTCTTATTGCGTTATCAATCACTGCGAGTTTGCCAGTTCCGAAATCAATGGCGGTTTTGGGAGACTCCATGTCAGAGGCTCTACTTGCTGGGTTTAGTTTAGAGAATCCGCCCTCGCTTGGTGAGGTCATCACCATGGCGGCCATTGCAACAAGTAATGACACCAAAGAGGAGAGGTTGGCGGCCTTTCGAAAGCTCTATGCGAAAGAGTCTTTGTCCTGGGCTACGGGTTCGGGTGCTAATGATATCGTTTTGTCTCATTACGAACGCCTCAAGACAGCGGAGCCAGACTTGGTGAAATTTAACTTTGCAGTTTCGGGAGCTGAGTCGTCTGACTTGTCGGATCAGCTCACTCTTTTGTTTGATCAAGAGAGAAAGGTGGGGAAGCCCATTGAGTATGTGACCATCTTTATTGGGGCTAACGATTTGGGCTCAGCGACTTCTGACTCAATCACCTCACCGATTCAGTTTGTGGGCAATATCGAGGCGATGGCGCGGCAACTTCTTCAGTCTTACCAAGAAAGATTCATTTTGTTTGTAGGTCTTCCTCAGATTCATCAGGTCTTTGAGAAGTCGGAGAAGCTTGAGGCCTACAAGCTTCTCGGTTGGGATATCAATTGCGGGGATATGCGTCGAAAGGTCTATGGAAACATGACCATATTTCAGCCGGATCAGGAGCAGGCTTATCAGCAAACCAAGGCGATTTTTGCTGCCTATGAGAGAGGCATTGCTGCCTTACCTGAGAGGTTGAGTCTGGAGTTTCCCAAGGCTCAGTTGAAAGCAGTGACGGGCTACAAGAACCCACTGGGGGTTGCGAAGTCATTGAGTATTGATTGCTTTCATCCTTCGGAGTGGGGACAGGCTGCTCTAGCTGAGATGACTTGGAATGGCGGTTTTTGGCCCGAGTTGCTTTCGGGGCCCTTAGATATGATTGATGATTTAAGCTCTGAGTGGGGTTCAAGCGCTCAGTAATCAGAAGATCCGGGTGACTTTCTCCACTGCTTCTTTTGGGAGGTGGCCTTCTTTTCCTGAAGCATCTTTTCTTTGCCTCGACGCGTGCGTCTTTTTTTCTGTTTTCGAATTCGATGACGTTCACGCTCAAGCTCTGATTGTTTTCCAAGAATCTGTGCTTCGATTTTTTCGCAGAGGATAACACGTGCAAGGTATCGATTATCGACTTGAGAGCGAGTCTTCTGACATTTGACTTCAGTGGATGTAGGTATGTGCTTGAGCCACACACACGTGTTTACCTTATTGACGTTTTGCCCACCTTTGCCCGAGCTTCGAACAAAATGCTCCTCAAGATCTTGCTCCAAAATGCCAAGTTTGAGCATTCGCTCGGCAATTAGTTTCTGTTTGGCGTCAGAGATCATCTAGAAAAATTCTAAGGACTTTTTGAAAACAAGGATAGACTGGATTCACATGAGCTCTACCAATACGTGGAAACGATGTAGCACGTGTAAGAAAGATATCGGACTGGGTGAACTTTATCAGGTCTGCTCAGTCTCTGGTTGTCGGGCGCGTGCCACCAATTATGTGTTTTGTAGCGTGCCTTGCTGGGATGCGCATATTCCCACTGAAAGACACCGCCCCGATACCGCGGAGGCCATTGAGAAGAGAGCTCCACGAAGTCTCGAGGAGAGCGAGAAGCTAGAAGGCGGAAAGCGGATTATTGTCCAAGACGATAAGCTTGGAGATGACGAGCTGCTCGTTGTGGTTTCAAAGGTCCGTAAGTACATCTCTGAAAAGTCAGGCCTCAATACTTCTTCCAGCGCCTACGAGGCGCTGACGGCTCGGATTAAGCGCCTCTGCGATCGAGCTATCGAGGAAGCTCGTCGGCAGGGTCGAAAGACCGTGATGGATCGGGACGTTCCTTAAGGCTTGATGGAAAATCAGGCTTTGTTTAGATCTGCCTGATGGCTCAAGAACTTCGATTTAAGAAACTCGACTCCCAAGCAATCATTCCCCAATTTCAGACCAAGGGGGCAGCAGGCTTTGACTTTCATGCCCTCGAAGCAACACAGATCAAGCCCGGTGAGGTGACTCTTGTTCGCACAGGCCTTTCGGTGGAAGTGCCCGAGGGGTTTGAGTTGCAAGTTCGAGCTCGTTCCGGATTGTCCGCAAAGGCTGGTGTTTTCTTGGTCAACGGAGTCGGAACAGTCGACAGCGATTATCGAGGCGAGATCAAAATTATTATGTCGACTTGTATGAACAAGCCTGTGGAGATCAAGGTCGGAGATCGAATCGCTCAAGGGGTTATCGCTGCGGTGGTACAGCCCCAGATTGTCGAAGTCTCTGAGTTGAGCGAAACAGAGCGCGGTAGCGGTGGCTTTGGTTCGACCGGCGTCAGCCGATCATAAAGCAATCTTGAGAGTTTTCTGATTGGGAAGGGGACCTGCCAAGGCTTCTGTAAGATGCGTCTGCAGTGGCTTTTCGAGGCGTGCTCCCATTTGTTGAATCACTCGAGTCGCTGAATAGCAGCCCAGAAATCCAGCTTCCTTCAAAGAGTAGCCTTTGAGATGACCATACAAAAACCCAGCCGCAAAGAGATCTCCTGCGCCCAGCTTGTCTTTGAGCGCAACATCCCATGTTTCAAGGCTTAGAACTTCATTGGTTTTTCGATGACTGAGGAGAGCGCCTCGTGGGCCCGCTGTGATGCAGACTGTTGGTGTCCAAGCTTTGAGAATCTGAAGAGCTGCTTCAGGTGAGTTTGTGTCCGTGAGTTCCATCGCTTCGCTCTCATTACAAAAGAGAATATCGCAGTGTTTTTGCGCCAGTTCGATGAAATCACCCTTGTGTCTTTGGATACAAAAGCGATCGCTCGTGGTCATGGAGACAAGTATTCCTCGAGATCGAGCGGTTTGAATGGCCTTTCGTGCAGCTTCGCGAGCCGTCGGTGAGTCCCAGAGATATCCTTCAATATAAATACATTTTGTTTTTAATACGACTTCATCGATAACATCAGCGGGGTCGAGTTGAACGGCGACTCCTAAATGAGTGAGCATGGTTCTCTCAGCGTCAGGTGAAATAAGCGCAAGACAAGTTCCTGTGTAATCATGTTTGCCGATTGAGAGAGCCGTCTTCACACCACAGTTTTCAAGATCCTCTCGGTAGTGTCGCCCGTTTTCATCCGCACCGACTTTGCCGATGAAGAAGCCCTTGCCGCCCCAGCTTGCAAAGCCAGCGAGCGTGTTGGCAGCGCTTCCTCCGCTGGTGTACTTCACAAAACGACCATAGCGGTCACGAACCTTTTGAAGGGTCTCTTCTTGCGATTTAAATGTCACGAGTGACATCGATGCTTTAGCTGCGCCGATTTCGGTCAAAAACGAATCGGGGGCTTCTACTTGAACGTCCAAGAGGGCATTACCCAGGCCAACGAGATCCCATTCCATGCGCACAAATTCCTTTGCCTAGGGAGAAAAGGCAACAAAGATCTCGAAAATTGGGGCTTTTTGAGACATAAAATTCAAATGAAATTCATCGATCTCAAAGTCTCTCAGGTTCCCGTTCAGAAAGCTAAAAAATGGACCAAATCTGATTTTGGTCGAAGCCTCGTTGTGCTGACCGAAGAAAGTCATGTGAAGGCCAAGAATTTTTTGTCTGAGTTTCCGGATTTCGTCTCGCAGCTTGTTCGCGTTCAGGTGAGCCGCCTTTTTGAGCAGCCCAAGGCCGGAGATGTGATGAAGTTTTTAGGGGGCGAGGGAGAGCCGGATGTTATTTTGGCCGTTTTGCCCAAAGATGAGAGTTCATTTTCTTTGCTGGGATTTGGAAAAAAAGTTTCTCAGGTGGCGATCGGAACTTCGATCAAGCGATTGTCGATTTTTTGTCATGCCAAGAATGAAGTGCGCATTGCGGACTGTTTGGGCTCAGCTGTAGCTGCCCGAATTTTTGCGATGCCTGAGTACGGCAAGCGAACGGAAAAGGCCAAGCCTTATTCACTGGAGGCCGTGGATGTCTTGGCTTCGAAAGCTTTTGAGACGGAGTTTGTTCGTGGTCTTCACAAGGGCAACGGATCCAACGTGATTCGCTATTTGGGATCGCTTCCCCCGAATGTTCTCGGAGCTGGAGAGTATGCGGTTGAGATTCAAAAGCTGTGCAAATCCTTTGGATGGCAGCATGAGTTTCACTCAAACAAAGCTCTCAAGAAAATGGGAGCTGAAGCCTTTACGGCTGTTGATCGCGGGGATCCTGATTCGAAAGGTGGGATTCACGAGATTACCTATTCACCTCGTGCTGCAAAAAACAAGAAGCCCCTCGTGCTTGTCGGCAAGGGTCTTTGCTTTGATACCGGTGGTTACGATGTGAAAACCGGCGGCTATATGATCAGCATGAAGGGCGATATGCAGGGATCAGCCGTTTGTTTGGCCACACTGATGATGGCGAGCAAGATGAAATGGCCACTCAAGATGAAGGCGTTTCTGGGCGTGACGGAAAATCATATTTCCCCCAAGGCCTACAAGGCTGATGAAGTCGTGAAAGCTCTCAACGGATTAACGATTGAGGTGGTCAATACAGATGCTGAGGGCCGAATGGTTCTGGCGGACACTCTTTGTTTGGCCGATCGTGAAGAGCCCGCGCTCTTGATGGATTTTGCAACACTCACCGGATCAGCGGTGCGATCGCTCGGAAAAAGCTACGCTGCGGGGTTCACCAATCAAGAGAAGTTGCATGAGCCCATCAAGGCTGCAGGTCGCGAAAGTGGTGAGAGGGTTTGGACGTTTCCTTTGGATGCAGACTATGGAAAGCCTCTTGAATCAACGATTGCAGATACTCTGCAGTGCGTTAAAGCGCCAGGTGTTGATCACATCTACGCGGCCTTTTTCTTGAATCGATTTGTGAATGAGAAGACCCCATGGGTTCACATTGATTTGGCCGCCTCGGAGAAAGAGGGTGGGCTCGCGCATACCGACTCCGTGTTCACAGGATATGGAGCCCGCTTTGCAGCTGAGTTTATTGAGTCGTATTTCAAGGTTTGATGAGACTTAGACTACAGTGCAATGCGCCGTGATTTTTTGGCCCCTCTCTGCTTTGGGTCAATTTTTGAAGTGAGTTACACTAAGAGATATTCTTAATGCCCGTAGGATGCGGGTGAGGGGGGATTCTCGGATGAAACTCGTCAAATTCGTTTTTGTCTTGTCGACATTGGCTGCTTTGCCACTTCTTTCTAGCTGTAGTTTGGATGAAGCCACAACTGGCGGCGGCGGAGGTGGTGGAACTGGCGGTGATGATGGTGAGACAGAGAACATTCCCTCGACTGAATTCTTTGAGGTTCAGGTCAACACATCGTCTGAGTGGGATGTCGTCATTTCGAAGAACGGTGATGGCTCGACAGCTTGCCGTGCCCAATCAGGTGAAGATGCCTTTTGTGTGGTCGACATGCCTGAGCTCGATATGTTTTTCCGTGGCTTTACGATGAACGATGCTCTTCCTGGAGATCTGTGTGAGTATCGCCGATTTGTTCCCTACTTCTATAACATCGCCCCTGTGGGGGTCATTCCAGGTGCCGTGTTTTATGAAGAAAACTCCGATGGAGAGTTGATTACGCCCGCGACGGCTGTGCCGAGCGGAGTGGGAGCGACGGCAGACATTTGGTATGCCATTGCGGGTCGATGGTACACCCATAATCAGCTTTACGGAGCTGCAGCCACGAGTAAGGACGATCTTCGATGTCCGTTTGACTATACAGATATCTTTATCAACGGCCGAAACTGCTGCCCCTATTATTACACCCTGATGGTTCGAAGTAATGGAGAGGTGACTAACACTCCAGGTACTGAGTGGGGTGGAAGTCTTGCCAATTGTTTTGAAGGTCCTGGTATGGATTCTTATGATGCCAAGGGTGAGGATGAGCTTCCTATTGATACGATCACAGCGGTGGATCCAGACGAGGGTCTGCTAGGAACCTTTGAGGTGACGGCTCCGATTCAGAAAACGGCATTGGATCAACCTCAAATCTATGCAGCCAATTACTATAAATCTTCCGAGCATTCTGGATCGGTCCCAGGGGCACTTTCTGTGATCCAGAGTTACAGAGATTGGGGTAGCTCTGCCCACTATGTCTACGAATGTTTGAATGCTTATCATGAAGTGATGGCGCGTATTCGTGTGGTTGCGCGTGAGTGGAATCTTCTTGCTGAGTATCAGAAATTGATTGCAGGTACTTCCGGCAACTCTGACTCAGAAGGTCAGGAAACAGATCCTACAAACTCCGAGGCAGATTCGGAAACGGAACCCACCAGTCCTTACAATGATTATCCCGATTGGAAAGATATCGAAGAGGCCGATGACAGCTTATCCTATTCTTTCGATGATATGGGGGCGGGTTATCAGTTCTTTGGCTTTGGCGATTTATCAACGGTGGATTCAAGCTCGGCTCCGGGAACTCAGTCGCTCCTGCCAGTGCTGATTCCTCGTAACCATAATCATTACATAGGTTTTGCTGACTAAGCCTTTAGGGTCCGCCAAAAAAATGAAACCAGAAACTGGGATTGCCGGGTGACATGGCCCATTCGGTCAGACCTCTGAGGAGAATGCCTCCGGCCAGAATCACCCCGATGCTTTGATCGCCAACAGAGGCCATCCAGACAAGCGTTTGATTGCGCCACGAGCGCTGCTTGAGAAGCTCAACCACCTCAAGACTTTGCTCGCGAGAAAACGGCTGACCTAAATCAAACAGACTGAGCTTCTCGTCCACAGTCAGAAGTCCCTGAGCTGAGACTGCTTCAAAGAGAACTTTCTTTCTCCACTTCATTTGCTTCTTAAGATCTTGAGAGCCCTGGATCTTTTTGACAGAGCGAGCAATGGAATCGATCGCCATGAGCTGAGGATGGTTCACAATGCGATCCTCGAAACGGATTCGCAGTGTCGCGGCTTCGAGGGCAGCGACAAAGAGAGCTTCCACTTGGGATCGATCAATCGCAATTTGCTCTCCACGAGCCGCAGCCTGTTCGACTAACTGGGTGAGTGGTTCCCCAATTCTCTCTTTCATCTGGCTCAGAACGCGAGCATCGAAGCGTCGAGGGAGCTCGACGAAGAGTTTGTTTTTCACAAACTGAATACAAAAGTAATACGCGGCACAAAGTCCTGTCGCGCCGAGTGCTTCCGTCGAGGTCACTTCAATCTCGGGATGAAGAGCCGCGGCTGTTTGCCAGAGAGCGAGGACCACCATTGTATTGAGAACAGTATTCATCGAGGCTCGGCGAACATACGTTCCTTTGCCGGACAAAAATCGAGTCAGAGCTTGCGGAGGATTGGTGGCAACAATGTGCGAGAGGATGGTGATAATGGGATCAATCGCCGTATTGACCCAAAAAGCGTGGGAAAACGCAGCATCCCAGCCCATCAATCCTCGTGATGCCTCAACGCCAAAGAGAAGCCCCAAGTTGGATGCGCCGATCGACGTCAGTGAAGGAGGCAGTTGATTCCAATCTTCTTGGGTTGTTTCACTGATAAGCTCCTGAATGCTCCGACGGCAATGGTCCGAGGCGGAGACTTCCTCCTGGATCAAACACACACTGAAAATGAAAAATAAAAGATATCGACCAATGACTATCATCTTTACGCGTTCCTGCGAGGTATCAGGCCTAGATTGAGCACCAGAGCTCAATGGTTGGCTTTCGTTTCAAATAATTATGGGACCCAGATTTGGCCCAGGGGGTGCCAAATATCAAGAAAATTCTCAGTTCGAGGACTTCATCTTGCTCTTGCCAGGGGGACTTGTCAGTCTGTTGCGATTAGATGGAATCAGAAAAGACCAGTCCAAACTTAACCCCAAGCCAAACGGTGGCTCTGGAGGTTCTTCGGGGAGACCGAAATGTCTTTTTAACGGGGAGTGCTGGAACTGGGAAAAGCTTCGTTCTGAAGCGATTCCTGGAGGTTCAGGAGAAAAAACTGCCCGTGCTTGCGAGTACGGGAGCCGCCGCGATTTTGATTGGGGGGAGGACCTTTCATAGCTTCTTTGGCCTCGGAATGATGCAGGGTGGGCCCGAAGTGGTGTTCTCCAAGGGCGCTCAAAACAAGAGCCTTAAGAAGCGTCTGACAAAGCCGACGATCGTAGTCATTGATGAGGTTTCCATGCTCTCCCATGAGGCATTGGATGCGGCCGAGCGCTTGGCTCGCTTTCATCGGGATTCGCAGCTACCCTGGGGCGGCCTTCGGATCATTGCTGTGGGTGATTTTGCTCAGTTGCCACCGGTGAGCCGAGGATCTTCTAAGGAGTGGGCTTTCCTGGGTGAAGCTTGGGCGACAAGTGAGTTTCGAAGCGTTGTTTTGAATGAGTGTGTTCGAACAGAGGACGCTGAGTTTCTTCAGGTTTTGAATGAGATTCGAGACGGTCATTGCAGTGATGAAGTGACCGAATTCCTGAATTCCCGAGTTCTTGAGAATGTCGATGTCGATGTTCCCAGAGTTTTTTCAAGGCGGGACCGTACAGAGGCTTTCAATAACATGCGTCTTTCTCAGATTGAAGATGATTTGCATGTTTTTGAAACGAGCTATGCCGGTGATGCCAATGCGATTGAAACCCTCAAACGGGAGGCTCCTATTCCAACTCGCTTAGAGCTCAAAGTTGGTGCTTTGGTCATGATTCGAAAGAATGACTCAAAGCTCAAGTATGTGAATGGAACCTGTGGAAGTGTTCGCAAGATCAAACGTGATTATCTGATTGTGGCAACGCCAGGCGGTGATGTTGAGATCGAGCCGTATGCGTTCTCGATGCATGATGAGATGGGCAAAGAAATTGCCTCGGCGGTGAATTTCCCCGTGACTTTGGCTTACGCCACTACCATTCACAAAGTTCAGGGAGCGACACTCGATCGCGCCCATGTCGATTTGGGGCAGATTTGGGAGCCGGGTCAGGCGTATGTGGCGCTCAGTCGTGTTCGTCGAGCCAGGGATTTGAGCTTAGAACGATGGTCTGAATCAGCCATTCGATCGGATGTGATGGTTCGAGAATTTATGGCCGGGATTTCTTCTTCTTATAAACATCAAGCGTTCGCGGGCCATACGCATCGATACTCTCGGCAATAAACTTGAAAAAATCTGCATCTAGGGATTTCAGTAGAGGGGCCCCTCCGTGGAAAAGTGAAAATCCGACAGCGTACAGGTGAGAGGGCTCGCCCGAGAATTTTTTGGACTTCACAGTCACATCATTCAGTCTGCTCATGAGCTTCGGCTGTTTTGAAATGAAGTCTTCGTAGTAGAGTGCGCCCACCACGTACAAGAATTGTTCGGCCATTGGCTTTCCGGCAGGAAGACGTATGACTTGGAAGCCAAAAGCTGAAGAGTCGATCAAAGCCTGACTCTCATTGGGATCGAAGATGAAGATCAGCCGTTTTTTGGATCTTAAATACCTCTCGACGGGAGAACCCCTAAACTCTCGAATGAGCCCCAAAAGATGGTCGTGGGAAACCGCCTCGAGGTTAATTGAATTGTCGCTGAGGTAGCGAACAAGTGGTTCATCGAGAACCATGGCTTTGGATTCTTTGAGGTAGGCTTGACGAGCCTTTGAGTGCGATGCAAAAGAAGCCTTTAAGACGCTCGTACAAGTGCTCAAAACTCCAGAAGCTTGGACCCGGTCGGAGTCCAGAAGCACTAATAAGATGAGAAAAATAAAGAACTTGAATCCCGCGTGCCGCATAAATCCCTGCCCTAGGTTGTAATGCATTCAGGGAGGGTCCGCAACGGCCATGGCCAAGCAGATGGAATGACTTCAGTTTTTAAAGAACTAAATTGACAAAAACGCCCCCAGAATGTGATTTCGACGGGTTCGATATCACTATCGATTCTTTGAAAACGCGGGGTCGTAGTTCAGTTGTCGAGCCGCAAGGCGAGCGAATGAACAGAGAACGCCGAGGGCGTTCTAGCCAACTCCCCCGGATCGAGTTAAGGTCGGTCGATTGAGTTGGTGATACTGGTTTTTTGAAAACGCGGGGTCGTAGTTCAGTTGGTTAGAACGCCTGCCTGTCACGCAGGAGGTCGAGGGTTCGAGTCCCTTCGGCCCCGCCATTTTAATCTTCGCCTTTTTCCCTCATACATCGTCACTTTCCGCTGCTCGGGGATCCATGACCCCATCAAGGTCTATTCACCCACTGCGCTGCTCAAGTTCCTCGTCTGAG
>CAZZLQ010000016.1:0-22108 GCA_964655245.1 uncultured Bacteriovoracaceae bacterium | reverse complement strand
ATGTCAGGTCGAAAGCGCAGCATGGAGGGTTCGAGTCCCTTCGGCCCCGCCATTTAATCTTCGCCTTTTTCCCTCATACATCGTCACTTTCCGCTGCTCGGGGATTCATGACCCCATCAAGGTCTATTCACCCACTGCGCTGCTCAAGTTCCTCGTCTGAGGAAAAAATTCTCGATTAAATTGGCATTGCAATTGAGGGAAAGAGGCGAAGATTAGATCACGAGGTTGTTGAGGATTTGGATCTCGACCTCCTGCGTGACAGGTTCCTGGAGCGCATGGACTTGCAAGCGGTGAGTGAGCAAAGCGAACGAATGAGACCTGACTAAATGTCAGGTCGAAAGCGCAGCATGGAGGGTTCGAGTCCCTTCGGCCCCGCCATTTTTTAAACCCAATCGGATTTTTTCAGTAAGTAAATGCAGGCGGAGTGGACTTCTCCGGTGTGGCGTGTTCGTTCAACTATTTCGATTAGTTTTGCGCCGAACTTTTCTGTTGCGCGCCTCGATCGCAAATTCTTTTCTCCGATCTTGAACTCAACTTCTTCAACAAATTGAAAGATGTAGTTGAGCATGAGTGTCTTGAGTTCTCGGTTATAAGTTCCTCCCCAGTACTCTCGCTTCAAAAAGGTAAACCCTACTTCAATTTTCTTAAGTTCGGGAACAAAAGAGCAGAATCGTGAAGTGCCAATTATTTTCTGGGTCTCCTTATCGACGACAGCAAAAGCTCCTCTTGATTTAATCGCATCTTCAAAAAAATTTTCGAATATAGGTCGTTGATATCGGTCTTGTGCTGGATGCTGCTCCCAAATCAGTGGATCCGAAGCCGCCAACATCAAAGGTCCGAAGTCATTGTCTTTGAGCGGCCGGAGCTCCACAAGTTTGCCTTCCAGCACAGGTTGAATGTCAAAAGGTATTTCCACCTTCTGAAACTACCTTCACCTGAAGTTCCCTCCTACAGAAAGTTCAATATTCGTCAACTCGGCCCCGCCATTTAATCTTCGCCTTTTTCGGGTCAGACTTTCTTCACAAACTCAGATTTGAGATTCATGGAGCCAAAGCCCTCAATGTTGCAGCTAATGTTGTGGCCGTTTTCCTCTTCAATGAGTCGAATCCTTTTGACCTTGGTCCCCACCTTAATGGAAGAGGACGAGCCTTTGACTTTGAGGTCCTTGATGATGGTGACTGAGTCGCCATCTGTAAGGATATTGCCGTTGGCATCCTTTACCTCAACGATTCCAGTTGATTCGGAATCTCCATCACTCGCAGCTGAGTTCTTTGATTCGAGCGACCATTCATGAGAGCACTCGGGACAGGTCCAAAGAGGGCCGTCCGCGTAGACGTATCTAGATTGGCACTTGGGGCAATTCGGCTGGCTAGACATCATCGCACTTTAGCTCGTTCGAGTCTGATTGACGAAATGAAAAGGGGCCGACTCATTGAGCCGGCCCCTGGGATGTTGCTTTTCGTTATACTGAGGTTGGTACTGAGTTGCTAAGAGATATTGCAGTATCCGTGCCTGCCACAACCTCATTTAAATGGACTTCCGACGATCACTATGTGTCCTCATTCAAGTGGACAGACGCTCTCTGGTCGCCACATTTTTTCACTGACGATTTGAGTTCTTCGAATGTGTCATGGCAAGAGACTTGGGATCCGTGGATTGAGCTTCTTTGAATTCATGCAGAGGAAAGAACTGAAGGCTGAGATTGTAGATCGCATCGGCGGTTGAATCTTGTCCATATCTCAAATTGAAATCCTCGAGAAACTTAAAAATCTCCTCAGCCGCGAGTTTCACCTTTGATGCAGGCATGGAGAAGGTGAGGTTGTAAAATTTTCTCTGCTCTGTGGGGAGCTCATCCAAGGAATGAGCCGCCTTTTTAAGCATCGTTCGATGAAAGCCCCGGACAAGCTGGCTTTCCGTTTCTTGTTCTGACTGAGCGAGTCCCTGAGTGACGGTCCAGTTGCCGTCTGTGCCCTCCAGAATCTTCAGCTCCTTGAGCGCGTTGAGATGATCCTCAATCTCTTTGGTTGAGACGCCGAGCTCGCTGGCAATCTCGCTCATCGTTGAGCGAGACCACTGCGACTTGAGTCCCTCCATCAGCACACTGATTTTCCAGTTGTGATAAAAGCGATAGTTCTCATAGGAAA
This sequence comes from uncultured Bacteriovoracaceae bacterium, assembly GCA_964655245.1. Lineage (GTDB taxonomy): Bacteria > Bdellovibrionota > UBA2394 > UBA2394 > UBA2394 > JBEIHI01. Next base: position 19,964 of record CAZZLQ010000016.1, on the reverse strand, counting down.
ACTTTCGGACATCTTTCTTTTCTCGAAGTGTATCGAGCTGCTTCCAAATATAAGATTTTTCGGTCTCTGTTTTTGCCTGGGTGAAATGAACAAGTTTTTTAAAAAACTGAGCTTCAACCCCAGAGAGACCAAAAGCCTTGGCGAGTTTGCCGGCGATTTCCTCTGAGATCTTTCTCTCACCAACAATGATCCTTCGGATGTAGTCGGGAGAGCCAAGTCCAATCTCGCGAGCAAAGCTTCGCGTTGAGTAGTTTCCTAACTCTTTGAGTTGATTGATCTGATCTGAGATAAAGGCGCGAGCATCGACATAACTAAAAACATTCGGATTCATGCTTTATTGTGATTCCGTCGAATTCGAAGGGCAAGTCCAAGCAGAAGGCTCATCGTCATCGCCATCCAAACACCACTGAAAAGATTCACGGTGGGACTTCCCACTGAGAGTGAACAGCCTGGTCGAGCAGAAGTGGCGTTATAGCCAGAGGGTGATCCTGGAGATGATATGACTTTGTCTGATCCGTGGCGCCCAGTGACTGGGTTCTCGAGGCCATTGCCCGTGAGAACGCCCGCGAGAACCGCTCCAAAGTAAAGAGTTTCGCCTCTGCCGGGAACCGGCAAGATGACTTGGTAGCTTCCCACGTTAAGTCCCATGCCCTCTGGCGCTGAAAAGGTTCGGGTCGTTAGCGGCGGCGGGGTCTCATTGCGAGGGCTCAATGTGGCCGTCGTCGGACCAGGAGCTGCCGGGCCCGCAGGAGAGGCTCCATCGCCTGGCTCAGCCTCGTCCGGTCCGCCGGGGACAATCGCCATGAAGTAGTTCAGTGGAATATTGAGCTTATCCCCCGTAGTCAGATTTATCTCCCTTAGAGTGGTTGTGGTGAGCGATGAGTTTGTGGTTGTGATGGAGAACTTGTAAGTCGGTACGGAAGCGATGTTCAGTTCAAGCGGGGGTAGATTTGCTAGAGATGTGCCATTTTTGTCGGTGGGCTGAAGCGGAACCAACTGCTGGCTCCCATCAAGATTCGTAACGATCAGTGAGACCGAAGAGGTCGAAGTCGGCGGCGGAAGGGGAGTTGAGATCTCAACCGTAGCTCCGAAAGCTGCAAAGGGGAGAGCAGATAAAAGAGTAACGAGCAGTCCCAAAGCAATCCGCGTGAAAACATTCAAGCTTTGTCGATAACAGACCCCCCACAGCATCGACTTCATTGTATCTCAATAGAGCTCATTCCCCTAAGTGCCTGGAATAATATGGCTATTCGATCAGGCGCTCTCTGGTTTAGGGATCTCTGAACTCGAGCTCATCAGAGAGCGAATCTCGGCATAATCGCCGTAGATCCACAGCGTGTCTCCGTCCTTGAGTGTTTCCGTGGAGTCGGGGTTGAGCATTTTGTTTTGATTGCGCTCAATGCCGAGGATGATTCCTTTGACGCGCTCTCTGAGGCCGCTTTCCCGAAGGGTTTTTCCCGTGAGCTCGTGATTTTGAGGGAGCTGAAACTTGCAGAGCCTAAAGTGAATATCTTCGATCATTTCCTCATGTTTCTCGCTCTGAAGATAGGCTTCGAGTTTTTCGAGCTGAGCATCGGTCCCCAGAATCACGACTCGATCAAAGGGCATAACTCGATCATCTCGAGTGGGAGCGACGATGTGACGATCTCCACGATTGATGGCAACGATCGAGACCCCAAAGTTCTCTCGAATTCGAATCTCCTGCAGTGTTAGGCCCGCGTGTCGAAACTGCGGATGAATCTCAAACTCAACAAGGTGGGCGTCCCAGAGCTTTGGCTGATCATGCGGACGCCGTCTTGATCCTTGCTGTTTTGGGTGGGGCAGGCGCTGGGCCAACTTAATAAAATACGGTGTGGCAAATGTTGTGACCGCAGCGACAGAGACAGCAAGAGAGTAGAGTTCGGATCGAATGACTCCCAAAGTTAATCCCAGGGTGGCCATGATAAAGGAAAACTCACCAATCTGACCGAGGCAAAGCCCCGCCTGAAGAGACGTTCTTCCATCTTCACCCGCGAGCCGAGCACCCAGAGCTGTGAGACCGATCTTTCCCACCACCGTGACGGCTGAAATCAAAAGAATTAGAGGAATGTTGCTCACGATCTGCTGAATATCGACAAGCATTCCAATGGAAACAAAGAAAACAGCGCCAAACAAATCTCGAATTGGCTTTAGAAATCTCTCCGCCCTCTCACCTTCAAGGGTTTCGCCAAGGAACGCTCCCATCAAGAACGCACCGAGCGCTGCTGAAAATCCGAACTTGCTTGCGAGCACCACAAGGCCGAGACACAGCGCAAGAGCGAGAATCACTCGGACCTCGTCGTTTAGGTAAGAGTGGATCATTCGATAGAGTCGAGGAGTAATCCAAAGTCCGAGAGGAGCAATGATCCCAAGAAACGCCGCGAGGATGCCAATCTCTTTCAACAAGGGGAGCCCTTCAAGTTGTCGTGAAATGGCCACAGTCGACAAAAGCGCTAAGATGATCACGGCCCAAAGATCTTCAATAATCAAAACACCAAAGACCAAATTGGCAAAAGACTGGGTTTTGATCCGCTGCTCATCAAAAGCCTTGATGATAATCGTGGTGGATGAAATGGAGAGGATGCAGCCTAGGAACAGGGCATCCATTGAGCCCCAGCCCAGTAAGCGCCCCAGCCCAAATCCAACTGTGATCATGAGAATCACCTCAAAGGAGGCAGCCACCAAGGCCACTCGGCCCACGCTCAAGAGCTTGCGAAAGCTAAACTCAAGCCCGAGCACAAACAAAAGAAAAACAACGCCGAGTTCAGCCCAAATTTGAATTCCCTGAGTCTCAGTCACTGTGGGGGTGAATTTGATGTGAGGCCCGACCAGAATCCCTGCAATCAGGTACCCCAAAACAATGGGCTGATTGAGGAATCGAAACAAAATGGCCGCTCCACTGGCTGCCGCCAAGATGAGTGCCAAATCCACAATCAGTTGAGGCAAATGCATCAGAGAAACTTTACCAGATCGATGAAAGATTTAAACTAAGAGAAATGCTCAAGGGTCCACAAAGAATCGTATGTCTGACTGAGGAAACAACCGAGTGGCTCTATCTCCTCGGTGAGGAGAGTCGAATTGTTGGAATCAGTGCGTACACAGTGAGGCCTGAGCGTGCGAAAAAAGAAAAGCCTGTTGTGTCGGCTTTCATCTCGGGGAGTGTCTCCAAGATTTGTGCGCTTAAGCCCGATTTGGTCGTCGGTTTTTCGGATATTCAAGGAAATCTAGCAAAACAGCTGATTGAAGCAGGCCTCAACGTGATGGTCTTCAATCAAAGATCTATCGAAGAGATTTTTTCTGTGATGGAAACGGTCGCTGGACTTGTGGGTAAGTCTCATCGAGCAGAGGTCCTGATTTCAGAAATGCGCGCGAGGATTGAGGCGATCAACAAGAATGCGGCCAAGCGCGCCTATCGGCCCAAAGTTTTCTTTCAAGAGTGGGACGAGCCCATCATTTCTGCGATTCGCTGGGTTTCGGAGGCGATTGAGATTGCTGGTGGAGAGGACATTTTTGCTGAAACGCGCCTGAGCTCTTTGGCTAAAGATCGCATTGTCACGGCTGAAGCCATTCGAGAGCGAAACCCTGATCTCATTTTGGGCTCCTGGTGTGGGAAGCCCATGAGTTTTGAATGGATCAAGACCAAGCCTGAATGGCTTGAGGTCTCTGCTGTCCGGAACAATAAAATCTATGAAGTGGATTCAGCGGTGATCTTACAGCCTGGCCCGGCCCTCTTTCTTGAGGGAATTGATCGGGTTTCAGAGGCGATTACTTCTTTTTAACTTCTTGTTCTTTCAGAATGTACTTGGCGAAGAGAAAGATCACAAATGCGACAATCAGAAAATCAATGAGAGCTCCCGCGACTTTTCCATAAAGAATACCGCCGTAGGAGAGCTCTCTAATATTGTCCACATTGGCCGCTTTGAGGGCGGGTTGGAAGACCATCGGCATCAAAAGATCATTCACAAGACTTGAGACCAAATCGTTCAACTTCCCGCCAATGATGACCGCAATCGCAAGTCCAATGACGCCGTAAGTTTTCAGAAAATTGATGAATTCTTTGAACATCGGTTACTCTCCTTTTGCAGGGCTCACTCTCTTGAATCTTTCAAAAAGTGTCGAGTCGATTTCTTTGAGTCGCTCTTGAATCTTCGGAGCGATTTCCTTGGTCAGCAGCTGAGAGATTCGAGAGGCACTCACATCAAAGCCGTGACGTTGGAGGATGTTGTCGAGTTTGAAATCCTCAAGCTTACTTTCGAGGTCCGGCATGATTTCTTGTTTTAAAATGTCTTTCAGAGGGAGGCGGGGTTTGCGAAAGCCTTCCTCTTTCAGGGCTTCATAGATCTCAGTCTCGTCCTTGCCCAAGAGTGCCAGCCGAATGATAAAGAGATTTCGATCTGTAAAATTGGTTTCGATGCTGTCGATAAACTGATCTAAGGAAATGGCATCACCGGGATTTAAGTAGCTCTCGGAAGTGTCGTGTCCGCGACTCGTGCTACCTTCGCGCACCTGATCGAACTGTCTGAGCGTAAGTAAGAGCCAGTCTCTTTGATCCAGCTTGGGGGATTCATGCCTTTTGCTCAATTTGAGGAGAGCTTTCTTTGCAGCTTCGAGTCTGACATCAGTTGCCGGTCGTTGAGTTTCGGGATCGATCGTTCCTTCAAGTTTGATCGTTGATCCATTGAGAAGAATCTCGGTGCCGCGTTTCTTGAGCTCCTCGGGAATCTCAGCCTGGGAGTATCCTTCAACTAAGAGGCGAACGATGACCTGGTCTCGAACGGGAAGGCCCGAAAGCAAGTTGTTCAGAAAGTCCTCGAGCTCAATCTCAGCCTCTGCCTCGGAGTCAAAGCTAGGTTCAAAGATGGAACGGCCTTCTTTGTCCTTGAGCGATTCATCTTCGAGGCTAATTGTCACCATGCCCGGACCATGTTGAATGGTGAGCCTGGTTTCGGTTTCTAAAGCCTCCTGATCATCAAAGGAATACTTCGTGGCTAGCTGTAGCATGACTTCTTGCCGCAGTTCTTCTTCAGTGGCGGGGGATTTCCCCTGAGACTTCAAGTTGAAAAGCGCTTCTGAATAGATCTTCGCTCTTCGAGCACTCGTCTTGTTGCCGAGCGGTTTATGGTAGCGCTTGAGGTTTGAGATCACAAATGCCAACGGCGTGCTGCAGAATGTTTCAAACTTGGTCTCGCTGGTCGGATCATAGTTTTCAAGGCATTTCAAAAGCGCCATCGCGAATTCGGATTTGAGGTCATCTTCAGTGAGTGAGGGGTGGAGTTTCTTAAGACTTAGGCGGGGACGCATTTTTTCGTAGAGCTCGATGAAGTAGTGCTCCCACAAGATATTACGATTCAGTTGTCGATCCTTGGTTGATTTGGCCCTGAGATAAGCGTCCCAGGCTTCTTCGATTCGGGTTTGCTTGGCTGCTTTTTGTTCCGCTGTCAGGCCCTTCAGAGTCTGCGCACAGGGAGTCGATGAGCTCTCAAGCTGAAGCGAAATGAACAAAAGAATTAAACTGCCGTAGCCCAAGCAACCTCCTCGAATATCAAAGCGAGACTCACATCCCTACTGCTTAAGTGAGCAAGTTCCATACCATGCGAAATCGGTTTAAAGCGGCTTATGCCCCCTTTTTGATGGGTTTTTCGGGGCATCCTCATCCCCGCTTTGGTGCATGGATGGGGCGGCCTTGAGGTCTTGAAAGACCAAAGATCCAGCCCTCAAACTTCGCTCCAGTCGGAAGATCTGCCCAGGCGTCGCTGGCGAGCCGTAAAACTTCGGTTGCACCCAATGCCAGTGCTGCTGAATCGGCCCAATCGGGTGAATTCGAATAAATATCTGAAAGTTGGATGTTCGATTTTCTGGCAACTTCACTAATCATGTTTGGCTTGCGAGACGGAAATTCAAAGACCTCCTTCCACATCAATGTGGGGAAGCCTTCAAGCAGCTGGGGCTTCCTGCTGTTAACAGCGGAGGGCCACAGAGAAAACCAAGAGGTGTCAGCACCCAAATCCTGCCACACTCGAAACGTGCCTGTTTGAATATTTCTCTGCGCGGGAGTTGTTTTGAAAACGGATTGAGCCTTAGCGATAGAATCACAAAGTCGCATGGGGATCGGATCCTGATCTTTAAGATAGCGGCTAAAAAAACGCTGAGCTCCAGCTTTGCCTCGATCTTTGAATCGATAAGCCTTCACAAACTCCTGTGTGAGGCGGTGTTGTGGAATGCCGAGCTGCTTTGGAAGACCCAAAACAGAATCTACGATAATCCAGCCTTCTTCAAGCCGATCGATCTGTGCTTGTTTCAGGATTCGATTCAGCTCCGGGCGTGAGAGTGATGTTAAACCTCCGCTCCAGCCGGAATCCCAAACATGTCGCCAGTCTCGGCCTTGGGATTGAAGTAAGCAAAAGGGTAGGGATCGATAGGAGCCATTTCGGATGGCTCCTGTTTGATCGATGCCTAGAATCCAGAGCGGTTTTCTACTCTTTGTTTTCTTCAGGACGTACTTCCTCGGGGCGCAGCAACTTGGTTGCTAGCGTCGACAATCGAGAGCGCTCTCCTGATCGAAGAGTCACGTGACCAGCCAGATTTTGATTGTTGAATCGTGAGGCAGTAATCGCAAGTCCGTTGTTTGAGTGATTGAGGTGGAAGCTATCAATCTGATCCAAGTCACCCAAGAGAACCACTTTCGATCCTTCGCCGGCTCGAGAAACGATGGTGAGCGCTTCGAGCAGAGTAAGATTTTGCGCTTCATCGATCACAATCAACGCATGATCCCAAGTTCTTCCTCGCGCGTAGGTAATAGATTGAACGGTGACGAAGTCTGACTTCATGATCTTGCCAACGAGCTCTCTGACGGACGAGCCTTCACCTTTGGCAATCTCAGACAGAGTAAGCTCTTTAAGCTTACGATTTTCGATACCATTTGATCTCACTGTGAGTTCCGAACCCTTGCCCTCTTGAATCGAAGTGAAAATCTTAGCGAAGTTGTCTTCAAAAGGTTTCATGTACTCAGAGAGTTTCTTTTCCAAGTCGCCGGGCAGGAAGCCGACATCACGGCCAGTCACTTGATTGGGGCGGGTCAGAACGATTTCCTTAAACTGAGCTTTATCTCCTTTGTAGAGAGTGCTTTGTGCCAAGGCAGCCATCAGAGTGACAAGCGTCTTTCCTGTTCCGGCTCCACCCGCCAAAGTGACAAGCTCCACTCGGCGATCCAGCAAGAGATCCATCGCCATCAATTGTTCAGGATTTCTGGGGGTCACAGGGAGACTCGGAATCTCTTTTCGGGGACGAGCAAATCCCATCTTTCCTGTATCGAGGCGCTGCCATCGATACAACAGGCGCATGGGGAAAGTATTCTCTGAGAAATCAAAGCGATCCGTTGAGTCTTTGATTTTAAAATAAAGGAATTGGTTGTGATAGGGCTCAATGTTTGCAGGAAACCCCAGTTCAGTGGCCTCCTCTAAGGTCAAAGATCGTCGGTCTTCGCGACCGATCTCCATGGCTTGCTCTGCCGAGACTTCAATCACAACAGGTCCCTCGATGATTTCTTTCATCACTTGGGGGTTCACTGAGCTGGTCACTTCTTGAGTCGTAATTCCAAAGGACCGCGCGATGTTTCGAACGTTTCGATCGCCTGAGAGGATGACCACTTTGCGGTCGGGATTTGACTGCTGAAGCTCTACAGCAAGAGCTACAATCCGAGCATCCACGCTTAAGACACCGTCTTGACGGGCGTACTCAAAGAGTCCTGTTTCATTCAGAAACTTCTCGGTGACTTCAGTAATATGGAGGCTTCCGCCTTTGTTGAGAGGGGCACCTGTCAGGTGAGAGAACTTCTCCATGAGAGCTTCGATTTCTTTCGAGGTGTGCCGAGCCATCAACGAACGGTCGTCTGACATTTTTTTGTGTCGATCGAGTTCTTGGGCAATCACCGATCGAGCGATCACCACGTCCTTGTCCGATAGACTCGTGAGGAGCTCGGGATCTGAATAAAATGCGTTGGTATCAACAACGAAGATTTCTTTGGGCTCCTCCTGGACGGCAGAGGCAATTGCCTTTCGGCATTTCTTGGGACTCGCCAAGACCGCACCGCCAGTGAACGAAACAAGAATAAGACCTAAAACGAACTTAAATGATGTGCCCAACCTAAAACTCCCTTCCAAGTTTTGGAGTTAACCGCTGCCAACTCTGTATCAGATGATTTACGCGACTGCAAACAGCTTGAGCGGAGAAGTCAGAATAAAAAAAGGGGAGATTTCTCAATCTCCCCAAGGACTTAACTCATTGTTAAGAATTCTTAATTGAAACTGAATTCCCGAGCGGCGGTGGGCTGCACAAGCCAGGAGGCTGCGGGCTCTAAGCTCACATCCATCGCTGCAATGCCTTCGCCAATGGAAACGGGCACAGTTGTGCTTTTGAATCCAGGAGCTGAGAACTCGAGCTCATAGCTGCCAGGGTTCAAGAGCTTGACGTAGTGTCCAAGTTTTGAAGGTCGTCCCTTTTCATCGCCATACTTTACGCCCTTGATCTTGATGCTGGCGTTGATGAGTTCGCCCGTCGAGGCATTGGTGATGCGTCCCCGAGCTTGAGTGCCTGATTGAAGTCGATTCAGCATATACATCCAGCCCTGTCGCTGCCGCTCAACGGTAATGTCTCTCCAAGTGCTGTATTTAGGTTGAAAGCCTTGGCTCGAAGAGTTCACTTCGATCACATAAGCGATAGTGCCCACTTCGTTATACATCCAGCTGATGTCCTCCCCATCAACAGGATAGAGGAGCTCCCAGCCCGTGCCGTAGGAGTAGGTGCCTTTCCCTGTGTCTTTGACGAGCTTGGAGGCAAGTGTCTTGCCGATGCTCTTGAAGAGATCTTCTTCTGGAGTGTATTGGCCTTTGCAGCCGTAAGGAGAAACAACCATTTCGCTGTAGGAGTGATACGAAACATTGAGAGCCATATTCTCTCGTTTGACCAAGCCCATGATGGCTTGAGTTTCTGGTTCGCTGCCGCCGGCCTCCCCTCGGAAGGTGTCGCTTCCTTTATTGCCGCTGCTTCCTCGGCAGGCGCCCCACTGAAACGGGTAGTTGCGGTTGAGGTCGACACCCCAGATTTCCCACTCATCACCCTTGGCATTTTTTCTCCACCAATTGTCTTCATTCCACACAATATTGTTTCCATCGGGATTGAGTTGAGGAATCACCCAAATGGCCATGCTCTCAAGCCAATCTCGAACAAACGGCATTTCAGAGTTATCAAAGTTTTTGGTGAGAAACTGAATAATGTCAGTGGTCACTTCAGGAGTCATGACCTCTCGAGCGTGATGCATTCCATTGAATAGAATAGTGGGCTTGAGCTCCACCTCATCTCGAGTTGAAAGTCTGACGGCATAGATTGGAATATTTTTATGGGATCTTCCAATTTCAACAACATGAACGATGTCGGGGTAGTTTTCAGCCGCTTCCTTGATGAGTTGGGTAATCTCATCCGGAGTGAGATATCCAGATTCCACAGCAGAGGGCTGCACTTGAATCACTTGAGGGGAGAGTCCCATCTCTCGAAAGCGCTCCAATTGTTCCTCATTCACAACAATATCGACTTCACCCTTCTTTAAATCCTGACCAGCGATGTCGAGACTTGGCGGAAGCTGACGAACATTAAATCCTTCCTGCTTTGGATTCAGTCGAATGATCATTTTGCCATTCGAGTGTGCATTCACATTAAGAGTGCTCACAGTCAGCGCAAGCACAGATAGTAACAGTGTCTTCATGAATTTCTCCCCCTCACGAGTGTATCTCAACTTGATGGAGAGAGCTTCTAAATCAGTTTTGCGCTTTGCGCTGTCATTGCGGGTTAAATTTGATTCTCTCGTTTGTCTGATTTGTCATAGAATCAAAAGAAAGGAGAGCGGCTCATGTTAAAACTATTGTTTGGAACCACAGATGCTTGGGGACCTCTTGCAGCAAGACTCGCATTGGGAGGCGTCATACTTCCGCACGGATTACAAAAGACGATTGGTTTGTTTGGAGGACATGGATTTTCGGGAACGATGGAGTTCTTTCAAGCACAGCTCGGTATGCCCGGCATTGTGGCCTTCTTGGTGATCATGGGTGAGTCGGTGGGAGCCTTGAGTTTGATCTTTGGATTTATGACGCGCTTTTGCGCCTTCTCGATTGGTCTCATTATGGTGGGAGCCGTGCAGATGGCGCATTGGCAACACGGCTTCTTCATGAATTGGTTTGGCAATCAGCAGGGTGAGGGAATCGAGTATCATATCTTGGCGATTGGATTAGCATTGTCCTTGATCTTCTCAGGGGCCGGGAAGTTTTCACTCGATCAAAAATTTTTTAAAGCTTAAGCCCTTAGGGAGGAGATTCTGATGAAACTTTATTACGGACCTGCATCCTGTTCGATGGCTTCACATATTGTTTTGAATGAGCTGGGAATCGCTTTTGAATTGGCCCGCGTTGATTTGAGAGACAAAAAAGTGGAGGGGCAAGACTTCAGTGCCTTAAATCCAAAGGGTTATGTGCCCGCTCTTCGTTTGGATAATGGCGAGTTGCTGACCGAGGGCGCAGCCATCTTGCAGTATCTCGCGGATCAAAAGCCTGAGCTCAAGCTTGCACCAGCCTGGGGGACAATCGAGCGCTATCGTCTTCAGGAGTGGCTCAATTATATCGCCACAGAAGTACACAAGAATTTCAGCCCTCTGTGGAGAAAAGATTCATCGCCAGAAGTTCGTCAGGCCGCAATTGACGTTTTGAAGAAGCGCTTTGATTTTTTGACGACGGCTCTTTCGAAGCAGAAGTTTCTGATGGGCTCTCAGTTTACAGTCGCCGATGCTTATCTGTTCACAGTCCTCAATTGGTGCCATTACGTGAAACTCGATTTATCACCATGGGCCGTTTTGCAAAACTATGTGAATGAGATTTCGGCGCGCCCCTCCGTGATTGCCACTCTCAAGGCAGAGGGCTTACTGAAAGCGGCTTGATTGAAGACTGCGGAGCGCGGAAGTTTTGACCGCATCACCGCGATGGATTCTCGGTCGACGATCCGATTCCATGACTTGGCTTTGGGTTCGTTCAGGCTGACAGAGAAGAATCTTCCACTTCTGTCGTCCAATCTCAATTGGATCACTCACAACGCGAAGCATGGACTTTCGCATTTGAGCATCAACTCCCTTTGGATCTTTGGAGAGGAGTAAATGTGAGTGCTTCAGAAATCCACGCTGAGAGCCGATCCATTCAGAGAATCGAAGGAACCAGAATCCAGGAATCTCAATCGGCTGAGAGGAGTGACACCAATCTCGTCCTGTTGTGAGGGGGCATGATTTGTCATGAAGACATGGCGAAAGAGAATGCCAGCCGGAATTGCTCTCAATCATTAAGTTTCTAAAATGAGAAAGCCCCTGAGCTTGCGAGCGGACAGCGGGCTCTACACAAAGCAAATGTTTCGCTTTGGTGACTTCCAACAGTTTGATGAGGGATTTGTCTGAGTTTTGAGATTCCTCATTCAAAAAATGTCCCGACAAGATCCAGTCGACCTGAGGCAAGCTTTTCATCTTCCCAAAGGCATCTCCTCGGTGCAGCTGAATCACGGGGGCAGCTTCAAAGCGATCGGGCATCGCTTCATAAAGACGTTCCATCAGGAGTTTGCCGTGCTCCATGATCTTTAAGTTCTGGTCCATCCAGTGCAGCTCAAGAGGAGGAACTTTTTGATCGGAGTGAATGAAGCTGTGGATGAGTCCCATGCTGGCAGTTCCGGGGCCTGCGCCGAGATCGAGGACCTTGAGTGTTTTCTTGGGCGACATCAAGGACTTCAGAAAGGGCGTCAGGATGCTGAAAAACTTAAAAGCATGCAGAGGATAGAAATAGAGTAAGTAGGCCGACTGAAATCGCGCGTGATCAAAGTAGTGGTGAATCAGTCTGCTTTGGCCCCGCTGCTCAGTGAATAGATCCGAGAGCTCAGAGACACTTGGGGCAAAGAACTCAAAGTCTTTGCGGTCAAACTTGCGTCCTGCTCGACCACGACGTTTCGGAGGTAGAAATGTCGCTAAGACATACTGAGAGACGATTGAATCAAAGAAGCTCTCCCAAGCTTTGGTGGGGGTAATGGCCGACACGCCTCTGGTGTGCCTGAAATCGGCTGCCTTGGCGAATAGAAAGGGGCTTAGTTTTAGACATCAATTGGTGGACGAAGGGGCCTTGGGTTTCTTAGGCTGCAGGACTATGACAACAAAAATTAAAGTGAAAAATCCAGTAGTTGAACTTGATGGCGATGAAATGACCCGAGTGATTTGGGCTCTCATCAAAGAGAAGCTGATTCTCCCGTACTTGGATTTGCCCATTCAATACTTTGATTTGGGGATGGAGCATCGTGAGAAGACCAAGGATCAGGTGACCATCGATGCCGCCAATGCCATCAAGGCTGTGGGGGTTGGGATTAAGTGCGCGACGATTACCCCTGATGAGGCGAGGGTCAAAGAGTTTGGACTTTCTGAAATGTGGAAGTCTCCCAACGGAACCATTCGAAACATTCTTGATGGAACGGTCTTTCGCGAGCCGATTATTTGCAAAAACGTGCCTCGATTGGTGACCGGATGGGATAGGCCTATGATGATTGGGCGACATGCCTTTGGAGACCAGTACCGAGCCACGGATTTTGTGGTGAAGGGCAAAGGGACTTTGACGATTACGTATCAACCTCAGGGTGGTGAGGCGATTACCCACAAAGTTTATGACTTCAAAGGCGATGGTGTCGCTCTTGCCATGTACAACACCGATGAGTCGATCGCAGGATTTGCACGCTCTTGCTTCAATATGGCACTTCTCAAAAAATGGCCGCTTTTTCTTTCGACCAAGAACACCATTCTCAAAAAATACGACGGCCGATTTAAAGATATCTTTGAAGAGATCTTTCAGAAGGAATACAAAGCCAAGTTTGCAGACGCTGGGATTACTTATGAGCATCGATTGATCGACGATATGGTGGCCTATGCCATGAAGTCATCGGGTGGATTCATTTGGGCGTGTAAGAACTATGATGGAGATGTTCAATCGGATTCCGTGGCTCAAGGCTTTGGTTCATTGGGTTTGATGACATCGGTGCTCATGTCTCCGGATGGAAAGGTGGTTGAATCTGAAGCCGCTCATGGGACCGTCACGCGGCACTTCCGAATGCATCAGCAAGGAAAGAAAACTTCGACGAATCCGATCGCATCAATTTTTGCATGGTCTCGAGGTCTTGCTTTCCGAGCCAAGATGGATGGCAATGCTGAGTTGGCCAAGTTCTGCGATGCTCTTGAAAGCGTCTGTGTGGAAACGGTTGAGTCAGGAAAGATGACAAAAGATCTAGCTCTGCTGGTTCATGGCGAAAAGCTCTCAGAGGGACAATTCCTTTACACTGAAGACTTCTTGGATGCTGTGGCAGTCAATCTATCCAAAAAGCTTAAAGCGTAGAGGAGATTCTTTTGAGATCGGCAACAAAGTTGTCGATGTCAGTCTCTTGAGTGTCAAACGAGCAGACGAGGCGAATCTCATGAGTGGCCTCGTTCCAAACATAAAAGTAATGCTTCTCTTGCATGGCCTTGATGAGGGGCTTTGGCCAGAGTGAAAAGACCGAGTTAGCCTCGGTCTTTCGGGCGGGCTTGCATCCCGGAATCTCGTGAATCTTCTGTGATAGCTTCTGAGCCATGTGATTGGCTGATCGTGCATTCTTAAGCCAGAGATCGTTTTCAAAATACGCTAGAAATTGCGCAGCGATGAATCTCATCTTTGAAGACAGCTGCATTCCCTGTTTTCGAATGAAATCCATTCCTGTCTTGAGCTCTGGATTGAATACCACCACCGCTTCGGCATTCATGAGCCCGTTCTTGGTGCCGCCAAATGAAAGGATATCAACTCCACAATCTTTACTCGCCGCTTTCAGCGAGCAATCAAGTGCAGCGCAGGCATTGGCGAGTCGAGCGCCATCCAGATGAACCAAGAGTCCGTTTTGATGAGCCCAATCAGAAAGAGTTTTGATTTCTTCCAGCTGATAGAGAGACCCGAGTTCGGTGGGATTGGTGATTGAAACAACTCTTGGCTGAACGTGATGTGTATTGCCGAGGACTCCGAGGTATCTCTCGAGTGCGGATACACTAAGTTTTCCATCCATCGTTGGGATGGTCAGCAATTTGGATTGAGTGAATTTTTCGATGGCGCCGCATTCATCGACTTGAATGTGAGCTGTTTCGGCGCACAAGACGGCGTGATAGGAGCGAAGACAGGCCTGGAGGGCAATGGCATTAGCTCCCGTCCCGTTGAAGACCATAAAGGAAGAGGAGTCGGCTCCAAAGGCTCGTTGAAAAGCCTCTTCAGCGCGCTTAGAGACGGGGTCATTTCCATAAGCGACGCAGTGCTCAGTATTTGCCGAATGAAGAGCCTGCATGACTTGTGGGTGGATGCCGGAGTGGTTGTCGCTGCCAAAACTACGCATGATGTTTTCATACGCGAAGCCCCGGGATGAACAAAGTGAATCCTCGACTCTATCATGTTCGCTCGTAGAGGGTCATGATGTTGCCGTCCAAGTCAAAGAAATCACAGGATAAACCGCGAGTGGAGACCTCGTTGATGGAGGAGTGGAATCGAACTCCATTGCCTCTCATCTCTTCGACTAGATCTCGAAGCCCCTCCACCTCTAAAATCAAGATTCCCGTTCTCGGGTGAATCTCCCCGTTGGCAAGATAGTGAAGACAGAGGCGATGGTTTGTGAGACCGAACTCCGTCCACTGAGGACTTTGATAAGTTGGTTTCATGAAGAGATGTTCCTCGAAGAAAGCCGAGGCTTCATTCATATCAGAGACGTAGTACATGGTTCCGTAAGCTCCCAGAATCCTCATGGCAAAATGACCTACTTGCTGAGTGTAAAGCGGTCTAGATGACCTTTGGACAGCAGGTGTATTGATCGTTGCCAAGTGATGAGCCTTATTGAAGAATTTACTCATCGAAGGAGTGTCTATGGAGTTTTCAGAGGTCGTTGAAAAGAGACGTTCAGTGCGAAAGTTCACTCCGGACCCTGTTCCTGAATCTGTCATTGAGCGAGCGCTCAATGACGCTGTGAAGGCTCCGAACTCGTCCAATCTTCAGCAGTGGGAGTTCTACTGGGTTCGATCACCAGAAAAAAAGGCGAAGCTTGTGGAGGCTTGTTTTTCTCAGCCTGCGGCTAAAACGGCAGCAGAGCTGATTGTTGCCGTGGCTCGCATTGATACCTGGAAGCGCAATCGTCAGTTGATGCTTGAGGCTTTGGAGGCTCTGCCCAAAGCTCCTCGGTCGGCCTGGCACTATTACCGAAAGATCGTTCCCATGAATTATCGCCTGGGGCCTTTGAGTCTTTTGGGGCGGACTTTGGGATTCGTGATGAATATCGCAGGACTTTTTCGGCCGGTGCCTCGCGGACCCTTCACCAAGAAAGAGCTGTCCTTGATTGCTGTTAAATCAACAGCGCTAGCTTGCGAGAATCTCATGCTTTCAATTGTAGACCAAGGATATGCCTGCTGTCCGATGGAGGGACATGATGAGTGTCGAGTTGCTCGAATCGTTGACTTGCCTCGATCGGCTCGAGTGGTGATGGTTATCGGGATTGGAGCTGAGGATTCCACAGGAATCTACAGCCCCAGAATTCGCTTTGATTCACAGCTCTTCTTCAAAAAGATTTAAACAACCGGATCTTTTCGCGGGAACAAAAACGACATGGCAATAGAGATTCCAATGATCCCGCCGATGATTCCCAGCGACCACGTGATGGGGAAATGCCCATCAAAGGCCTTGTTGAGCCAAACCATTTTGAGGCCCACAAACACCAAAACTGCGGAGAGTCCGTACTTGAGGTAGATGAACTTCTCAACGACGTTCGCCAGCATAAAGTACATCGATCTCAAGCCCAAAATCGCAAAGATATTTGATGTGAAAACGAGGAAGGGTTCATTTGTAATGGCAAAGATGGCAGGAACCGAGTCGATGGCAAAAATAATATCGCTCAATTCCACAAAAACGAGCGCCACCAAAAGGGGAGTTCCAAAAAGCTTTCCATTCTCTCGGATAAAGAAGTTCTGGCCATGAAAATCTTTCGTGATGGGAACAATCTTTCTGAGAAGTTTGAGTAGCGGATTCCTTTCAGGTTCGATTTTCTTCTCCGGAGCAAAGGCCATTTTGATACCTGTAAAGATCAGGAAAGCTCCAAAGATAATGATCACGGCTTGGTACTGCATGAGCACGGCACCCAAAGCGATGAAGATGGCTCGGAAGAGAAGCGCTCCAAGAATTCCGTAAAACAGAACCCGATGTTGATACTGAAGGGGAATGTGAAAGTACGAAAAGACCACCACAAAGACAAAGATGTTATCCACTGCCAGTGATTTTTCGATGATGTAACCCGTCAGGAACTCAAGGCCCACTTCTTTGGCCATGGCTACAGGCTCAAAGCCTGGAATCGCCAGAAGCCGCTCGTTGGAAGGGA
This sequence comes from uncultured Bacteriovoracaceae bacterium, assembly GCA_964655245.1. GTDB lineage: Bacteria > Bdellovibrionota > UBA2394 > UBA2394 > UBA2394 > JBEIHI01. The sequence goes on along the minus strand of CAZZLQ010000016.1, from coordinate 3,464 downwards.
AGTTGTTGAGACAGTAATAATAGAGCCCAACATTGAAGGCTAAGGCCAGGGTGATCCAAACAACAGTCCAGATCAGCGACTCTTTGAAGGTGACAACATGGGTTTTGCGATGAAAAACGCCCAGGTCAACAGCGAGCATCGCAAAAACTAAAAGAATGAAAAGAAGATAGAAGTCCCAGTACACACTAAATGGAAAAAGAAGAGTTCCTGCTGGCATCCGAAATTTTTATCTCAAGAGCCAGCGGCTGAGAAGTAAACTTAATGGCAAAACGCTCACGTTGAACTTACGGAGCGGTTTTGAAGGTCAATTCAAAGGTCGCAATGAATGAGTAGCTGTTGGCTGCGTCGAGCTGGAAGTAAACCTTGTACTCATTATTTGAAACCTTTTGCATGAGGGCCTTGCTGATCACCGGAGACGTCGCTGCGAGGCTATAGAGTCCCCTGCCTGTTAAGGTTCCTTCTTCAAAAACTCTCATGAAGGAGTCTCCTGACAGGCTGTCTTCTTGCATCTGATCAACAGACCAGGAGAATTGACTCGGCTTCACCATCTTTTCCCAAAAGTGTCGTTTCTTTTGAGCTGCGGGATTTTGTGTGTTGTCCGCTTTGTTGAGCTCCAAAGGAAGATTCAGATGGGATTCAAGAGAGGGTGAACTGGATTGTCCCCAGTCGAAAATTTTCTGAATGACATCGGAAGCGGAGGGCTGACCCATCTGTGTCACCGTATGATCAAAGATTCCCTCAAGACGATGTTCTTGAGAGATGAAATGACTTCGAATCTTTTGAATCTTAAAGAGTCCCGCCGACATTTCCGAGGGTTTGATCACCGAAGGGTCCGAGGGAACAGGAACTTGAATGCGATTGGCCGGGGGGATGAGATTGCTTTGAAACTCGATTCCACGCTCGTAGGTGACTTCAGTGACTTCTAGATTCTGAGGGTATTTGACTTCGTAGAGAATGATGATTTTATCAGCACTTTGTCGCAAAACACCTGCTCGCTCTACTTTTGAGTCGACGCTTCGGCTGTAGAAAACACTTCCTGCCGCACGATTCGTATTGAGCGTTTCAATGAGGTTGCTTCCTTGGGGGGCAGAGCTCCCTGCTGACCAAGAAAGATCTGAATCGTCCTGCACGTAAATCCAATAGGCGCGTCTTTTGCTCGTTGATGCTCCCATCGACGTGGCTTTGATCTCGAGCGGAATGTAGGTTGTTGTTTGGAGTGCGCTAGGGCTTTGATCGAGGTCAATGTCAGTTTTAAATGTATCGGAGCTGTTTGGCATGCCCGGATTTTTGATTTGATGGGAAATCATGGCCTGGCCGTAGTTTCGTTGAATGTAGGTTTTGATTTGAGTGGCCTGGAAAAAGCCAGAGGGAATTTGATTCACGCCAATGAGTCGGGAGTCAGATGAGGCCGGCATGGCAAGGCTTGGAAACTCAGGTCGATTTTCGAGTGGATCAAGCGGAGCCGGAGTAGGGCCACAACTTGTCAGCCAAACAAGAGCAGCAACAGTGAATAGTGGACCTCGATGAATCCAAAAACGCATAGACGTTCTCCTCTACTCTCTGTTCAGCAAGTGCCGTGCCGCTTTTCACCAGTTTAAATATTTAATATTATTGATTTTTTTGAAATATCGCTGCGACTCTGATGGGGCAATCAGACTCAGTTCTGCTTCAGATAGAGGGTCTGAGTGGGGTAGGCAAACGAAAGGCCTTCTTGCTTAAAGCGACGAAAAATCTCCACGTTAATCTCATGCTGTCGTTCGCGGTGAGCGGAGATATCTCGCGACTCAGTCCAATAAATCACCTCAAACACGAGAGCCGAATCCCCAAATGATCGGAAGTCTGCACGCTCAAAACGCAAACCTGGTTGAGCTGAGATGATCTCTTTCAGAATATTGGGAATCTTGGCCAGTTGAGCGGGATTTGTATCGTAGGTTAATCCCAAACTAAACGTTGCGCGCCTCTCGTTCATACGACGCATGTTTTGGATTTGAGAATTCAGAAGCATGTTATTAGGAAACACCAGTTCTTCGCCATTGATTGAACGCACGCGAGTGGTTCGAAGTCCTATCCGCTCCACTGTTCCCGTTTGATTGTTCACAATGATGGCGTCTCCCACTTCAAAGGGTCGATCGATCGCAATAGACAACGACGCAAACAGATCGCCTAAAATATTCTGCATCGCCAACGCAACAGCAACGCCTCCGATTCCTAAGCCGGTGAGGAGCGCTGAGATGTTAACCCCCAGGTTATCGAGGGTCAGCAGAAGCAAGACCGCAAAGAGAGTTATTCGCCCGATTAATCGCAGAATGGGAATAATCGTTTGAACTGTTGGATCTTTCATCCCCAGCCGGCTTTCGCGGGCCTTCACCACTCTTAGGGCAAGGAACTCAATGAGCTGATTGCCCCAAATCATCAGCTGAATCAAAACGCTCAACGCCAATGTGATTTTTAAAATCTTTCGAAGCTCAGGCAGCAGCTCCAAATTGATAGCTCCAAGATGAAGGGCCACAATCAGAAGAATGGCCGTATAGGTGCGAGTAATGAGCCGCAAAAGAAAATCATGGGCATCAGAAGGACTTCTCTTGGCAAGGCGAGTGAGGATTCCTTTGAGCAAGCCCTTTGCAATGAAGAGCAAAAGAAATGAGCCGATAAAAATCGCACCACCTACAGACCATTCAGCGATGGTGTTTCCCAGAACATCGTGATCTCCAATGATGGAGTGAATCCAATCCATAATCTTAGCCTAAAAGTTTCTGAAGAGAGACTTGGGTTCAACCGTTTGCGAAATATTTTTGAGATCAAGAAGGAGATCGGCTTGTTCCTTCCATCGAGTCTCGTTCATGGATCCATCGCCAATGAGAGAGCGTTGACTTGCAGCCCCTTCATTCATTGCGGCAACATCCATGGCAGGATTCAATTTTGCCATGATTTCATTCGTGGCCTTCGGATCCTTGTTGTAAGCCTCCCAACCTTGTTTGATGGCTGATACAAATGATTTCACAAGGTCAGCTTGTTTCTCAAGCGTCTCACCTCTTACGGCAACGACCTCGATGTACGGATTGTACCCAATGTCGGAGAGCAAGAAGAAGCGCGGTTTAGCTCCGAGCTTCCTTGCCATGACGGGTTCGGAAAAAATAAAACCTTGCTGAGAGAAGTTTTCATCTCGAACAAACTGAGCGACACCACCTGAGTAGGGGACAATCTTGAGTCGACCAAAGCCAAACTTCCTCTCAAGAAAGTCGACAAACGCCAGTCCTCGTTGAATGGCGAGAGTGCCTTCAGACTTGAGGAAGCTCTGAAGGTCCTTGTGTCCGCGAGACTCATGAATCATCAATCCCAGTGGTGACGTCTCATAGACATTGTAGATAGCCACGACATCGGCACCCTTGGTGCGAGCGGTGATGAGTTCTCCTCCGCTGGTAATGACAAATTGCGCTTTACCTGCCGCCAGCATTTGAACGGTT
>CAZZLQ010000015.1:0-38393 GCA_964655245.1 uncultured Bacteriovoracaceae bacterium | reverse complement strand
AAAATCGGCCGGATAGATTTTTTCAAATCCCTCTTTGTTTTGAAAGGGGTAGTGGTTTTGCGCATAGGGCATCGCGCCGCTTTCAAACCAACAGTCCAAGACCTCAGGGACTCGGCGGTATTTTTTGCCATTTCTTTCGATGATGATTCCGTCGAGGTGTTCTCGATGAATGTCCGAGAATTTCTGTCCTGTGATTTTCTCCAGCTCGCTGACGCCTGAGACACAAAAATAATCTCGCTGATCTTCGGGATCTTCAAAGGATTCAAAAATGGGAAGCGGGTTTCCCCAAAAACGGTTTCGTGAAATCGCCCAGTCTCTAGCTCCCTCGAGCCACTTGCCGAATCGACCTTCTCGCAAATGTTCAGGAACCCAGTGCGTGTGTTCAATGTTATTCGCAACAAGCCGCTCTTTGATGGCCTCGACTTTGACAAACCAGGATCCAACAATTCGGTAAATCAGTGGAGTGTCTGTTCGGTAGCAATAAGGGTATGCATGTTGAAGGGTATCTTGTTTAAACAGTCGGCCCAATGCTTTGAGATCGGAAATGATCTTCTTGTCCGCCTCCTTCACATACATTCCAGTGTAGGGAGCAATCTCGCTTGAAAACTTGCCGTTGGAGTCTATCGGACAGACCGGCTTGATGCCCAATTTTTGACAAGCCACGAAGTCATCCTCGCCAAAGGCTGGCGCCATATGAACAATCCCCGTTCCAGCTTCCGTTGTGACATGACTGCTGAGGAGCGTCGAAAAGTAGGGCTTTGCCTTATCTTTATAAAAATCAAAAAGAGGAAGGTATTCGATCCCAACGAGTTCTGATCCCTTCTTTGTTGCGAGAATCTGAATCTGATCTTTCTTAAAATATTTGTCGATTAAGGCTTCAGCGATGATGAACTTTTTGTTCTCGCGAGAAGGATCTTGAACGGTGGCATAGATGATATCCTCACCGAGCGCGAGTGCGAGATTGGATGGCAGGGTCCAAGGAGTAGTCGTCCATGCCAAAAATGAAGTCGAGGGATCATGGCGAAGAGGGAAGGTGATCGTAATCGCTGGATCTTGAACATCTTGGTAATTGAGACCCGCTTCGAAGTTGCTGAGGGGTGTTCCCAAAGATGTCGAAAAAGGCATGACTTTGAAGCCTCTGTAAATCAGGCCCTTGCTCCAAAGCTCATTGATGATCCACCAGACGGACTCCATGAAAGAGAGATCCATGGTTTTATAGTCATTTTGAAAATCGGCCCATCGTCCAATTCGATTGATCGTGCGCTGCCATTCGTTCACAAAACGCAGGACGATTTCGCGGCATTCCTTATTGTATTGAGCGATTCCAAACTTTTCGATTTCAGCGGATGATTTGAACTGAAACTTCTTGTCGATTTCCTGTTCAATGGGAACTCCATGACAATCCCAGCCCCAACGTCTTTCGACGTGAAAGCCCCTCATGGTCCAATAGCGAGGCACCACGTCTTTGAGAGTGCTGGCAAGTAAGTGACCGTAATGGGGAAGTCCTGTGGCAAACGGAGGACCATCGTAGAAGTTAAAGCGCGGCTTCTTTGGGTCCAGAGATTTTTCAAAAATCTTCGCCTTCTGCCAGTGGGCAAGAACTTCTTCCTCCATCTTGGGGAAGTTCATTTGTGAGGAAGACGTGGCCTCAGAAGCTGTTTCAGACATCCTCAAATCCTAGCGAATCTCAGCGTAGGTCTCAACCTTCCTATCGAATCTGAGCAGGGGGATTTTCCGTTCGATAAAGGTCTTTCATCAGCTGCGACAGGGGCTCTGACACAGAGACCTTGTAGGGGGCTGGATTGTGAATCCGCCAGACATCCGAGCGAAGAAAGCGCATGCTCTCAAGGCTTTCTCTTCGCTTCTCCCGTAGATCTCGATGATCATGCCAGCGCCCCTTCTGAAAAAGCGGCTGGAGAAGGGGCTGTACACTTGAGGGGACCACATGGACTCGTTTGAAAGGGTCGGAGGTGTGAAGAGCCAAGAGATCCTGCCCCGGTTTCGGTGCGCCCTCTTGCGAGGTTGTCAAAAAATCCAGGAGATAGCCGCCATCGACTCCTTGAATGCGGTAAACTTCCTTCTCTGATGGAATCACCAGCTTTTCCGTCTGCTGGGAAATTTTCATCCGTGGTTTGCCGTTGAGTTCAACCAGTTTATAGACTCCTCCTAAGGCTGGTTGATCAAAGGCCGTGACGAGATGCGTGCCTACACCATAGGCATCAATCTTTGCACCCTGCTCTTGAACGCTCTCAATCACTCGTTCATCGAGTTCATTGGATGCAAAAATTTTTGCATCCTGAAAGCCGGCGGCATCGAGCATTTGTCTTGCCTCTTGAGAGAGATAAACCAAATCGCCGCTATCAAGTCGAATGCCGAGCGGTTTATGGCCGCTGCGCTTCAGCATTTTAAAAACGCGTATCGCATTGATGAGTCCTGAGTTCAATGTGTCGTAGGTATCGACGAGCAATAAGGATGAGTCTGGAAAGGTTTGGGCATAAGCCATGAAAGCCGCCCACTCTCCAGGATTCGTCGAGCGGCCGTCTTCAGCGGCAATATCGAGCCATTGCTTTTTGCAGTTCTCGCCTTTCCAAAAAAAGTTTTCTTCTTCGAGCGATGAAAAGCTTTGAACGAACGAGTGGGCCATGGTTCCCACAACGGGAATGTCGAGCGACTTTCCCGCCAAGACGTTTGATGTGGCATCGAAGCCGCCGATGTATGATGCGCGAGTCGCTGTCATCGCCCCATTGGGCCCTTGAGCTCGGCGCATTCCAAACTCAACAAGTTGGCGACCTCCTGCAATGTTTCGAATCCGACGTGCATACGTTGCAATAAGAGTTGAGAAGTTAACGGCATTGAGCAAAGCGCTTTCGAGGAGCTGAGCCTTCAGCAGGGGACCTTTGACTTGAAGGATTGGCTCTTTGGCAAAAACGAGAGAGCCTTCGGCTACGGCGCGGATTTCAAGATCAGCTAAGCTGAGTCTTCGAAGCTCATCAAAGAATCGTGGGCTAGCTTGAGCAAACCCTGGGAGGCTTTTGAGATAGCTGAGATCGTCCTCTTCAAAATAAAAATTATTGATGATCTCTCGAATCAGATCAAATCCAGCAATGACAGCAAACTCACCTCCAAAGGGGCAGCGTCTAAAGAACATTTCAAAGACAGCTTTGTCTTGATGCTTTCCCGCCGCAAAATAGGCCTGAGCCATCGTCAGCTGGTAAAGGTCCGTAAACAGTGGGCTCAGCCGAATCGACATGATTTTTGGAGCATAGGCGTGGATCAAAACGGGGTCAAATCTCGACCCGACGCGTGTCCCCTGATAGGTGTAAGGAGTCATGAAGATGGATGAACTTAGCCACGATCCAGCCTGCGCCTTGATCGTTGTGGATCAGCAGTACGACTTTGAGCCAGGGGGCGCTTTGGCGGTTCCTCGAGGAGATGAAATTGTCGAACCCATCGCTCAATTGATGATGACATTTCCCAATGTGATTGTGACGCAGGACTTTCATCCTGCGGGGCATATTTCATTTGCAAGTTCTTATGAGGGAAAACAGCCGTTTGAGCATCTCAGGCTGGATGAAGTTGAGCGTGGCCTGGTGCGATCGCATTTCTCGGAGGATGTTCTTTCGCATTATCTGCGTCGGACTCCCAGGCACGAGCAGATTCTTTGGCCGGATCATTGTGTGCAGGGAACGCGGGGAGCTGAGGTCAATCGACGACTTCCTCTTGAGCGGGCCCAGCTCATTGTTCGAAAGGGCACACGAATCGATTGTGATTCCTATTCGACTTTTTTTGAGAACGACGGAACCTCCACGGGACTTGCCGGATTCTTGCGAGATCGCCAAATTTCCCGACTCGTCATTGTTGGGCTTGCTGGTGATTATTGCGTTGCATGGAGTAGTCGTGATGCCAAGTCCCTTGGCTTTGAGGTCTGGTCACCCAAAGAGTTCACAAGAAATGTTGGAGTGAGTTAGAAAGAAGAAAGTGGTGGGCAGTGTAGGGCTCGAACCTACGACCCTCGCCTTGTAAGGGCGATGCTCTAGCCAACTGAGCTAACTGCCCGAGGACCCTCAAGACACCACGACGCAAGCATTCGCGCAACCAGATTCAGTTTGATTTAATACTCCGGCTGAAGCCGTGCTAGTTCCCGCTCAAATCGACTCTGAAAATCCTTCGATAAGACGTCAGCGCAAACAGCGTATCGAATCAAAGGGTCAGAGCCTCCATCGGGATTAAGGCCCTGAAAGTGAACTCCCACAATTCCGGTTTCAGAAATGATGGTGCGGTTCAGCGCCTCCGAAAGTGGCATATCTTTGGTCGATGGATCTTGGGAAAGGTCTCGACCCAAAATCCGTCGGGGTGCTTTCCATAAAGTAAAGAATCCCGCATCGGTTTGACAGGCTTGCCGAAGCCCTATTTTCTTGAGGCTGCCGATGAGATACTCCAGTCGTGCTTCATACATTTTTTGAAGATCCTTCAGAATACTCTGCGTGAGCGTTTGATCTTTGAATAACTCCGCGTATGCAGCCATGACAAAAGGGACTGGGCCTGACTCGGTATTGCCTTTGATCATCACATAATCGTCTATGAAGTCCTTCGATCCGACGATGGCTCCCAATCGAGCTCCTGGATCATTGAAGGATTTACTCAAGGAGAACATTTCAGCCCATTCAAGTTCAGGATAGTCCTTGGCGACAGACATGAGGCTGACGTGATTTGCTGAAGCAAGTCCGGTGTAGGCTCCGTCGTTGACCAGCCGGCATTTGTGTTTGAGACAAAACTCAATCAATGATTTCCATTCTTCTTGAGAGGCGCCTACCGCGGCGGGGTTTCCGGGGCGGATGACAAAGATCAAATCGGGTCTTTTGATGCGAGCCTTATCAAGAGCGCCTTGAAGGAGATCTATGTTCAGTCTCATATTGTCCTTCGACAGCAGCGGCCAAACAATTCGATTGGTGGCCAAGTACTGATTCGACCAAGTTCCCATCACATCGTAGGCCGGAAGATTGCTCACAACGTGAAACGCCTTGCGATTTTGTTGATCGGGCAAGTGGAGTCCACAGGCGAGTGGAAGTAGTGCAGTGGTTGTCTTGATCCCTGGAATGGGAAGGGCTTTTAAGTGAGAGTAGTCAGAGGGATTCAAGCCCGTATGCGTCTGAACCATCAGTTCAGCAAATTGATTGATGTTTTTGTCTTCGGCATAGGTGTGAAGATCATAGGCCGGATCTTTTGCAAACTTTGCTTGAAGTTCCAAGACACGACGGTCGGGAACGCCATCAGGATTTCCCAATGATAGATTCAAGGGCTTCTGCCCGGTTCTTTCCGTATACTCTCGAATCAGAATATAAATCAGTTGAAAGAGGTTAATCCCTGAAGCTGGAACTTTTCTCGCCATAATGCATGGAACTAACTTTAACGGATCGGTTTGTAAACTGAGTTGATGAGTTCGTAGGTGTGTGCCATGAGATCTCTGCTGTCATCAAAATCCCCAGCAGAAACAGGCTTCAAGACAGAGAGCTTAGCGCCAATCGATCGATGTTTAAGCATTCCCTTTAAGTGCGAAAAGAAGGTCATATCACCGTAGTAGAAGATTCGATCGCGGTTTTTTGCTGTGACTGGCTCCCCATCAATGTGAGTGTAGTTGATGCAAATGGGAAGAATGTCGATTTCTGCGCGTTGAGCAGCGGCAAACAAACTTCGTTTAAAAGGTTTGATTTGAGAGCCGTCACTTGTGGTGGCCTCAGGGAACACGGTGATCGAGAGTCCGCGCTTAAGCTCATCTGCAATTCGATCAATCTCAGATCTCATGCTCAGTTGATGCCGGCGTTCTACAAAAAAACTTCCTCCCAGTTTGGCCACGCGACCAAGAAACTTTGTTTCCTTTAGATCATTCGATGTGACGAAGGCCGTGGGAATGGTCGAAGAGATCAGCAGGATATCAATGTAGGAAAGATGGTTCGAGATAATGAGTGCATTTTTCTCGAGGCGTTCGATGTTTTCAAGACCCTCATGCTCGACCTTGATTCCCAAAGTTTTTAAAGCTCGTTTGGCGCCCTTCGATGTGCGCTCAATAAAAATCTCCCGCTTTTTGATTTCGTCGCGGCGAATGGAATCGATCAAAAGTCCGGTGCTAATGTGTTTTGCTAAAATCGATGAGATGCTTGCGCTACGCCGAAGGGGCCTTAGCATACCTTATACTTTCTTTCGTAAGCCTCGGTGATTTGGGTTGTATCGAGGAGAGTAAGAAAGTCGACGCATTTGAAAGCTTTATCAAGAGCGGGCATTCCACAAACCTTTGCTCCGGCTTTGAGATATGAATTCATCAGCGGCGGTACCATTTCGGAAATCTGAAAATCCGGATCGCAGCACTCAAGCATGAGGGGCAAGTCCTTCACTGTGTACTTTCGAAGCGGAGTAGCATTGGCCTGATGAGAAAGATGTCCATTCTCAATAAAGAATCGAGTGAGTTGGGCGATCTGCTCGGTGTCTGTGGTCTTGATTGAAGTACAGCCAAAAAGATAACGGGATTCCGTCTCTTGGATCATTCGAACGAGTCCACGCCAAAGCAGCGTCATGACGATGCCAGCTCGAAAATCTTTGTCGATGCAAGCTCGCCCCAGCTCCAGTTTGTTACCGGGCAGCTTGAGGAGGTCCTCCATCTCAAACTCACTTTGAGAATAGAAGCGATCGGAGAATTTAGAAGAAATGAGGCGGTAGGTTCCCGCAATCTTCTGAGTCGCCTTTTCAACAACAATCAAATGATCCGCTAGAAAATCCCAACTCTCCACATCGACCTTTATGGGCTTTCGTTTGTGGAGGCCTTCCTTAATAAAGACGTTGTAGCGAAGTTTAAGAACCTTTTGAAACTCTTCAGCTGTCTCGGCAGTTTTGACGACAAAGTTATTGGCCTCAATGCTGAAGCGAACCTTTGGCTCAAAGCGAGGGCAATGTGCCTGGTGCATTCGGTATCGAATCGCTGCGGAATCGAGCAGACTTTGAAGTGTCATCGCGCTCTCCTCTACTCATTGTAGCGACAGGATTCAATTCCGGACATTAAAAACGGTTAAGAATGGGTTAAAACGCATCAAGAGGCTGATTTTCGAACTAAGGTCTTCGTTTCATCTTGAAACAAAACGTCCATTCGATCAGGGAAAATCAACTTCAAAACAACGCCTCGGCCGAAGGTGGGGTGGTCAATCACGTCATTTTCCGAAAAAGGCTGATCGGCTCGGTAGGTCAAAACGGTCTTCATCAGGTTCTCCTGAAGCTTCTTTTGGTAAAGATCGGGATGAGCCCCGGTCACTCTCGGACGAGAAGGAGCCTCTGATTTGGCCTTTAAGGCGGTCACGGGGTTTTTGTAGTTTCGCTCACCCTTGCAGGTATTGCAGCGAACCCGAGCTGGAAGTCCATTGACGACGGCGATCACGGTATGCCACAGGTCGAGAGCACATCGGTTGCAATAGTGTTTGATCTCTTTTCCCGCAGAGGCTTTCGATTGTGACGACATCCCCATCAGTAAGCCTGACGCTTACTTGGTTCGCAAGTTCCTTGATCCCGAAAACTCAAACGGATTGAATACGGCCTATGGTTTCCTCCCTTCTAAGGCCTGCGGCTGCTTTGTTGTCCCGAAAGGCCTTGGCCGACAATTTGCGGATCGTTCGAAAGCGGATCAAAGAACAGTCTTTGATCCATCGTCCTGATGCGCAATTGATGGCGGTGGTAAAAGCGGATGCGTACGGGCACGATTTGCATGTCTCGATGCCTGAGTTGCTGAATCAGGGAGTGAAGCGATTCGCGCTAGCCTCGATTTCTGAGGCGATCGAAGCTCGAAGAATCTCTGGATCCTCAGATCTTTTGGTTTTGGGCGGAACTGTGGACTGGGGTCGTGACCGTATTGAGCTCATCCGTCGCCATGATCTTGAGGTGACCGTGAATGATTTGCAGACACTCAAAACGCTCTCAGCTTATCCCACACTAAAGCTGCATTTGAAGCTCGACACGGGAATGAATCGTCTTGGCCTGAAGCCCGATGATTGGGCCGAAGCCATTCGTCTGATTCAGAGATCGAAGATCCAGCTCGATGGCTTGATGACTCACTTTGCAACAGCTGGCGATGCCATTTTTAATCGGCAGGTTCGAATTTTTGAAGAGGCTGTTCGGTGGTTTCGATCGGAGGGTGTCAAACCCCGGTGGGTCCATTCCGAAAATACCGCTGCCTTGTTTACCAAACATCGTCTGAAGGGGGGCATTCTTTCAGAAGTTTCGAATTTGGTGCGTCCTGGAATTGCGATGTGGGGTTATTTGCCCTCTGGAATGAGAGATTCGAGTGGATTGAAGCCCGTTTTAGAGCTCGTTTCAGAAGTGGGTTGGATGAAGCGTGTTGAGAAGGGTGAGGGGATTAGCTATGGGCATCACTATCGAGCGACTAAGGCCCATGATTTTGGTGTCGTGCCCCTCGGATATGCGGATGGTCTTTCTAAGCAGTACGCTGATCTTCTCAAGGTTCAGTGGCGCAGTCGCAAAGATCAGCGGAGGGGGACATTGAGTGTCTGTGGATCGATCTGTATGGACATGGTGATGCTCAAAGCCAGTGGACGAGGGATGAAAGTGGGGGACCGTGCGGTATTTTGGGGACGCTTTCCCAATCCTTTATTAAAATCTCATGTGGTGGAGCCCTACGAATTGAATTTGCGAATTGCTAAGCGGATTCCAAGGATGTGGGTGAAGTAGTTTCATGAGCGTTTCTGATTTAGGTCAAAAAGCATTCTTCGGCTCGCTGATAGGTGTCGGCGGATTCTTTGTTACTTTCTTCCGGGGGCTCTCAGCGCTGTTTGTTCGACCATTTCGCGGAAAGCTGATTTTTAAACAAATGGAGTTCATCGGGGTTAACTCGAGCTTCATCATTTGTTTGACTGGGATGTTTACGGGGGCCGTCTTGGCTCTTCAGAGTGGTAAAGCTTTTCGATTGTTTAATGCAGAGGGTGTCACGGGGGCCGTTGTGGCTCTGTCCTTGTTTCGCGAGCTGGGCCCTGTGATGGCGGGTTTGATGGTTGCCGCTCGTTGTGGCTCTGCCATGGCCGCACAGATTGGAACGATGAGAGTGACTCAGCAGATTGATGCGTTGGAAGTGATGGCTGTTGACCCTCATTCTTATCTGATCGCCCCTCGAATCCTAGCTTCGTTTTTGATGGTTCCCTTACTTTGTGTTGTTTTTAACGTTTTTGGTTTGATTGGTTCTTATGCGGTTTCGATTGGCTTACTCGAGATCAATCCAGCGACTTATTTTGATAAGATTCAAGTCTATGTCAAAGACGATGATCTCTATAATGGGATCGTGAAAGCTGCTGTGTTTGGAGTCATTATTTCAGTCGTAGGATGTCGCAAGGGGTTTCTGACATCGGGTGGTGCTGAGGGTGTTGGCAACTCGACAACTCAGGCAGTCGTTATCTCCTCGGTGACAATCTTGATCTCGGATTATTTTTTGACAGCATTGATGTTTTGATATGACGCAGCCCATGGTTCAAATTCGAAATCTGCACCGCCACTTTGGTTCTCAGCATGTTCTCAAAGGCGTCAGTTTGGATATTCCCCGTGGGCAAACCACAGTCATTATCGGAGGGAGTGGTTGTGGAAAATCTGTCATGCTTAAACATTTGATTGGATTGATATCTCCCGACTCCGGAGAAATTCTCATTAATGGACAAAACATTTTTGATCTCAATCAGCATGAAATCAAACAAGTTCGCACGAAGATGGGGATGTTGTTTCAAGATGCTGCGCTTTTTGACTCAATGAACGTCTACGAAAACATTGCCTTCCCTCTGAGAGAGCATACGAACTTCGCTGAGGATAAGATTGCGCAGTTGGTGGCTGAGAAACTAAAAGCTGTGGGGCTTTCCGGAATTGAAGCAAAGACTCCATCGGAATTGTCGGGCGGTATGCGAAAGCGCGTGGGTTTGGCCCGAGCTATTGTTTTGAATCCGGATATTATTCTTTATGATGAGCCAACAACTGGACTCGATCCTGTGATGTCCCGCGCCATCGATGATTTGATTGTAGATACCCAAAACGCGCTTGAGGGCACGACGATCATTATTAGTCACGATATTCGCGCCACACTAAGAATTGCCAACAAAGTGGCGATGCTTCACGATGGAAGAATCGTGGCTGAAGGTACGCCTCATGATATTCTGCATTCATCGAATCCTATTGTGAGGGCGTTCATTCGTCCTGGAATTGAAGGGGGAGAATGAGTCAGGGGCGGAAAAGCGGATTCGCTGTTGAGGCCAAGGTTGGTATTTTTGCCATTTTGGTGCTTTCAGGGCTGATCTATTTGACGACCCAGATCAACAGGTCTGGCTTTTCCTTTGGCGGATCAAAAACCCTGATTGTGACTTTTAGCGATGTTTCGGGCCTTCTTCCTCGCACTTCAGTGGAGCTCTCCGGTATTCGCGTTGGCTCCGTTGACCAGATCTATCTTCAAAACGGCAAGGCTTACGTGGTGACTAAGATCGATCGAAATGCGGAGGTGTACCAAGATTCAGTAGCAGCTCTTCGAGGACGAGGAATTTTGGGTGAAAAGATTATCGCGATTGTCGGTGGAGGTTCTCTCCCACCAGTTCCCGATGGAGGAACTTTAGAGGGCATCAGTCAGTCGGGCGATTTCGATACGGCCATGAGAAATTTCAATGAGGTCGCCGAGGCCATCAAAGGCTTTTTGAAGGGTGAAGAGGGTAAGCCGAGTATTCAGCAGGTGATCAGTAATATGCATACGGTCTCTGAGGATCTGAAGGATTTGGTTCAAACCAATCGCGAAGGTTTCAATGATATCGTCAAAAACGTTCACACCTTTTCCAAGATGCTCAATGACGGCAATCTCAAGGAAGTTGTCGACAGCCTCAAGTCTACAAGCGAGATGATTCAGGGTTTTGTTGAAGATGCCGACCCTCAGTTAAGAGATGTGGTCCACGACTTCAAGGGAGTTGTGACCAAAATCAATGGAACGGTTGAAAGCTTGAACAGGATCGTTGCCAAAGTGGAGCGCGGTGAGGGGACTCTTGGAAAACTTCTGAGCGACGAAACAACAGTGAACAAGGTCAACGATACGCTTGATGGCATCAATGATTTTGTGGGTCGGGTTCAGCGACTTGAGTTGGCGGTGGGATATCGAGGGGAGTTTCTGGGTAGCACTCAGCAGTTGCAATCAGTGGCTTCTTTCCGGATTCAGCCGAATTATGACAAATACTTTTTGCTAGAATTTACGGATACACCTCTGTCGACCACGCCGACGATGACAACCGTCACTGAGACGACAACGGATGGTGGTTCTCCTGTGACCGTCGTCGAAAAGGTTCAGAAGGACAGATTTGTCTTCACGGCATTATTCGCGCGACGATTCTTTGATCTGACTTTGAAGGCTGGATTGATGCGATCAACCGGCGGCCTTGGACTTGAGTATCATCTTTTCAAAGATCGTTTTTCGCTGGGAATTGATGCGTTTGATTTTGGGCGAAGCGAAAATCCTCATTTGAGAGTCTATGGAGCCATGAAGCTTTGGAAGATTCTTCATCTAACAGGCGGTGTGGATGACCTCATGATTAAGGGGGGTCAGCGCAACTACTTCGGCGGTGTCGGCTTAATGCTCACTGACGATGATCTGAAGAGCTTATTGGGTGTGGCTGGTGTCGCGGCATCTGCTCGCTAGAAGCATTGAATGGATTGGCGCAATCCACAGAATTTAGTTAAGCTTGCAAGCTATGAAGCCTTTCCTACCTTTATTAGTCTTGGGTATCTTTGGGCTCGGAGCCTGCGTTCCGAAGCAGCAATATGACGATCAAAGGGCCAAGCTCCGACAGGCTGAGGATAAGCTGAAGAATGTGGAGGCGGCGGCTCTTGAGTGTGATCCAAACCTCTTTCTTCAAATGAAAGAGCAGACGCAATCCCTCGATCTTCTGTCTCAAGAGCTTTTAGAGCGTAATACAGAGCTGTCCAAAGAGGTCGCCCGTTTGAAGAGTTTTGAGACCGAGGCAAGGACTAAGGATCAGTCCTGTACGGCTCAACTTGAGATTCAGGCAAAAGATCATGGCGATAAGGCTGAGAGACTGCGCCGTACTTATGAGGATTTGGTGAGAGAGCTGCGGCTTGAAATCCGTCGACTTGAGGATGTTGTGGCCAAGCAAAATGCGGCTGCTGAGGCCTCTAAAGCGGCTTCTAGGCCAAAATCGCCGCCTAAGGCAGCCTCGGGAAAGGCTCAGGGTGAGCCCTCCTCACCGGCCGTTAAGCCGACCCCTGCTGGGGCAGAAAAGAAGCCCGCGGGGGCCTCCAAATAGGCTTTTTCCCTATCAACAGCTTTGACATCCACGGCCTGAGCCTTGTACGTCTTTGAGTTAAGTTTTAATCGATAAGATTGCACAGATAAGGAGCAACTAGCGAATGAGTGCCTTGCAAACTTCGGCAGAAGAAAAAGTGAACGTATCAGTTCGAGAATTGATCGAAGCAGGTGTCCATTTCGGACATCAGACTGCCAAGTGGAATCCCAAAATGAAACCCTACATTCACGATGCGCGAAATGGGGTTTACATTATCAACCTGCAAAAAACTGCTGGAAAGTTTCGTGAAGCTCTTGAAGCTGTTCGTCGAATTGCTTCCACCGGACAGAAGTTTCTTTTTGTTGGAACTAAGCGACAAGCTCAAGATGTCATCCGAGAAGAAGCCACACGAGCGGGTCAATATTATGTGAATGAGCGATGGATCGGTGGAACTCTCACCAACTTCCCCACGGTGAAGCGATCGATCAACGTCATGAAGACCCTTCAAAAAATGGCAGAAGATAAGAACTACGGAATCCGTAAGAAAAAAGAGATTCTTCTGTTGGAAAAGAAGCGTGGCAAACTCGAAAAAGTTTTCATGGGTATTCGTGATATGAATGAACTTCCTGGCGCCATCTTCGTGATTGGCGTGAATATGGAATACATTGCAGTAAACGAAGCAACGACCTTGGGCATTCCAATCATTGCGATTGTCGATACCAACTGCGAACCTACTGGCATTGATTACCCTGTTCCTGGAAACGATGACTCGATGCGAGCGATCAAGCTGTATACCTCAAAGATTGCTGATGCGATTCTTGAAGGTCACAAGGTTCGTGAGGATCATTTGAAGCGAGTCGGAAATACTGAGAGATCAGAAAAAGACACGACCGCTCGACGAGGCAAAGGCCCTGTTGTTGAAACCACTCGAGAAGGAAAATAACGTGATGACGGCTGCTGTTGAACCTTCTGCCACAGAAGTAAGAAATCTGCGTGAGAAGACTGGCGCAGGAATGATGGATTGCAAGAAAGCCCTGCTTGAGTGCGGTGGTGATCTTGAAAAGGCAATCGACTTCCTTCGAAAGAAGGGGATTGCTTCGGCTGACAAGAAGGCTGGTCGTGAGACAAAGCAAGGCTCGGTTGTTTCCTATATCCACGGTGGTGGAAAAATCGGCGTTCTGGTCGAAGTGAACTGCGAAACTGATTTTGTTGCTCGAAACGAAGCTTTCCAAGCTTTCTGCAAAGATGTGGCGATGCAAGTCGCAGCGGCTAATCCTCGATACGTCAACAGAACTGAAGTGCCTGAGAACGTTTTGGCGCGGGAGCGAGCTGTTTTCATGGATCAAGCCCGTGAGTCCGGCAAGCCTGAAGCAGTGCTTGGCAAGATCGTGGATGGCAAGATTGATAAGTTCTTCCAAGAGATCTGCTTGATGGAGCAGGTGTTTGTCAAAAACCCTGACACGACCATCGAGGCTTATCTCAAAGATGTGATCGCCAAGATTGGTGAGAATATCGTCATTAATCGATTTGTTCGATTCGAACTTGGTCGATCGGAGACATAAATCCAGTGACCAAGAAGAAGCTTAAGTACAAACGGGTTCTTCTTAAACTCTCCGGTGAAGCTTTTATGGGTGATCAAAGCTTTGGGATCGACCCCAAAGTGATCGCTCGCATTGCAGAAGATATTCACGAGGTAGCTCAAGAAGGTGTGGAGATTGCTATTGTCATTGGCGGTGGGAATATCTTTAGGGGTATTTCCGGTGCGTCAGCGGGAATGGACCGATCGAGTGCCGATTATATGGGAATGCTTGCCACGGTTATGAACTCGTTGGCCTTGCAAGATCATTTAGAAAAGAAGGGTGTATTTACCCGAGTGATGTCCGCCCTTCGAATGGACAATATCGCTGAACCCTACATTCGCCGACGTGCTGTCCGTCATTTGGAAAAAGGTCGAGTGGTCATTTTTGCGGCAGGTACGGGCAATCCTTATTTTACAACGGACACCGCTGCCAGCTTACGAGCCATGGAGATTGAGGCGGATGTGGTTCTGAAGGCCACTCGAGTTGACGGTGTCTATGATAAAGATCCGCTTAAACACAAAAATGCAGTTCGATTTGATCAACTGACCTATCTCGATGTTTTGCAACGTGGCTTGCAGGTCATGGATGCGACGGCGATTTCGTTGTGCATGGACAATTCTTTGCCTATCATTGTGTTTGATTTGATGGGCAAAGGAAATGTTCGTAAGGCAATTCTCGGTGAGCCCATCGGAACTCTCGTTCATGAGGGTCAGGGACGAGTTGCTAAAAAGTAGCTCTTGAAGAGGAGAGGTTTATGTCAGGTTCTGTCGATGAAGTCGTAAAAATCTTTAAAGATGGTAATGCAAAGTCGCTTGATAGCTTGAAGCGCGAGTTGGCTCGTATTCGAGCCGGGAAAGCGACGCCGGCTCTTCTTGAAGGTATTAAGGTTTCTTATTATGGCCAAGTTTCTCCCTTGAATCAGGTGGGCAATGTTTCGTCGCCTGATGCCCGCACGCTTGTGATTGCGCCCTGGGATGCGTCTTTGCTTCCCGAGATCGAAAAAGCGATTAACCAGTCAGACATCGGCTTGAACCCCCAGAATGATGGAAAGATTATTCGACTTAATATTCCGGCCCTGACTGAAGAGCGACGAAAAGAGCTTTCCAAAATGGTGAGTAAGATTGCTGAAGAGGCCAAAGTTGCTGTTCGTCAGCATCGAAAGGTCGCCAATGATGGAATCAAGGGTCTGGAAAAGGCAAAGACCTTGTCTGAGGATGATTCCAAGAAGCAGCAAGACAATATTCAGAAGATCACTGATGACGCCATCAAGCAGATTGATGACGTAGCTGCCAAGAAGACTTCCGAAATCATGACAATATGAGTTCTCGTGGGCTGCTTTCAGCGCCTCGTCACATTGCAATCATCATGGATGGCAATGGCCGTTGGGCGCGATCAAAAGGCGTCCCTCGTATTCAGGGTCACCGAGTCGGTGCTCGCAATGTTCGCGCCCTGACAACCTACTGCTCTGATCGAGGGGTGGAGATTCTGACCCTCTATGCGTTTTCTCATGAAAACTGGTCGAGACCTTCTCGTGAAGTTCAACTTTTGATGCTTCTCCTGAAGATCTTTGCTGTGCGTGAGCGCGAGCTTTTGATGAAGCAGAATGTTCGCCTGAAGACGATTGGCGATCTCTCTCGAATTCCTGACTTCGCTCGTAAAGAGCTCGAAAAGACAGTGGAGATGACCAGGGGCAACTCCAAAATGATTCTGCAGCTTGCTCTGAGCTACGGCGGTCAGACGGAAATCGCACGTGCCTGCAAAAGAATTGCGGAGAAAGTCCAGACGGGTGAGTTGAAAGCGGATCAGGTCACAGAGGATCTGGTGGCTCAGCATCTTGATACAGCCGGCCAGCCGGATCCGGATTTGGTGATTCGTACTTCAGGCGAACAGAGGATTTCGAATTTTCTTCTGTGGCAGTCGGCCTATTCGGAGTTTTATTTTACACCGAAGTTCTGGCCTGATTTTTCTGCGGAGGATTTGGAAGAAGCTATTGCGGTTTATCATCGTCGTGAGAGAAGATTTGGGGGATTGAAGGAGCAGGTAGGATGACGAATCTTCAGATGCGAGCGCTCATTGCGGCGATTTATTTTCCGGTGATGTTGTGGTCAGCGTTTCAGATCAGATATTTCGCATTGCTCGTTTGCTTGATTGCCGCCTTTTGCTGGTATGAGTTGCTGAGATTCAACCGGGAGTGGAACGGGCTAAGGGATGTTGTTCGCGATTGTAGCGCGATCTTTGTCGGTTGCTTGCCCCCACTCATCTACAGCATGAATTATCCGCTGAGCTTCGGATATGTGTTTGCACTGCTGGTGCTTCAGATTTACGTGATCTACTCGATTTGCGAAGAAAAGACATACGAGCAGATGATGGAGATCATTGGTCGTTATGTGTTGGGCTTTGTTTATCTGACGATTCCACTGACGGTGCTCATTCAGATTCGAAGTTTCGACGGCGTTGTGCGCGGGGAGGTGATGATTTGGTTCTTGCTCTTCGTGGTTGCTGCTGGCGACACCGCTGCTTATTTTGTGGGTCGCAAATGGGGTCGGAGACCTTTCTTTGCGCTCATCAGTCCCAAGAAAACCATGGAAGGATTTGCCGGTGGCTTGGCTGGATCCGTCCTTGTGGGGATTTTGTTCTCATTGTTTTTTGGAGGTTTGGAGGGGGGATACGAAGTTCCTCCCGCTCCGTTAGCTGGAATTCTAGCCTTCTTTGTGGGGCTTTCTGCTTCATTCGGTGACTTGTTTGAATCGCTCATTAAGCGTCACTACGGTGTCAAAGACTCTGGGCGGGCCATGGGTGGTCATGGGGGCTTTTTGGATCGTTTTGATTCACTTATTTTCGCTGGGGTCCCCCTGTTTTTTTACTTGGTGTTGAGAGGCGGCTTTCGTTAAAGCTAAGGCCTGATGAGAGGCCTCGGACTCAAAAGGCGTGTGTCGATTTTAGGTTCCACGGGGAGCATCGGAACCAGCACTCTCGAGGTTATTCGTCAAAACCGAGATTTGTTTGAGATCGTGAGTCTCTCAGCGGGCTCATCCCTCGATGTCCTGACGGCTCAGATTTTGGAGTTTTCGCCTCGCTTTGTGAGTGTGGCTGATGAGTCTGTTGCTGAGGCACTTCGTTTGAAGCTGCCTGAAGATGTTCAAACGGCAGTTTTCGCTGGGCGGGAAGGGCATCGTTTTTGTGTGGAAAATTCACGGCCCGATGTTTTGATCTCGGCGATGACAGGCTCTTTTGGTCTTGAGGCATCGCTTCAAGGCATTATTCAAGGTGTCTCCATTCTTGGAATCGCCAACAAAGAGATTTTGGTGATGGCTGGCGACTTTATTTGGGATGCACTGAACGAGTCCAAAACCACTCTTGTGCCGGTGGACTCTGAGCATTCAGCCATATTTCAGTCTCTGATGGGAAATAAGATTTCGCAGGTGAAATCACTGATTCTCACAGGCAGTGGTGGCCCTTTTCGCTCTCGTGATTTGTCGACTTTTTCGAGTATCACCAAAGAGGAAGCACTTCGGCATCCGAATTGGGTGATGGGTCCGAAGATCACTGTGGATTCCGCGACGATGATGAACAAGGGGCTTGAGTTTATAGAGGCGCTTCGACTTTTTCGTGTGCATCGAGATCAAGTTAAGGTGATCATTCATCCTGAAAGCGTTGTTCACTCGATGGTTGAGTTTTGCGACGGATCAGTGATCTCGCAAATGGGCCATTCTGACATGAAGATTCCGATCTCGTTGGCGCTAAGTTATCCGGATCGATTGCCTCTTGAGTTTGCTCGACCCTTTGATTTGACAAAGATCGGCAAGCTCCATTTTGAGGAGCCAGATCTTGAGAAGTTTAGATGCCTGAAGTTGGCGATGAATATCGATTTTTATGGCCGATCCGGCCCTATTGTTTTGAATGCAGCAAACGAGGCGGCTGTGGATCTCTTCTTGAGGGATGAGATTCGTTTTGTCGAGATTCCAGAGGCGGTCGAGGCGGCGCTGGAGACATTTCGCTCCCGATATCCTCTCAGTCTTTCCGAGGTCGTCAGTTTGGACGAGGAAGTCAAAAACTGGGTTTATTCCTTTTCCACGGGCTCACTCCGGGGTCGACGAGACGGGGTCGCTCGTGAGATGATCCTCAAAGTATGAGTGTTCTTGCAGACGTTGGATTTTTTGCCCTTTTGTTTTTTGTTCTCGTTTTTATCCATGAGCTAGGCCATTTCTTGATGGCGAAATGGGTTGGAATCCGAGTGGAGAAGTTCTCCATTGGTATGGGTCCCAAACTTTTTGCTTTCACACGAGGTGAAACCGAGTATCGAATCGGTCTTCTGCCCCTCGGTGGATATGTGAAAATGTCTGGCGATGATCCCTCCAAAACCTATGAGGGTGAGGAGGCTGCACGAGGATTTTTGACTCAGCGTCCTCCCCAAAAGCTTTTGGTTGTTTTTGGTGGTCCGGTATTTAATTTGATTCTGCCGATTTTTTTGTTTGCTGCTTTGCTGGCCGTTGGCAATCCTTCCGTCGCACCGGTGATTGGAACTTTAGTCCCTGATATGCCAGGAGCCTCTGCGGGTTTGCAGGCAGGAGATCGAGTGCTTCAAGTGAATGGAAAGCCAGTCCATAAGTGGACTGAGCTGGAGGCTCTTGTTCAGAAGTCTCCCAATGTTGAGCTGAAAATTGAGGGCGAGCGCCGCAATTTCGTGACTCAAAAGGTTGAGTCCTTCAGCATTTTGGCGACGCCCAAGCTCGCTGATGGCAAGTCCAAGTTTGGCGAGGACGTGCAGATCGGACGACTCGGCATTTCTCCTGAGTTCTTTGTGCCTTTGGTGTTTTTTGAAGGTGAAAAATCTCCGCTGTCGGACGCAGGTCTTCAGAAGTTTGACCGTATTCGAAAGGTGAATGGCTTTCCTGTATTGAGTCACGATGAGTTCCTTAACGCTCTCCAAGGCGCAAAGTCTCCCGTCGTGATTTCGGTGGAGCGTCAGGGCGAAATCGTGGAAGTGAATCTTCCAGCTGCCAATGGCAAAGGCTCTGTTTATGAGCGATTGGGCTTCATTCCTCCCTTTTTGGTGGTCGGGTTTGTCGATGAGAACTCACCAGCGGCTCGAGCCGGACTCAAAAAGGACGATCGCCTACTTTCAATCGATGGTAAGCAGCTGACCCGCTGGGAAGAAGTTTCGGTCTGGATCAAGGGCTCTGAGGGTAAGGCTCTGAAGATCAAGTGGAGTCGCAATGGTGAAGCGATGGAGGCTGAGATCACTCCAGAGAAAACAACGATTGAGGATCCATTGATGGGTAAAGATAATCCAGCGGCCCGCGAGCCAGCCTATCGTATTGGTGTAGGATCTGCGGCGATGCAGGACAATGAGTTCTATGTGGAGCATTCTCTCAATCCTATTGATTGGATGGCTTATGGATTCAAGCGAACCTGGGAGATGACCACAATGACGGTTGAAGCTCTTGCGAAGCTGGTGACTGGACAGTTGTCTCTGAAGCTCCTCGGAAGTCCTATCATGATCTACAAGGTTGCTGGAAACTCCTATCGAATGGCTGGAGGCGGAAAGCATGGTTGGATTTCTTTCTTTAATGCTTTGGCACTGCTGTCGATTTCTTTGGGACTTTTCAATCTTCTTCCCATTCCCGTTCTCGATGGAGGTCATGCAACCTTCTTCCTGATCGAATGGATTCGAGGAAGGCCGCTTAGTTTGAAGGTTCTCGAAACAGCAATGCAGGTTGGAATGTTCGCCATCATTACCTTGATAGCGTTTGTCCTCTACAATGATTTCCATCGCTATGGATTCTTTGATGCTGTGATCAATCTCTTTCGGAAGCAGTAGTTCATGAAGCGGCTTGTGTTTGACACTTCAAGTTCATGGGTTGTCGCGGGCATTTGGACTGACAGCGGGTGGCTAGGAACGATTGAAAAGGCAGAAGCACAATCACAATCCAAGGAGCTCTTTGTTGTTTTAGAAGAGTTGCTCGCATTCTATCAGATATCAAAATCGGAGATTACAGAGCTGGCTGTTGGTGTTGGGCCGGGTTCTTATACGGGACTTAGGATCGGCATCACGGTGGCCAAGATTTGGTCCTATGCGGCTGATCTCCCTTTGTATCAGTTCTCTTCACAGGCCATCCTGGAAAGAGGCAAGGAGAAGAATCCTGAGATAGATCACCCCGACATAGGTCTCATGAGGCCTGATGATTTTCAGCTCGTGGAAGATCGAAATGCCATTGTTCCTGTTTATTCTAATGACCATTTTTCATAAGCTGCCGCTGTGATGGACAACGAACAAACGCCACTGCCCTTTAAGCCCCGCCGCGGGCTTGCGCGAGGGATTGTGATTTTCCCATCTCTGATTACTGCGAGTGCAATGTTCCTGGGTTTTTACTCCATCATTTTGACTTTGCGATACGTGGAAGGAATCCGAGATGCTGATTTAGCTGTGGCTGTTTATGCCATTGTCGTTGCGGGAATTCTCGATAATTTGGATGGTCGTATTGCTCGACTGATGAAGGCCGAGTCTGCGTTTGGACTGCAGTTTGACTCCATTGCCGATATGGTTTCCTTTGGCGTTGCTCCTGCCGTGATGTCGTACGGCTTCGCTTTGATTGAGCTGAAGCGCTGGGGCTGGATGGGGGCTTTCATGTTTCTGACGTGTGCGGCCATTCGACTCGCTCGCTTCAATGTGATGACAGCGGAAGCGCCCTCTCGGAAATATTTCAAAGGTCTCTCATCTCCAGTCGCAGCGGGAGGTCTAGGTGTGACTTTGCTCATGATGCGGGAGTATTTGATTGAGGATTTTTTCTTAGTGGCAGCGCTTGTAGCCACCATTGGGATTGCACTTTTGATGATTTCGAATGTTCGATTTAGATCTTTCAAGGACTTGAATTTTAGGCGGCAACCCATTCAATATTTTTTGATTTCACTTTTGTTGTTGGTGATTCTGATCGAGTTTGGAACTGAAGCTCTGTTTTTTGTCTTTGTGATCTATTTGCTTTCAGGTCTGGTCGAAGAGCTTGTTCTCTTTCGACGCCGAAGAAAGTCGGATCCCTCGACGCCCTTTTTACCTTTTGGAGATCGGTGAACAATCAAGCCGACAGCTGCTCGGAGTAAATCTCACTACTCCGATCGAATCGAGTCAGAGAATCAAAATAGTCGGAGAGGATCTCATGAAGTTGGGAGACGCCAAGCGTTTCTGAGAGAAAAAGCTTCTCTTTGATTGCTTTGTGTCCAGGAAGCCCCTTCAGATACCCCACCAAATGTTTTCGAATCACGTGAGGGCCTAAGTGATTTCCGTAGTACGCACAAATCAACTCATAGTGCCGCACGATTACTTTCAATCGTTCTTGGGGACTGGGTTCTTCAAGAGGGGGCAGTCCAAGGACAGCTCGCTCAGCTTGTCGGTAGACCCATGGATTTCCAACAGCACCGCGACCGATGGCAACTCCGTCACATCCCGTTTCGTCGGCCATTTGCTTGGCGGATTCGTAGCTCATGATATCGCCATTTCCGATCACGGGGATTTTGAGAAGTTCTTTGAGGCGTTTGATGTGTGCCCAGTTGGCTCGACCAGAAAAGGATTGGGCGCGAGTTCGAGCATGAAGCATGACGAAATCGACTCCTTCACCTTCATAGATCTTTCCAACTTCTTCGAAGTTGAGAGAGCAATCATTCCAGCCGGAGCGAAACTTCACTGAAAAGACCGCGTTTCCTGCCCGCTTTCGAACCACTTTGCAGATTTCTTGAATCACCGGCGGATGTCTCAGCAAGTTACTGCCTCCTCCGCAGCTGACGACTTTTTTGGCGGGGCATCCCATATTTAGATTGATACCTGCGGAGGGGATGCCTTCGAGCGCGGCCATTGCATGATCAGCCAAAATCGGAGTGCCGGCGGCGATTTGGGTAAAGACTTCAGGGTCAGGCTCCCCAATCATTTTGAGAGTCTTTTCGTTTCGATGAATAAGAGCGTGGGAATCAATCATTTCTGTAAAGAGCACGGGAATGCCGAACTCCTTCATGAGGATTCGATACGGGGGATCTGTGTAGCCGGCCATCGGGGCTGAAAAAACTCGCCCTCGCAATTGGTGGCCAGAAAGTGTAGTGATTTCCCGGTTCATGGTGCTTAAGAAGGCTGTTTATAGCAGAGTTTTATGTCCCGCCAAGCTCAACCTCATTCTGAGGGTGGGCCCGCTACGGCAGGATGGTTATCATGATCTAGAGAGCCTGATGGTGCCTTTAAACTGGGGCGATGAGCTCACCATGAGGGTTTGGCGGGCCGAACAGACGGATATTGAGCTCGAATGCGGGGGGCCAGTGGCGCTTCCTGAGGGATCGAATCTCGCGTTTAGGGCGGCCCAGGCATTTTGTCAGAGGTTTCAGCAAACGCTGAGAATTCAAATGCGCTTGAAAAAGCGGATTCCCACCGGGGCAGGTCTTGGTGGGGGCAGTAGCGATGCTGGAGTCGTCTTAAGGCTTTTGGCTCAGTTTTCTGGACTCAAGCAGAAGCGGAGTTTGAGCAGATTGGCAGCATCGCTTGGATCGGATGTGCCGTTCTTCCTGGAAGCGCAAACGGCGTGGTGTGAGGGAAGGGGTGAGATTCTCAAGGTCTTGGATCTTCCACACCAACTCCACTTCGTTCTTGTTCACTCCCCATCTTCAGCTGTTCCGACTCCTTGGGCTTATCGGCAACTGGATCGTTTGCGAGCAAGTGTCCCTCCACGCTTGATCAGTCTCTCTGGAATGCCTGAGTGGCTCCATCGCTCATGGCATCATCCCCACTTGGAAAATGATTTTGAGGCTGTTGTGTTGAAACAGCGTCCAGACTTAAAGCGGGTTCAGAGGGCTCTTTGTGAGGTGGGGGCGAGTGGAGTACGAATGACCGGCTCTGGGGCCAGCTTCTTTGGTCTATTTGAAACGGCTGCCAGGGCTCGGCAGGCTGCTCAAAAGCTTGTTTCTGGAGGTTTTTGGGCCCATTCTTGCTCGTCTTTAAAATAGACAATTTTCCAAAAGCTTCTTAGTCTTCAAGCGTCTTTTCGATCTTTAGATTGGGGAGTCGACAAGTGGTAAGTCAGCAGACTTTGACTCTGCCATTCGTAGGTTCGAATCCTACCTCCCCAGCTTTTTACTGATTCAAAATGAGATAAACCACCCAGGCATTATTGACCGAGTGGCCTAGCATGGCATGAGTGATGCCTCGGTTCTTCATCAAGGACCAAA
The DNA here is from genome assembly GCA_964655245.1 of uncultured Bacteriovoracaceae bacterium. Classification (GTDB taxonomy): domain Bacteria; phylum Bdellovibrionota; class UBA2394; order UBA2394; family UBA2394; genus JBEIHI01. Next base: position 15,310 of record CAZZLQ010000015.1, on the reverse strand, counting down.
AGTAAAATCCCGATACGAGCTGAGGCAGAGGGATCTGTTGAAGGTTGTGGACGAAGCCAAAGGCGAGGCTCGACGCTATTGCGACTTTCCATGTTTTTCCAAAAAAGAACCTAGGGAAAAATCTAAACGTTAGCTCTTCCACCATGGGTGCATAAACGCTCACAAACAGAACCATGAGCTCAGGATCCTGCAGAATCTCGTTACGGATTTTGAGCCCATCGGCATTCCCTCCAAACAAGTTGTGCCCAGAGGCAGCATTGAAGAGCTTCGCACCTTCCATTCCATAGACGATGAGCCAAAACATGAGTGATGACTCAACAAGTGTTCGACCGTACAGCAAGGGCCGAATCTTTGATCTTCGTTCTGCTAACTCGGCAAATGTCTCTGCGTGATGTCGGTCCACCTTGTTCTTGAATCGGCTACCAAGGCTCTGAATGTTTTGAACGAACGAAGGTGAAGTGAGCTGGGCCAACGCTCTCTGGCACCAACTCGAGGGTCTAGCCTCAAGTGCCAAACGGCCTGGTAATGGGCTGCTCGCTAAAATCATAGCAAGGAGGCTCAGTCGAAAATGCATTCCAAGGGTTTGAAAAAACACGCAGTCTGATCTATCGACAGTGGCAGAGGTCTTCAAGTGTCGACTTGATGATTTAGTGCCTCTTATCTCAAGAATGCTGATGGACGAGGCTCAGGATGCAAGCCGGTAATGAGAGCCTTGCAGTTCATGGGACTGAGCTTTGCCAGCTCTTCAATCACAATGGCATCAGGCAGAGCATCGACCTTCCAGTCGTCCTTGAGTTCATCAAAGCGTTGCTGTGCCTCTTTGTGATTAAGTGACGCTGAGAGGCGACTGGAGCCTTTGGAGACAAACTCCTCCCAAGAGCCAGAATATAAATTCTTTGTAGAATATGTTTGTGTTGTCTGATTCGCGATTGTTGCTAACTCGGCTTTATAGAATGACCAAAACGCTCGCTCAGGATCTTGAGCCTTGATCCTTTCCGCCAGCTCAGGGTCGATTCGCATCACAATACCAAGAAGCGAGTGAGTCTGCTCTCTCAGAGTGTCCGAGCTCTGAGTCAGCCGGACAATTCGATCCTGCGTCAGCCCATGAGCGCGAATGAACATATTGAGCGCGAGAGTAGGCTGACGGTCGTACTTAAAATACTGCGGTCGATCTGTTCCACGGTAAGACTGAAAGCCCTTGTCCGCTAACCATGTTCCAGTTCCATTGTCGGCAAGCTCTCCCGCAAGAGTGAATTGCTGAGAGTGAAGATAAGAGTGCTCAAAGCCCAAATCCTGAAGTCGAGCGGCAGTTCGTGCCATTCGCCTAAGAAGAAAAAAGTAGAGTTCCTCGATATCTAGTTTGTGTGGAGTGATTCCTTTGTCGTACAGAATCTGACTTGCTCGATTGAGCTCCGCTTGAGCTTCCAAAGAATCCATAGAGTAAAGATTTGAAAGGCGGGTTTGGTTGATGAACTCGCGAGCCATGACGGCAGTGCGATAGCCTGATGTCGGATGTCTCTCATCGAGCTGAATAATCGCGCGAATCTTCGGCACCGGTATGCCCGCGTTCTCAAGCATTGATGAGTTGATCAGATCTGCATAGGCCTCTCGCATTCCGTAGAGTCCATCGCCGATTTTGGGAATCCGAGTCGTCGGATAGTATCGGATCTTGGCGACTTCAGCCGTGGTTTCAGGATTAAGCCCTGTTCCTTTCAGAAGAACATCGCCAGCGAGCCCGAATTTCTCACTCGCAAGAGCTGCTCGTCCGGTCTGAGCTGGAATTTCGAGGTAAACCTTTCCATCATCGGATCGCTTCAAGCCCCAAGCGGCAAGCACCTGTTCTCTGACTGAATGAAGTTCGGGATGCAGCCACATCAGAGCGGTGTTCGGAGCGGCAGTGAAGCGAGCGGTGGTCGACTCTGCATGAGCCGAAAACGAGATGAATAACCACAGGATTGCACTCACCAACCTCATAGACCTCCTCTTAAAAAGCAACTTTTGGGCCAGGGAAGGGATGAAAAAGAGCAGTTATTTCAGGTTCCTAGCCCCCGATTGTCAATCGCACTGGGAGGTAGATGCCCCAGCTTTTGGAATTGGGCTTTAAGTTTCCCCTTTCGTCCCAATCTGTGGCATAAGATCGGATCTTAGGTTCATTTATGTTGGGTTTTGTTTTTACAGTTTTGGCTTCCTCGCTCGTTGGAAGTGATCAGGGTGAGTGCTCTAAGCGCCTTTTTGAACTCGGACTTCTCAAGAAGTACTACGCAGAGCAACTCATCGACCACGAAAGGCTGTCTGGAAATTTTGACGTGGGTCAGTACCTTCTGGCCTATCTTGGACGGCATCCTAAGGAAGCAGTGGACGTCCTAGAGGTCGTTCGTCAAAAAAAGAGACTCTCTGATGTGCTTCGTGGGCTGGGCGCTACTATCCGATGGCGTTATCTTCTCGAGTCTCAAGCGTTTTCGGATGAGCTTGTATTTGACGTTCTTAAAGAGGGAATTGTTTTCAATATGACTCGAGTTGATCGAAGCTCTCAAGAGGAGTTGCTCTATTTTCACGAAGTTGAGATCGAGAGAGATCGGCATTCCTTTTTTGGTGCTGATTTAGATCCCAAGGGCATGGCGCTCTATATGAGGGGAACAGCAATGTTTCACGCTCTTGAGTTTGCAAAGATGGGCCGCTCTTATTTCAAGGTCAGGAAAGATAAAAAAAGAGAAAAATATTTTTTGCACTGGCTCAAGTGGCTTGAGCGTCGAGACGCTTACTTGAATTTGGAACTCGAGATCTTCGACCTTGATGAAGTGGATCAGACCCTTAAGTCTTTTCTTGAGTCAGAGAATCGCAGACAAAGATAACAATAGAAATCCACAAAATGTCAGCAATCAAGAGGTGCGTGAGCTTCATCCAAAGGGGCGATAGCATGAACAGAGTTGCCGCACCAAATCCGAGTGCCCCAATCACAATCCAGGGTAGGGTGATTGAGATCATTGTACGCTTCTGCATTTGGTTTCGAATCGAGACAATGAGGTAAAGAATCAGTGAGGAAATCGTCAAAGCAAGAAGAGGATGAAAAATTCGAAACTTCAGAATGAAGTGTGAGTTTTCAGCGAGGTCCTTTTGAAATGCTTCCGACAGAGATTGAGACGGAAAGAGCGTGTTGCTCAGCGAGGCCACGGATCCTGATACTCCAATCAGAAAAAATCCAAAGAGCCCAACAATGATGAGTGCTCGATAGGAAAAGTTAAAGACCGGATTGATGAAGCGACACCACGTCCAAAGAGCCGCCATCGAGCCCAAAAGAAGCAGAGTGTTGGCGAGGTGAAAGCCTTGAGAGACTACTCGGCCCAGTGAGTCGTCAGTATCGACATAGCCCTTCACGACCAAGAGAGCTCCGAGAAGGGCCTCAATCACGGTGAAGGCAAACATGAAAGTCGCCGCCTTTCGAGCCAAGTGGCCTCGCGGAAACAGCCGATAGGAGGCAATCCATAATACAAAAATGAGTACTCCAAAAAGCCCGGACTTGGCTCGGTGGGCGAACTCAATCCAGGTTTGAAGTTGATAAGCCACATCCCCTTGCGGGAGAAGGACCCCCTGACACAGCGGCCAATGCTTTCCGCACCCATCGCCTGAGCCTGAGATTCGAACAAAAGCCCCCCACAGAATAATGGCAATCGCATAGACGATGGCGAACATGGTGAGTTTTCGAAACAAGGCGGAGCGCATGTTGAAAATCTGCTTTTACCTTGTGGCTTTGTACAGTGCAAAGTCGGGGAGGCTTGGTTTGCAAGTCCGGCTCAATCGGTTATAGGGGGTGGATGCAAATTCGGCGCGCTAGACTAGACGATTGCTTAGCAATTGCGGGCTTTCAAATGGAAATGGCGAGGGAGTCTGAGGGCCTTTCTTTGGATCCCCAGGCTGTTGAACAAGGAGTTCGGCGAGTTTTGGAAGAGCCTCGCTGGGGGCATTATTATGTCGCTGAATCGGCGGGCGGACTCGCAGGCTCCGTTTTGATTCAATACGAATGGAGTGATTGGCGAAATGCCATCGTGTGGTGGATTCACTCTGTCTATGTGATCCCCTCTGAGCGTCGTCGAGGTGTTTTCCGTCAGTTTTTTGGGGTGATTCGAAAAGACGCTGCTGATGCCGGAAATGTGAAAGGTCTCCGGCTGTACGTGGAAAAGGAAAACTCGCCAGCTAAGCAGTGCTATGAAAAATTGGGCATGACCTCGCAGCGATATGATCTCTACGAGCTCATGCTTTCGGGACAATGATTCCTATCGTTTGGAAGAAGGCTGAGCGGACTGCAAAATCTTTTTGAGTCTCTCAAGTTCCTCTTTCACGTCCGAGGGAAAGTCAATACCAGCAGAGCCAGTGTAATCTTCAAGTGTTCGGCTTTCGAGCTCGCCGTAACATTTCTGGGCAAAAGGATCGTTGGCGAATTTCACAATGCATTCTTTCAGATACTGATCGGCCATTGAAAAGAAGTAGCCCTTTGAAATCGTCGAATCAGCAAGAGCGAGATAATACAGAAGTTCAGCCGATGACTTCTTCGATGTATTGATAAAATCATAGATGATGCCTGAGGCCTGCAGCAGTTCAACAAAGGCTTCGGGATTGAAACGAATGCCATTCTTTTGCAGAAGAGGCTGAATAAGCTTTCTTGCATACGCCTCAATTGTTGGCAGATCGCTTTTCTCAGGATTGGGGACTTCCGTCTTTCTCATTTTATCGAGTCCACGAATCCAGCCCTGCATATCGGCTCTCAAATAGCCAGGGATCGATTTGATCTTGAGATCTTCAGAGACTGTCTTTGCAGCCCCTGGGAGATCTCGCATAATGCGCACATAAATCACGAGACTTCGTTTGATTGCCGTTTCAAGCGGCATGTAGTCATCACTGTTTTTGTCAAAAGTCTGAATGTATTCCTTATAGAATCCGAGAGCCTCTTTGTAGTGACGAACGGCAAACAAAAACTCAGCTTTATCAAATGCGGTTCCACTGAGTTCATTCGTTTTGAATGCCCAGCCACGATTCTCTCCACCGGGGACCTGTGTGTGACAAGAACTACAGCCGTCGAGCGAGGCGGTCAGCATTCTTCGAGCATATTCCTTACGGCCTGAAGAAAATGCCGAATCAAGATCGCTCAAATGTCTTTGCATAGTTTGTAAGCTGATTTGAAAAGTGGCGGAATCGAGTCTCTTACTGTGAGGGAGTCTTTGAGAAACCCTCTTCAATTGATTGAGAGAGTCTTGAATTGTCTTTTCATTTTTTGGATCGAGGAACTCTCGCTGGGAAAACATCAAAGGCTGCAAACGAAACATCTGTCCCATAAATTCATACATCGCCGGAGGAATCTGATGCTTTTGCAGATTTTGTTCAGCGGCTTGAACTGTGGTTGAAAGAATAAAAAGACTGATCGTTAAAAAGAATCTCATAAGGAGATGATCTCTAATTATCCCCTCAAAAGTAAAGGTCGAGCACGAAGGCCTAAAGTGCTTTCGCACCTTAGGCCTCTCCCCCTCCCGCTCAAAAATCTTCTGAAAATCGCTGGGATTAGCACCCCTAGATCTAAGACCAATGTGACATGGTTAGGCCCATTGGCGCACGAGGAGACGTTGACGTTTAGGTGAGTTAACTGTCAATTCGACCTATAAGACCCGTCTAACCGGGCTGCGGGTCGGGTCCACCGGTCCATGGACAATCGCGGTCTAGTCGGGCTAAGAGAAAGAGAGTCCAAGGGAGGTGGAGTCGTGGAAACGCTCATTTCAGGGTCCGATCTGGAAAAGCCAGCAACGAATCTCAATAAAGATGCCATATTCTTTAAGGTCTTCATGGCAGCGATGTCGCTTGATTTTCGAAAGGGACACCAGCGCTGGACCATTAGCGAGCTTTCGCGAGCATCTGGAATTACAAGATCTTTGATCTACTATTACTTCGGCAATTCCAAGACGGATATCTTGGTCGAATCCGTGAAGACAATCGGTGAAGAGTTTTTTGGTCTCACGCCCGAGCGATTGAAGCTGTGGGATGTAGGAACGATTGCTGATTCGATTGATATTAGTCGACGCTTCATCGAAGCGAATCCTGATCTTGCGGCTTTTTACTTGCTTCATCGAACCAAGGATTCCCCTATCGGGAAAGCCTTTCGGGATTTAGAGATTCGGCATCAGCAGAAGCTGTTGAAGTATTTTCCGGAAAGCTCTGAGGCTGCTGTGAAACTGCGGGCGGCGCTGCTGTTCGGCTTGGTGTTTGCGTCAAACATCAATTCAAACGCAGTTGAGCAAGCGATCCGATTGGCTAAGCAGCTTCATTGAAGTCATTGGAGGGGCGTTTAGCACGCTCAATAAGAGAGCAGACAATGAGAGCTATCATGTAGAGAATGCTCAAGGGGACTCCCAGGAGAAGCATGGTGTAGGGGTCTTGAGGTGTGAGAATCGCACTCATCACAAAAATGATGGCAAGCGCCATTCGCCAGGTTTTCCAGAGGGTATTAGCTCGAAGAACTCCAATCAAATTGAGTAAGACAACAAAGACTGGAATTTCAAACAGAATGCCGAAGGCGAGCAAAAGTCCGCTCGCAAATCCAAAGTAGTCGGACATGCTGATCATGGGTTGGATTTCCACTGGAGCAATGTGAACGAAGTAATCAAATGCAAAAGGGAAGATGAAGAAGTAGCCAAGAAGTCCGCCGCCCACAAACATAATCGAGGCAACGCTGACAAAGGGTACCACGTACTTCTTCTCATGCGAGTGAAGGCCCGGGCTTATAAACTGCCAGGCTTGAAAAAAGATCCAAGGAGCTGAGATGAAGATTCCGCCGATGAAGCCAAGTTTCAAATAGACCATGAAGGGCTCGGCGACTCCCGTGTAGACGATTGGGCAGTCTGGCTTGTTGTAGGCTGTGCAAAGAGGTTGCATGAGCCAGTCAAAGATGCGTTCCGAAAAGCTGTAGCAGGCCAAAAATCCTACCAACACTCCTGCGAGCGACCGCACCAACCGAGTTCGAAGTTCCCGAAGATGTTCTAGAATCGGCATTTCGCTCATGACTCAGGATCTTTCTTTCGCTCTTCCGTTTCTTCGTGCAATTGCTTCTGAATGATCTCTTTGACTTGCTCAATGTCTCGCTGAACTCCACCCGTCACATTTTGAACACGGCTTTGAAGTTCATCTTTGACTTCTCCTACCGACTCTTTCAGTGACCGTAGAGTGTCATCAGAATCCACAGTTTCTTTGAGATCCTCTTTTGCCTTTGTGACTTCGCGAACAAACTTTGAGAGGCTTTTGACGACCGATGGAATCTGGTCGGGTCCAAGAAGGACTGCAACAATGATGATGAGGACGACTAGCTCTGTTCCACCGATTCCAAACATCTACCGATCCCTCAAGTATAGATCAGAATCTTTCATCACGGGTTGACTCGTCTGTGTTGGTGCTGTGCCCTTAACAAAGGCTTCGAATGTGGCATTTCGTTCTTGAGGGCCAGCCAATGTTCCCAGTTTGGGGTTAACGCGAGCAAACTCAATGGTGGCAGGAACTTCAAAGTCAGTGACGGGGTAGGGGGCTGTGGCCTTGACCATGTAATCGAGCCAGATCGGAACGGCCGCTCGAGATCCTGTTTCCGCTCGACCCAGTACTCTCAAATCATCAAAACCCACCCAAACTCCCGTGACAAGATCGGGAGTGTATCCAATAAACCAGGCGTCTCGGTTTTGATCGGTGGTTCCCGTTTTTCCTGAGGCAGGTCTTTGAAGCTCTTTCGCGCGCTTGCCAGTTCCATAGAGAACGTTTTCTTTGAGTAAGTGAGTCATGAGAAAGCTGGTCTCAGTGCTCAAAACCTGACCAGCCTTGAGCGGCGAGGTGATGACCTTGAGCTCGCGCTTCGTGCCACCTTTCGTGTCCTTGAGAAAGGATTCACCCTGAGCCTCTTCCGGCTCCGATGCACCTTTGAAAACCACCCCAGAAATCTCTCTCTTTAACTCGGCCACTGATGACTGAATGATGGAGATGGCATCAGTTTCGTAGTTTTCGAAAACATTTTCTTTGACCACGACGCCGTGACGATCTGTCACTCGCTTAATGAGAGAGACCTTCTTGGTATAGCCTCCGTTTGCGAAGACGACATAGGGTCTCATGATCTCCTCTAGTGTTGTCACTGAGGATCCTAGCGCCAAAGTAAAGTCTCTCTGGAGCGGGCTCGTGATCCCGGTTCGGCGAGCATAGTTCACTACTGTATCAAGGCCGACTTCGTTGAGAAGGCGAATCGTTGGAATATTACGAGAGGCCAACAGGGAACTACGAAGCGTGACATCGCCCAAAAATTTTTGATCGTAGTTTGCCGGTCTCCACTTTTCTTCATCCGCTGCATTCTCAAAAGTGATGGGCGTATCTTGAATCAAAGAAGCGGCGGTGAATCCAAGATCAAGAGCGGCCGCATAGATGATGGGCTTAAAGGCTGATCCGGGCTGTCGCTTTGCTTGAATGGCTCGGTTGAATTGCGATCGGGCAAAATCGTATCCCCCGACCATTGATTTCATGAAGCCGTTATAGGGATCAACACTGAGAAGAGCTCCTTCTACAGTGGTGTGCTGTTCGAGTTGTGCCTCAAGCGGGATGCCCTTTTCCGCAGGGACTGAGACCACCGACATCAGGACGACGTCGCCCTTTCTAAGAACATCAGACGGGGTGTTGACTGCCTGGATCTCAGCCTCGTCTTCGTCTTCATCCGCAATGACAATTCTTTTGTGGGCCCATCTCATCGTCTCAAAGCTCATTCGAGCGAAGTGGCCTGGTTCGAACTCGACAAAGACCTCAGCTTTACCATCATCGACGGCAGAAACAATTCCCTCCATGACATCACCGGGTTCAGCTGCCTTCGGTGGGCGCATGAGAATTTTGCCTTTGTTTTTGGCCTCCTCTGATGAAACCTCTGCTTCGCTGTCCCCTGGAGTCCCCTCATCCTTTAAAAACTCACGGCCCTTAAAATATTCCTCTCGATTGGTGTGACGTAGGGGTCCGCGGTAGCCCTGTCGCTTCTCCAGTTCGGAAAGCCCCTTTCGCAGAGCGTTTTGCGCCGCTTTCTGCTTCTCGAGATCCAAGGTCGTATAAACTCGAAGACCATCCTCCAGCACGCGACGCGCCCCGTACTCTTCCATCATTTGCTGACGAATCGTTTCGACGAAGTAGGGAGCAATGGCTTGATTCATGTTTCGGGGAGGTTCGACAAAAACATCTTGGACGGCGGCTTCTTCATACTCTTGTTTCGAGATAAAATTATTCTCGTACATCTGCCTTAAAACGTAGAGCTGGCGTCGCTTCACTCTCATGGGATTTTTTTGAGGAGAGTACTTGCTTGGAGCCTTCGGCAGACCTGCTAAAATTGCAGCTTCAGCTAGTGTGATCTCATTGAGATCCTTCCCAAAATAAATCTGAGATGCAGCCGCTACCCCATAAGATCCCGCACCCAAAAAGATGTGGTTCAGATAGAGAAACAGGATTTCATCTTTGCTGAGAGAGTTCTCGATTTGCCAAGCTAAAATGATCTCACGAATCTTTCTTTCAAAAGTTCGCTCGGAGGAAAGAAGGAAGGCGCGCGCAACTTGTTGAGTGATGGTACTGGCGCCCTGACGGATTCCGCCCGCCATAATGTTTACATAGGCGGCTCTCAGCATACCAAAAAAATCAACACCCTTATGAAAGTAGAATCCTGAATCCTCAGCAGCGATAAAGGCTTGCTTTACTTGGATGGGGATATCTCTGCGCACGATTCGCTTCTCTTCAAAAAACTCGCCGATGACTTCGCCATGTTCGGCAAAGACTTGAGTGACTTCCTTAGGCTCATAGTTTTTGAGGGAGTCGACCGACGGGAGGCCGCGATTTAGAAAAACTAAAACGACAAAGCCGATCCACAGAAATCCTGCAATGATCACGGCAGAGCAAATAGAAGCGATTCGCATGAACTTCTTCCAACGCGTCTTTCGCTGACTGACGGGTTGATTCTCTGATTCATCTTGCATGGAAAGATAGAACTCCTTGATACTACTGAGAATTTCTCCAGCTTATCTTTGCTTGTCTTATCAGAAATTGTACAATGAATAATGGCAAAGCTCCATCACCCCCATGCAGGATTGCTTCTCGTTCGGGACAAGCGTCAAGTGATGATTCCTTTGACCAAAGCAGTGACCACAATTGGTAGAAAGCTTGCCGACATCATCTTGGATGACGCGAAGGTCTCATCGACGCACGCGGAGGTGTGCATTGAAGGATCTGATTTCATTCTGAAGGATCTACAGTCGACGAATGGCACTTTCGTGAATCGCAAGCAGGTGCAGGAAGTCATTCTAGTCGATCAGGATTTGGTTGAGGTGGGTAGTAGCACTTTTTGTTTCTACCAAGATCTTAGAGAGTTTAACGGTCAGGCCGAGGAGACAACGGCGGGGCATCGAGTCAAAGAAGTGCTGGCCGAAAAGACTGTCGATGGTGTGACAACCACCAAGACCATAGCTCAGCCTGTTATTGAGCTCGAGATTGTTGAAGGTCCAGGAAAGGGTAAGCGGTATCGCTTCAAGAAGACTCACATCACGATCGGTCGCAATGATGCTGACATGGTGCTTCTCGATATTGACGTATCGAGACAACACGCCATGATCGAGGTTCTAGGCGTCAATACGATTTTCCTCAGAGATATGGGCTCAACGAATGGTACAATTTTAAAGGGAAAGAAGGTGCAGTCTGAAAAAATTTCAGACGGAGCTGACTTTGTTGTTGGGGGTACGACCATTCGTGTTTCAGTTGAGGCTGTTTGATTCATGAAGAAGAAGATTTCTCTCACCGTTTTGGATGGTCCTGACCGTGGAGCTACATTTAGCTTCACAGAAGGGGCCTGCCACGTGGGCAGGGGGCGAGGGGAGCTCACACTTTCAGACAAAAAGATCTCAGGAAAGCATTTTCGAGTCTACTTGGCTGGGGACAAGGTGATGGTCGAAGATTTGGGATCCACCAATGGAACATTTTTAGCTGGCCGAAAACTAGAAAAGCCTGAAGTCCTCAAGAACATGGACACTTTGTTTGCAGGCTTGTCCAAGATTGGGATCGCCATCTTGGATGATTTGTCATCTTTCAAGGAGCAGAATTCCGAGCCTAAGGATTTTGCGACGGACGCCAACTTCATTTCACAAAGTTCGGAGATCATCAATATCGATGATCTCGATTCATCGAAGGATGATGAAGTTTTGGATGGGCTGTTTGAGGATTCAGTAGCCGGAGTTTTGTCTGCAAAGACCGCTCATGTGTCTCAGAGTGAAATGGCTGGGCTGATTGAGGACGAGAAAACCATACGTGCTAAAGCTCTTAGTGCTCCAAAGCTGCCAGTTTCTGAGGAGATGAGCGCGGTGGTTTCTGAGCCATCGGAATCCAGTGAGGAAGTTGTATTGCCGTCGGATGATGCTGTTTATCGAGAGACGGGAATCGAGCGAATCAGCAACTTGATCAAAGACGAGTTAGATACCTTTTCGCAGTGGGACAATCCCAAGGTTGCTAGTGCTAGCCCGGCCGAGGTTGTTCCCCGAGTTAAGGTCAAGCTCAAGTTGAGGCGAGGTCCAGAAGGCGCTGGCTCTGTGGACTGCTCTCAGTCTGTAACAACCTTTGGTCGGAAGGATGTTGATGTTCGCTTGAATGATTTGGATGTTTCGCGAAAGCACACGGCTGTCGAAATCGTCAGCGGGGATAAAGTCTTTGTTCGAGATTTAGGCAGTACCAATGGCACCTTCGTCAATGGAAAGAAGATTTCTCACCAAGAAGTCAAATCCGGTGATTTAGTTCAATTAGGGCAGACGGTATTTGAAATTGCGATAGAGGGTGCAAAGAAGAGTAGGGTTTAATCTGTGAATCCCATGCTCATCATACTCAATGGAGATCGTTCGGGAGAGCGCTTCAGTTTAGAGCCTCACAAGCGTTACGTGATTGGCCGAGATAAAGAGGCCCATTTTTGCCTGCCGGAGAAGAAGGTTTCAAGGCAGCATGCTATTCTTACTTGGAATTCCGATTCCTCAGAGGTCTTTCTGGAAGATCTGAATTCGCTCAACGGCACGATCATTAATGGGAAGCCCGTGACCGGTTTAAATCTGTTGAAGCATGATGATCGTATTCAAATAGGTTCATTTTTGCTGCAGGTCGATTATCCCGTACCAAATGTTGAGAAGGGGCTGACTGCCATTCTTGAGGCTCTTCCTCCTGAGGAAGTGGAGTCGAAGCAGGCGGTCGATGTTCTTGCTGAGGTGCCAGATGATACGGGCGGTCGCTTTCTCCAAGGGAAGCTTCAGGAGATTCCCTTTGCGGATCTTCTCCAGATGCTGAGTAATATGAAGAAGTCCGGTTATCTGTGGATTTCCGATAAGAAGCTAGTTCGTCCCCCTCGGTTGAGTCAGCTCTCCCCTGACATTGCGCTTGTTGTGATGGACGCTGGAGAAGTTCAATACGCGGTTTGGGGAGAAGCTGAAAATGAAGAGGCAATCTACAGTGTGTTGAGACGCGATCAGGGGTGCTTTGCTTTGTTTCCACCGGGTGCTGAGAAGTTTCCATCAAGTATGAGCATGCCAGTCGAGGCGCTGCTCCTTGAGGGATTTCGTCGACTCGATGAAGAGCGCGCTCAGGCTCGAGGATTTCAGCCTGATGATCAGTTTGAGGTGAACCCACAAGAGTCTTTGCTTTCCCTTCAGCCCGATGAGCTCACTCTCTTTCAGATTATCTGGAAGCATAAAACTTTCGGTCGCATTGTTCAGCACTCACCTTTGGATGAAGATAAAACGCGAGCGATACTTCAAAAGCTATTGCGATCAAACTTTGTACAAAGAATATAGATTAACGCTCGGTGCCCGCTTTCAAACGAGCAATATTTTCTTTGTGGCGATAAGCCACAAGGATCATCATTGCGCTTATCAGAAACGTCATCGGCCAAGATCGTTCAATCGCAAAGAAGGCGATGGGAATGGCAACGCATGCCGAAAGAGCCCCCATCGAGGAGATTTTTGAAAGCTTGACCACCGAGATCCATGTAACGAGTCCAATCAATGCAGAGAAAAAGCTCAGTGGAAACAAAACGCCAAACATGGTGGCAACGCCCTTGCCGCCTTGAAACTTGAGGTAGATGGGAAAGATGTGGCCCAGAAAGGCGGCAAGTCCAATCCAAGTCGCTTCAATTCGGTCTTGAAGTAGAAACAGCGCGAGAAGCACAGGAATAAGGCCCTTTAAAGCATCGCAGAGCAAGGTCAGAGCGCCGAGCTTTCGACCCAAGACTCTATTCACATTCGTCGCTCCGATATTTCCGGAACCAAAGTCTCGAACATCGACGTCCGCAAAAAGTCTGCCAAAGAGCAGCCCGAATGGAATTGATCCAACAAAATATGAAAACGCCAGAAGAAGTAAAAAGGTAATCGTCATCGTTAGTGCGCTGCCTGAGTCATTTCTTCGTCCGCAAGATTCTCAAAACGAGTGTACTCATTCAGGAAGGCTAATTTCACAACACCTGTCGGACCGTTTCGATGTTTTGCGATGATGACTTCAGCGATGCCAGGATGGTCTGTGTCGGGGTGATAAACTTCGTCTCGATACAACATCATAATGATATCGGCATCTTGTTCAATGGAGCCTGATTCCCGCAAATCCGAGAGAACTGGCCGCTTATCGGTTCTAGATTCCAGAGATCGATTGAGCTGAGAAAGAGCAATCACTGGAATATTGAGCTCCTTAGCCAGGGCCTTAAGTGACATTGAAATCTCCGCAATCTCTCTTTCCCGAGATTCAACCCGGCCTTTCACTCGCATGAGCTGAAGGTAATCGATGACTACGCATGAAAGGCCATGCATTTTTGAAAGTCTTCGGCACTTTGCTCTCACTTCAAATGGAGATAGGCCTGGAGTGTCGTCGATAAAGATCGGAGCTTCAGACAGAACGCTTGCTGCATGAGTCAGCCGAGGCCAATCCTCATCATGAAGAAAACCGCCGCGCAGACGTCCCCCATCAATTCGAGACTCCATACAGAGCATCCTTTGCACGAGTTGCTCTTTGGACATTTCGAGGGAGAACACAGCAACGGGTAACTGCTCGCGACCAGCCATGTGAACAGCCATGTTCAAAGCAAAGGCGGTCTTACCGACAGAGGGGCGAGCTGCCAAAATAATCAAATCGGATCGCTGAAAGCCCGATGTCATGCGATCGAGCCCATAAAATCCACAGGGGAAGCCTGTGATTGCGGATCGCTTTTCGAACCGCTCCTGAATTCTTTGAAACGCATCTTTCACGGTCTCTCGAACATGAACGCATGAGTCGCTGATGGTCTTGTGAGCGATTTGGAAAACATCTCGCTCAACTTTATCCAGCATTTCGTTCAGCTCGAGGCCACCTTGATAGGCCTCTTCAATCATTTGGGTTCCCGCGGAAATGACCTGACGAAGCATGGCTTTTTCCTGAACGATCTTCGCGTAAGCCACGACGTTCGCTGAGCTTGTTACTCCATCTACAAGAGCTGCGAGGTACTGAACCCCGCCAACAGACTCCAGCAAGTTTTGAGCTTTGAGATAATCCGAAATCGTTACGAGGTCCGCAGGAGTTCCGCGACGCGACAGCTCCACGATTGCCGCGAAAATGACTTGATGAGATTGAACGTAAAAATCTTTCTCGCTGACGAATTCACGGACTCGATCAATAGAGTCCGGATCAACAAGGGCGGAGCCTAAAACTGAACGCTCCGCTTCAATATTTTGAGGAGGGATTTTTTTGACGGCCCTCTGAAGATCTGCCCTCTCAATGTCCATGAGTCACAGATTAAGCAGAAGGTTGATTTTGATCTACTTCTTCTTCAGCTGTGGCTTCGGTTTCTTCGCCTTCCTGAGCGGCTTTCTTAGCGCCTTTGCGAGGGGCTTTGGTCTTGGCAGACTTTTTGGTCTCCGACTTGTCTTCAATCCCGTCGATGACGAGCTTGATCATGGCATAGACATCACCAGGCAATCGAACTTTTACTTCGTAAGTGCCGGGAGTCTTGATGTTTTCTAGTTCGACATCTCGTCGGTCAACTTTGATGTCCTTTTTCTCAAGTTCAGAGGCGATTTCAGCGGTGGTAATACTTCCAAAAAGTTTTCCACCTTCATTCACTCGTCGCTCGAGCTTAATTGAGAACTTCTTAAAGCCTTCAGCCAATTTCTCGGATTCCTTTTGAACCTTCTTCTTGTTGGATTCAACAATTCGCTTCAGGTGCTCAAGATTTCGAACATTTTTTTCGTTCGCAGCGGCTGCAAGTGAACGAGGAATCAGAAAATTCCGA
>CAZZLQ010000014.1:0-38521 GCA_964655245.1 uncultured Bacteriovoracaceae bacterium | reverse complement strand
TTGAGAATTCACCTTCCTTCATTATAAGGTCGGCGCTGCCCCACGGCAATGATTGTGGATTAAGTGTGGATTATTTGGGGTTTCTCTGGCCCTTTGTGCCATCTTTGGCGCCCTGGGCGGTCTTCCACTTTCCGCCGCTGGTGCGATCAATTTCTATGCCGAAATCATTGGCCTGCTCGGCAGATGAGTGAGAACCATCGAAGGCACCCCAGTTGGCATCGGATGTTCCTGAGACGCCAGAGAGTCTCAGGGAGAAGTCTGCTGGATTTGAAGCCTGTCGAAGAGCTTCTTCTAAAGAAATAATATCGGACTTAAGAAGTTGCATGAGGGATTGATCAAACGACTGCATCCCAAAAGTCGTATACGATTCAGCGATTGTTGTGGGAATGTCGCGCGTTCGATCCTCGTTTTCGATGAGTTCGCGAATACGTGCATTGTTAAACATAACCTCAACGGCAGCCACTCGACCGTGATCGTCTTTTTTGGGCACGAGCCGCTGAGAGATCACTGCCCGAAGAATGGATCCTAGTTGCAATCGAATCTGTTTGTGTTGGTGGGGAGGAAACGCAGACACAATTCGATTGATGGATTCAGAAGCATCAAGCGTGTGAAGAGTCGTCAGAACGAGATGCCCTGTCTCTGCAGCAGCAAGAGCTGTTTCCATTGTTTCAGGATCTCGCATCTCGCCGACAAGGATGACGTCTGGGTCTTGCCGAAGAGCTGCACGAAGCGCCAAATTGAATCCTACAGAATCCACACCAATCTCTCTCTGATTGATAATCGATTTTTGATCGCGAATCAGATACTCGATGGGCTCTTCAATAGTGAGAATGTGAGCGGATCGAGTCGTGTTAATCCTGTCGACGAGTGCCGCCAGTGTTGTGGATTTTCCAGACCCCGTGGAGCCGGTTACAATCACAAGGCCTCGCTCCATCTCGCAAATCTTGTTGAGAGAGGGCGGCAGGTGAAGTTCCTCGATACTTCGAATCTTCGTGGGAATCACTCGCAGAACCATTCCGATGGTTCCGCGCTGAACAAAAATATTGGCCCGAAATCGCCCAAGACCAGGAACTCCGTAGGCAAGATCGACTTCACTAAAATCCTGGAACTTGATTTTCTGCTGAGGCGTCATCAACTCATTTGCTGCTTTAGAAAGCTCCTCAGGTGTCAAAGGTTGCATGTTGTTGAGCGGCACCAGCGCGCCATCGATCCGAAACGTGGGCTTAAGACCCGCTTTCAGGTGGATATCAGAGGCGTTGGCCTTGAGCGCAATTTGCAAGATGTCGTTGAGATTCATCTAGTCATTATTGTAGTCGATTCCCCGCAAATGCTGCGATGGGGCATAAATGAAACAAATTGCGCAGACTGTGGACGCACCCCGTAATTTTTTGGTGCTTCGCTGATCATCTCGCGGACTGATAGACTTTAGATATGTCGCGCGAGCTCGATAGCATTCAGATTCCAGATACATTGCCTCTTTTGCCCGTCAGAGACGTGGTGATTTTCCCCTACAGAATACTTCCTTTGTTTGTAGGTCGAACTTCTTCCATCAATGCGGTCAATGAAGCACTAAATAAAGATCGTTTGATGTTCTTGGCTGCCCAGAAGAACATGGACGATGAGGCGCCAACCAAAGATGCGATTAATCGCGTTGGTTGTGTTGCGATGATCATGAAGATGAACAAGCTTCCGGAAGATGGGAAGATCAAAATTCTTGTTCAGGGTCTTGTGAAGGCTGAGATTACTGATTTCGTTCAAGAGACTCCCAATTTCATGGTGAAGATTAAGCGAATCAATGAGCCGGCTTGGGAAGATAGAGCCCTTGAGTCGGAAGCCCTGATTCGAAATGTGAAATCACTCATCGAGAAGATTATCTCCATGGGCAAAGTTCTCTCACCTGACATTCTTGTTGTCTTGGATGAGATTTCTGATCCTGGTCGATTGGCTGATCTCGTTGCTAGCAACCTCGATCTCAAGGTCACTGACTCCCAAGCGATCTTGGAAACTATTGATCCTGTCGCAAGACTTAGACGAGTGAATGATGCTCTTTCTCGTGAAGTTGAAGTCTTGGATATGCAAGCAAAGATTCAATCTCAGGCTAAGGATGAGATGAGCCGTTCACAGCGCGAGTATTTTCTGCGAGAGCAGATGCGCGCCATTCGGTCTGAGCTTGGGGATTCGGATTCAAAGGCTGAGGAAGTCGAAGAGTTCCGAGCCAAAATTACGAATGCCCATATGTCCGAGGATGCCAATCGTGAATGCATGAGACAGCTCAAGCGTCTCGAAAACATGCACAACGATTCAGCTGAGGCCTCCATTATCCGAACCTATCTTGATTGGATGGTCGATCTGCCGTGGACAAAGGCCTCTCAGGATACGCTGGATCTCAAGACAGCGCAGGTCATCTTGGATGAAGATCATTTTGGTCTTGAAAAAATTAAAGAGCGAATTCTTGATCATCTGGCTGTTTGCCAGCTGAAGAAGAGTCTTCGTGGACCGATTTTATGTTTCGTGGGGCCCCCGGGTGTTGGTAAGACGTCCCTCGGAAAAAGTATCGCTCGAACCATGGGACGAAAATTCGTTCGCATGAGTTTGGGTGGTATTAAGGATGAATCTGAGATTCGAGGTCATCGCCGAACTTATGTTGGCGCGATGCCCGGTCGAATTATTCAGAGTCTCCGACAGGCGGGAACTAACAATCCCGTGATCATGCTCGATGAGATCGATAAGCTCGGCATGGATTATCGAGGCGATCCCGCCTCAGCCTTGCTTGAGGTTTTGGATCCTGAACAAAACAATAGCTTCCGCGATCACTATATTAATCTTCCTGTGGATCTCTCAAACGTCATGTTCATTTGTACGGCGAATATGATGGATACAATTCCTGGACCGCTTCGAGATCGTATGGAAGTGATTCATGTTTCAGGATACACACTCGAAGAGAAGCTTGAGATTTGTAAGAGGTATCTCGTTCCCAAGCAGACCAAGGAGAATGGTTTGACAGAAGGAGATATCGGAATTCCCGATGCGGCACTGAAATTTATTATTCAGGGATACACTCGTGAGGCTGGCTTAAGAAGCCTTGAAAGAGAAGTAGCCTCAGTCTGCCGAAAGATTGCGCGCGACAAGGCGGCTCTTGGCGGTGAGTTCAAGTCCGAGGTCGTAGCCTCGAAGCGAGTGCCAAAGCTTCTTGGACCTGTGAAATATGTCCAAGAGCCTCCTCGTGAGGAAAGTGAAGTCGGAGTCGCTACAGGACTTGCCTGGACTCAAGCGGGTGGAGAGACACTTACCCTCGAAGCCACCTTCGTGGAAGGAAAGGGAAGTATAGAGCTCACCGGTCAGCTGGGAGATGTCATGAAGGAATCTGCGCGAGCAGCTCTTTCTTATGTCAGAACTCGCGCTGAAGAGTTGGGCCTGGCGAAAAATTTCTTTGCCGAGCATGATTTGCATTTGCATATTCCGGCAGGAGCGATTCCTAAGGATGGACCTTCCGCGGGTATCACGATTGCCACGACACTGATTTCTCTGCTTTGTAACATTGCTGTGAAGCGAGATGTTGCCATGACCGGAGAGGTCACTCTGCTTGGTAAAGTTCTTCCTATTGGCGGCGTGAAGGAAAAAATTCTGGCCGCTGTTCGACAAGATATTACTCATATCATCTTGCCGAAATCTAATGAGAAGGACTTGGTTGATTTGCCGAAGTCTGTTCGATCCAAGATTGACGTCACACTTGTTGAGACCATGGATCAGGTTCTTTCAGCCGCCTTGGCTGGAAAGCTTCCCCTGATTCCTGGCGGTGGACGACGGCTTCGCCGAAAGACAAGCGCTCAAACATCAGCGGTGCATTGAGCTCAAAGGCCTAGGCCTTGGATGTGCTCATTGAGTGCCGCCCGTAAGTTGTCCGCCGACAGTCTTGATGTGTCGGGCCCGCCGATTTGCGCAAAGTCGTTTCTGCCCCCGCCCTTTCCTTGGACGAGGGTTGATAGCCGAGCCACCATGGCTTTCATATCAAACTTTGGTGCAAGGTCGTCGGTTACAGAGACAATCACTGTCGCTTTACCATCAACGCTGGCGCCGAGAACGGTGACGCCGCTCTTGATCTTTTGCTTGTACTGATCAGCGACGGGTCGCAAATCTTTGACGTCCTCCATGGTTTTCACTTCGACAATTGTCTTAATGCCCTTCACTTCTTGGATGAGGCTGTCGATGTCTTTGGGTCCTTCGAGCTGCTGCTGTGAAATCTTTTTTTGAAGGTCCGACTTTTCTTTGAGAAGCTTTTCTACTTTGACGGGAAGTTCGGTCTCAGACGACTTCAACATATCTCGGAGTTTTTGAATCAGATCCTCAGCTCGAAGAACTTCTTCATAGGCCTTCTCGCCCGTTACGGCGACGATACGTCTGACGCCTGAGGCAACTGAGGATTCAGAGGTGATTTTGAAAAGCCCCGCTTCACCAAGTCTCTCTGCATGAGTTCCGCCACAGAGCTCTTTCGAGAACGATCCCATACTGAGAACTCGTACGCTCTCTTCATACTTCTCATCAAAAAAGGCCTTTGCTCCTGCCTTGATCGCGGAATCAAGGCTCATTTCTGCTGTGCTGACCAAATGGTTCTCGCGTATCCGGGCGTTGATGGTCGACTCTATCTTTCGCATCTCCTCGGCTGTCAGCGCCTTAAAGTGGGTGAAGTCAAAACGCAGATAATCCGGCGTGACAAGACTTCCCGCTTGTTTGATGTGATCCCCTAAGACCTCAGCTAGGGTCGCATGAAGCACATGGGTCACTGAGTGGTTGATGCGCGTCTTCATTCTTTGAGCCGCATTGACCTTGGCCTCGACGTGAGTACCCACCTCAATGCTACCGCGGACAAGCTTTCCACGATGAACGAAAACATTTTTGACTGGTTTGAGCGTGTCAGAGACTTCAAAAACGAAGTCCTTGCCAACAATCTGGCCAACATCTCCAACCTGTCCTCCGCCCTCTGCATAAAAGGGTGTCGCGGCTAAAACGAGATCGCCAGAAGAGCCGGCAGCGAGCTTTTGAACTGGTGCACCTTTTTCGACGATGCCAGTGATTTGCGTCTTGTGCTCAAGCTGTGCATATCCCACAAAGTGGGTGGGAGGAATCTTGTTCGCGAGATCTTTGTAGATTTCAGAAACGCCCTGTTCTCCGCTTCCTTTCCAAGAGGCACGAGATCGATCCCGCTGAGCTTCTAGCTCCCTTTGAAATCCGGCGTGATCAAGATGAAGGCCGCCTTCACGAAGAATGACCTCTGTCAGATCGAGTGGAAATCCAAATGTGTCGTACAATTGAAACGCCACCTCTCCAGGCAGAGTCTCTCCTTTTTTGAGGGCCTTGGTTTTGGATTCCAAAAGCTTCAGACCATTTTCGAGGGTTTCGTAGAACTTCTCCTCTTCATGGTAGATCATGGTTTTGATGGCAGAGAGGTTTTGTGTCAGCTCTGGATAGGCCTTACCCATCTCTCGCTCAACGAAGTCGACGCCCTGGTGGAAGAAGGGGCGATCCATTCCAAGGTTTTTCCCGTAGCGAATGGCTCGTCTTAAGATTCTACGAAGCACATAGCCTCGGCCCTCGTTACTTGGCTGAATCCCATCGGCAATCATGAATGAACAAGCGCGGATATGATCAGTCAGAACCTTGAGCGCTACATCCGTTGATTCGCTTTTACCATAGGGTGTCTTGGTGAGATCAGAAAAGCCACGAACGATCGTCTGCATGCCATCGATGAGATAGTTGTTGTCTACGTTTTGAACTACGCTTGCGAGTCGCTCAAGGCCCATGCCCGTATCAACCGAGGGTTTGGGTAGAGGGATCATCTTGCCATCAGCAAATCGTTCAAACTGCATGAAGACTAGATTCCAGATCTCAAGGAAGCGCTCCCCGCCATCAAAGATGGTTTGGTCCTTTCCGTAGGCTTCTCCCCGATCAACGTAGATCTCAGAGCAGGGACCACAGGGGCCGGTATCGCCCATTGCCCAGAAGTTGTCCTTTTCTCCCATCTTCACAATGCGACTATCAGGGAGGCCTGAGATTTTTTTCCAAAGAACTCGAGCTTCTTCGTCATTTTCAAAAACGGAAACCCAAAGATTATCTGGAGGAAATCCAATCACCTTGGTGAGATACTCCCAAGCAAATCCAATCGCCTCTTCTTTGAAGTAATCGCCGAAAGAAAAATTCCCGAGCATCTCGAAAAATGTGTGATGCCGTTTGGTGAATCCTACGCTTTCAAGGTCGTTATGCTTGCCACCGGCTCTTACCGATTTTTGGCAAGTTGTTGCTCGCGTATACTTTCGCTTCTCTTTGCCTGTGAAAAGGTCTTTAAACTGCACCATCCCAGAGTTGGTAAACAAAAGGGTGGGGTCGTTGTGAGGGATGAGGGGGCTCGCTCGCTCGCGGGTATGACCTTTCGATTCAAAATACTTTAGAAAGCTTTCGCGCAGCTCATTCACTGTCTTAGGCATGCACCTAATGTAGCCGGCTTCTCAGCTACTTTACAAATGCTAAAGGAGGCCGGCGTAAGCCTTGGCGGCGGAATTTCGGGGCTCAATGGAGAGCGCCTTTTTCCATGCTTTTTTGGCTTCGGCTCGGTTGTTTCGAGCATAGTAGGTAACGCCCAAAGAGATCCAAAAAGGAGCGTATCGACCAGCGCCTTTCTTGGCTTTGGCAAAGAGCTTCAGAGCTTTGGCTGAGTCTCCCGACTCTCGATAAACAGTCGCGAGCTTGGTCTGAATATCGATGAAGTTGGGACAAAGATCGAGGGCTTGCTCAAACGCATGAATCGCGAGCTTATACTCACCGACACTATGGTAGAGATCGCCGATCTCACTGTGCATATTTGCGATTTTGGCCATCAAGAGGGGGTCCATAGCCCCTCGGCTCTTGGCCCCGTATGCCTTTAGTTTCTTGTAGAGGCTTTTGGCCTGCTTCCCAAGACCAAGGTTGTTGTAGACCACTGAGAGGTTGAGGGCTGCTTCCATGTACTGAGGGTTGAGCTTCAAAGCTGCCTTGAAAGCGATTTCCGCAAAATTGAATTTTCCTTGATCTGCGTAGACCGTGCCGAGCGCGTTGTACACATCGGCGAGCTTATGTTTACGAAGCACTTTTAAAAAAATATCTTCAGCTTTTTCATATTGGCGAGCTCGGGCAAGGTCTTTGCCGAGTGACACCATTTTTTGAAGTTCAGAACGCTCAATGCTCATTGAGCGATCATAGTCGTGAATTGGGATTTGGGAAACTTCTCTTGGAAGTCTTTTCCGATCTTCTCTGCGAGTTCCGTCTTCCCGTCTTTTTTGAGGCAACGAACCTGCCGGGCCATTGATTCCTCAACAAGACTTGAGTCGGGGTATTGATTTTGAAGCTCTTCGTAGCGGCGAGCCGCAGCGTCAAAGTCTCCGCTTTTTTCGTAAAAAGCTGCGACATCAAAAATCTTTTGTGCCAACTGTTTTCGAGCCTTTTCAATGTGCTGCGGGGCGGCCGCTGCATATTCGCTCGTGGGGTAATCGATCATCAAGCGAGTGAAAGTGTCGACAACCTTGACGGTGGCCCGAGTATCTCGCTGAGGGGTCGATGGCATCTGTCGCAAATAGCACTGTCCAAGCTGATTGAGGGCCATCGGAATCTCTTTTCGGCCAGGATAAGTGCGAATAAAATCTTCATAGGAGGTTGCGGCAGCAACATAGGACTCTTCAAGAAAATAGCTCTCGGCAATCTTTAGGTCGGCTTCGAGCTGAAGAGAGCTTTGTGGGAACTCAGTCTTGATCCGATAGAACTGAGTTCGGGCTTCCTCGAAAAACTCATCCTTAAGAAGTCTCTCTCCTTCCGCCATGGTTCCATCTGCGGTTGTGAGATTTTTTGGGGCCGTGGCACAGGCGGCAAGAATAAAAATCAGCAGTGAAGAAAGTCGTCTCATGAAATGCTTTTACCATTTAACAAGTGTTGGCCAATAAAATAAATTTCTTTGGATTCTTTTTGCACCGCTGGCGGTCTGTAGAGTTTCGCAAACTTAAAATACTTCTCCCAGTCCTTGGCTGCTTGGATGGTTTCATTTGAGTGAAATAGCTTCACAACAAAGTGCCCGCCTTGTTTGAGATGCAGCTGTGCGATTTCAAATGCCCGAGTGATGAGCTCCAGAGATCGTGCACAATCCACGGTGCGATTGCCTTGAGTGGAGGGGGCCATATCTGAGATCACGGCATCAAGAGGAGGAAGCTCCATGGGGAGGGGATCAAATACAGATTGTTGATGAAACTGAAACTCCAGGCCTTTTCGTTTAATCTTCTCCTGTGCTGTGATCGATAGCGGCTTGAGATCCAGAGCGTAGAGGCTGCCCTTGGGGCCAAGAATATCAATAATATACTCGCTCCAGCTTCCCGGAGAGGCGCCCAGATCGAGGACCTTGTTTCCCGCAGAATAAAGATGGTACTTGTCTTGGATGTTCTGAAGCTTATAAACGCTTCTAGCCGAGTACTTTTCCTTCTTGGCCTTGTGGAAATAAAAGTCATGAATCTTGTCTTTTCGCACAGTCCTTCAATACCTCAATCTGTTTATATTCACTATCCCCTTTGTCGCCATCATTGCTCCTACTGTGATTTTAACGTCTATCGCGCTTCTGACCAATCGGGTGACTTTAATGAGAGGTGGGTTGGGGCATTGATTGAGCATTTGAAGTGGTGGAAGGGGCGCTGTAATCCTCCCCCCGCTCCCCTGAGGAGCCTGTATTTGGGTGGCGGAACTCCATCGTTGCTTGCGCTGAGTTCCATTGATCGCCTGATCCGAGAGCTTGATCGAGAAGGCTTAAGGATAGGATCAGAGACTGAAGTTACGATTGAGTGCAATCCCGAGAGTCTCACAGAAGAGAAAATATCAGGCCTAAGATCTGCAGGAGTAAATAGAATTAGTTTGGGGATTCAAAGCTTTCAGGATGTTCAGCTTAGAAGGCTTGAGAGGCTGGCCACACAAAAACATCTTCGTTCCTCCCTCGAATGGGTTCAAAAGCATTTTTCAAACTATAGCATTGATATGATGCTGGGATTGCCAGACCAGACTGAGGCTCTGTTTGATGCCGATCTGCAAGAGTTGTTGAAGCTCGAGCCTCCGCACTTGTCGGCGTATATTCTGACGTTGAGTGAAGACCATGTGTGGAAGACGGCTGAGTCCATGAAGAATCGGATGGTGGGCGATGATCGAGTAGAAACTTTTTATCTCAAGCTCATCTCGCAGCTGCGAGCTCGAGGCTATCAGCAGTATGAAGTTTCTAATTTTGCGAAGAAGGGCTTTCAAAGTCTTCACAACACCAACTACTGGGATGTTGAGAGTTCCTATCTCGGTTTGGGTCCAGGAGCTCATGGATATCTTGGTAAGGTCCGCTACGAAAGCATTCGTGATCCCAGAGCTTGGATGAATTCGGCACACGGCGTGGGCTCTCATGAAGTGCTCACTCAGGAACAACAAGATCTGGAAAAATTCTATATGGACCTGCGAACTCGAAAGCCCGCTCAGATTAAAGATTTCCGCGCCGCAGCAATTGCGGCACTGCAGCAAGCAGGACTTATCGACGTTCACCCCGCAGACGGCGTTTTTACGCTGACAGACCGGGGTTGGCTTTTGATGGAAAGCGTCGCTGAGCGCCTTCTTCCGGCCTAAATTGCGGCTGCGCAAAAGAACCTAAAGTCAGGTTAAAATAAAGAGTTACATCATGAGCAAGAAGCGGGAACCAGATTCACCAAAATCGCGAGCCGATCTTTTGATCGAAGAGGCGCTTAAGGCTGTTGAAGCCAAGGAAGAGGACAGTCCCGCAGAAGACGAACAAGACGTTGTCGAAAAACCTTCTACCTCACCGGAGTTGGCTTCTATTGGCCGTGTTGATCTCCAAAAGTACGTCGATCGAGAAGCCTACATGAGACTTGCTGCTGATTTTGAAAACTTTCGAAAGCGAGCAGTGAAAGAGCGAGTTGAAGCGGAGAAAGTGGGCAAGGAGCGCGCTGTTCGTGGAGTTCTCGAAATTCTCGACAACTTTGATCGTGCACTCTCGCAGGTTCAGGGTGAATCCAATCCGTTTATCGATGGTGTCAGGATGATTCTGTCGCAACTTGAGTCCTGGCTTAAGGCCGAGGGCTTTGAGCGAATTTCGTGCGTTGGTGATGTTTTTGATCCGCATCTTCATGAGGCGGTTTCTCAAGTCAATCGAGCTGATCTTTCAAATGGTGTGGTGGTCCACGAACTCAGGCGAGGATATCGCATCGGAGATCGGCTTTTGAGACCTGCCGGAGTCGTGGTCAATCGGAATCAGGAAGAGGGGGAATAGCGTGGGCCGAGTCATTGGAATTGATCTGGGTACGACGAACTCGTGTGTTGCTTTAATGGACGGCGGAAAGCCCGTTGTTCTGCCCAATAGTGAGGGCGCTCGAACAACCCCATCCATTGTAGGCTTCAAGGGTTCAGAGCGGTTGGTCGGACAAATTGCCAAGCGACAAGCTGTGACAAACCCGACACGGACCATTCATGCCGTGAAGCGGTTAATCGGAAGAAAGTTTGCCGATGCTGCGGTTCAATCTTCAGTCAGCGTCTTGCCCTATAAGATTGTCGCTGCCAGCAATCAAGATGCGTGGGTTCAGGTCGATACCAAACAGATGAGCCCCAGTGAAATCTCATCCATGGTTTTAAAGAAAATGAAAGAAGTGGCTGAGGACTATCTTGGTGAGCCGGTGACGGACGCTGTGGTCACTGTGCCTGCGTACTTCAACGACTCTCAGCGCCAGGCAACCAAGGATGCAGGAAAAATAGCGGGACTTAATGTTTTGAGGATTTTGAATGAGCCAACAGCTGCAGCGCTTGCTTACGGTGCTGATCGCGCCACGTCTGAAAAAGTAGCCGTTTTTGACTTGGGCGGTGGAACTTTCGATATCTCAATTCTTGAACTCAGTGACGGGGTCTATCAGGTGAAGGCGACCAACGGGGATACTTTCCTTGGCGGTGAAGATTGGGATCATCGATTGATGAATCATCTGATCAAGGGATTTCAGTCGGCGGAATCGATTGATCTGTCGAAGGATCAACTCGCCTTGCAGCGAATCAAAGAGGCCGCCGAGAAAGCAAAGCATGAGCTTTCGTCAGTGGAGGAAACCGAAGTTGAATTGCCCTTTATCACAGCAGTCAATGGAGCTCCTAAGCATCTCAAAATGAAAATCACCCGCACGGAGATGAATGAGATTTGTAAGGATCTTCTTCATCGATTGGCGGGGCCCTGCCAAACAGTGCTTGCCGATGCACAGCTTTCTCACAAGGACATTAGTAAGGTTTTGTTGGTCGGTGGTATGACTCGGATGCCGGCCGTTCAGGAGAAGGTTCGGGAGATTTTTGGTCAGACTGGGGACTCTTCGATTAATCCCGATGAAGTTGTTGCGATTGGAGCTGCGGTTCAAGGTGGAATTCTTTCAGGTGAGGTTGGTGACGTTGTACTCTTAGATGTTACGCCTCTGTCGTTGGGAGTTGAAACTGCGGGTGGGATTTTTACGAAGATCATTGATAAGAACACTTCGATTCCAACTGTTAAGGCGAAGACGTTTTCAACTGCGCAGGACAATCAGTCTTTTGTTTCAGTTCACGTTCTTCAAGGAGAGCGAGACCTGGCAGCTCACAACAAAACTCTTGCCCGATTTGATTTGACCGATATTCCCCCCGCTCCTCGGGGTGTGCCTCAGATTGAGGTTTCGTTTTCGATCGATTCAAATGGAATCGTCAATGTAAAGGCAAAAGATCTTGGAACCTCGAGAGAACAAACCATCAAAATTACCGCGTCATCAGGACTTAACGATCAAGAGATTAAGCGAATCATCGAGGACGCCAAGGTCCACTCAGAAGCGGATTTGAAAATGAGGGATTTGGCTGAAGCGAAGCTTGAGCTTGAGACCCTGCTCTTCACTGCAGAAAAATCTATTCATGAGTTTCAAACCGAGTTACCTTCTGAGTTAGCCGAGAAAGCAGTTCAGAGCGTAGCAAATGCTAAAAAGGCGCTTGAGGGGCAAGACGTTGAAAAAATTCGCTCGGCAAAGGCGGAGCTTAATGAAGCAGCACACACAATGGCTGAGCATATTTACGGAAATCTTGCCGCAAAAGGCGGCGAGTCTTAAACAGTTTTTGAATCAGTACTCATTCCTTGCGGTCTTGGTTTTCCTCGGAAGTTGTGGTGCAAAATCAGCGTCGGTTCAAACGCCGCCTCCTCCAACCGTGCAGGAAATGACAGTGAGCTTGGATTCACTCACTCAGGGCCTTGCCTATGTGCGAGAGCATCCCGCTACAAGATCTGAGGAGCAGGTTCAGCGCTATCTTTGGTTAGATCGATGGACTTCTCTACTTTCTGAAAAGGGGCGTCTCACACCAGAGCTCGGGCGTGATTTCTGGGCGGACTTTGATGGGTTTCTCAAGGAGCCTCTTCCAACGTCGAGTGGTCTTGGAACTATTTTGGAGCGAGTCCAGTCTCCGCTTGCGCGCAATGTTGCTCTTTATGCGGCCTATCAAGATCGGTTGCGAGAGCAGAGAGTGGAGGACTCCCTTAAGTTTCTTGAGCAGATTGAAACCGATGGGCTGACCGATATTTATGATCGCGCTCAGGAAATCCTAAAGCTTAATATTAAGCCCGCCGGTCCTGGCACGCGAAAGATCGGCGTCTTGTTGCCTCTTACGGGCGAGCTGAAGGCTTTCGCTCAAGAAGCGCTGACGGGGATTCAGATTGCCTCTCGCTTGGCGGTGGCGGAGACGGTTGAGTTTTTGATCGAGGATACGGGCGAGCGACAGGAGAAGTTGGTTGATGGGTGGTCTAAGCTTGTGGATCGGGACAATGTCACAGCAATTTTGGGACCACTGACCGCGAAGGACACCGAAATGGTTTTCGAGCGCGCGGAAGTTGTGCGAGTGCCTGTGGTTTCCATGGCAACTCGCGAAAACCTCAAGCCACTGGGCTCCTACGGATTTCGCTCTGCTCTGTTGATTGAGGATCAGGTGCGTGCCGTCAGTGATCTCTTGCGATCAAAGATGAATGTGAAGCGCGTGGGCATTCTGTCACCCGATTCAGATTACGGATGGGATGTGATGGATAAGGTCTCCGGTGAATTCGACTCAAAAGGTCTCGAGGTCACTGATCTTCAGATTTATCCGGCGGAAGCAACGGATTTTAAAGACCAACTTCGACGGATGTCTCGGCTCGATCAGCCCAAACTGAGAAAAGACGAGCTTTGCCCGAAGGATGTGAAGGACCCGGCTTTAATGCCTCCTGGCTGTGTGAAGAAGCTCGGAGATCTGAAGCCGATTGTTTCATTTGAGGCACTCTTTGTTCCAGATTTCGCTGAGTCGGTGGGATTGATTCTTCCAAACTTACCGTACCTGCGTCTTTACGGTGTTCAGGTGGTTGGACTTTCGGGATCTCACTCAAAGCGGCTTCTTGAGCGGGCTGCGGAGTCGGCTGAAGGTTTTGTTTTTGTGGATAGCTTTGCACCAGACTCTGACCGCGTGGTTTCCAAACTCTTTCGAGAGGAATACAAAAAAGTTTCACAGGGAAGGGAGCCCTCACGAATCGCCGCTGAGGCTTTTGATCTTGCGATGATGGCAGTTGAAGTGATGACTAGAGATCAAAACACAGTGTCTCGCGATATCTTTCTGGACCGATTTCGCAGAATTGCAAATTTTGAGGGCGTCACCGGGAGTTTGACCGTGAAAGATCAGCGGGTCGAAAAGACACTTGATTCGTTTGTTGTTCGCGGGAATCAATTCGTCAAATTCTGAGTGATAAACTGATCAGGGGCCGTACAGGAGTTTTTGATCCTGGTTCTTCTCCATGTCGACCAAGAGAATCTCTCGTCTGAGCATGATGAAATCAATTTCATCGAGCGTCAAAAAATGTCCCAGATGTCGAAGCAGGTCGTCTCTGCGAAGTCCCTTGAGGCTGCTGACGAATCGAGCCGAGTAAGTCTCAGGAAGTTTAGCACCCGCAATACAAAAACCGGAATGAGTGGGGATCGAGGTTAGGAAGGCTTGATCGTGATCGAAGATACGAAGCGTATTGTCTCTGCACTCTTTGGCGTTGAGTTCGCTGCCATCGGTTTGGCCCACAAGAAACTCAAATGCTTCCATCTCAGCCACTGACCAAGGGTCGAAGTGGCTTCTAACATATGAGGTTGGCGTTCTACCCTCAACAAACGCACTTGCTAGCGACGTTCTATCAAAGATATTGATCCATCGCGCTCTCGGAACAGTATTCAGCCGCAAGAGCTCATTCAGCCGGGCTGCCGCAGATGTTTTTCTGACTGCGCCAAGCTCTGAGGGACCCCTTTGAGTGCGGAGGATGAGAGGGGTGTTCTTGATTTCAGCGGCCTCAATCGTCATGCCCTCAGAGGCGGATTTGTTTCGAATCATCCGCAAGTCTCCTGTGAGGTCAAATGTGCTAAAGGTTTGGATCGATTCTTTCGTTGCGAGGAGGGGCTCCCAGCTATTACCAATCACCGAGTTTTCGGCCACGAGAGTTCTGCGTTCCTCAGTGAAATTGAATCGACTAAGAAAGCGAGCCTGAGGAATGCGCTCATTTTTTTCAAACATGCGATCGAGTGCTGTACGGAAAATCTCGACCTCTTCATCGCTGTAGTTAGAGTGCGTAAAGTTGTGATGAAGAGCTTTGATTCGGCCCAAAATATGTTGCTGGTCTTCAAAGGCCACAAAAGTCTTCAGTGAGTCAGTGCACTTCAAAGAAGCCCCTGTGGGCGGGTTCAGAATCAAAAGAACTTGTAAGAGACTACCAAACACAGCACGACGCTCCTCAGCCTCCAAGAGAGCAAGAGGTGTACCAGCGGGGAACAGCCTAAAAGCCATTTAAAAGCTATTGCGGGCCCCCTCTGGGGTTCTTATGTCTCAGCGCTTTAGCCCTTGGTCCAGTCCGAAAAATGAACTTCAGATCGGGTTTGGCCGTAGTCGACATCCATTTGGGCGAGCTGAAGCTTTCCAGCCAAATCAACATTCACAGCGTGCCATCGAGTGTAGGAATCCAAAACCCAGATTCCAGATTCTCGAGTTCCGTTTCCTGAGGCACGAATCCCACCAAAGGGAAGATGTGCTTCAGCGCCCGTTGTTGAGTTGTTAATTGAGCTCATGCCCGCCTGAATTCCTTCTTTGAAAGCGAGCATCACATGGGGATCTTCCGTGAAGACAGCAGATGAGAGCCCATAAGCGTGAGCATTGGCCCACTCAAGTGCCTGCTCAAAAGAGTCAGCTTTGCAGAGATTGACGGTCGGTCCAAAGATCTCCTCCTGAAACAATCTCATTTTCGGTGTGACGCCTTCCCAAAGAGTGGGGCTGACATACCAGCCATCATCTGGATTTCCCGAGAAGTGCGGATAGGGATTCTTGGAAGTGATCTGACCAGACCCCAAGAGAAGCTGAGCGCCCTCTTTTTTGCCCCATTCAAGGTGTTCTAGAAAGCTTTTCAGATATCTCTGAGCAATCAGTGGACCATGAAAGACGCTCGAATCAGTCAGAGAGTTTCCGATTTTGATCTTTCGTGCGGCTTCCAAGAAGCGCTTCTTAAATTCATCATAAACATCTTTGTGAATGATGATGTTTCCCGTCGAGGTACAGCGCTGTCCGGCGGTTCCGTAACTTGAAACAATGGAAGTCGGAATAGCTTTATCGAGATTCGCATCCTTGTTGATAATCAGAGGGTTCTTGCCACCCAACTCCAGGGAGGGAACTTGCAGGGCTCTTCCGCAGGTTTCGCCGATACGCCGTCCCACCGCTGTACTTCCCGTAAATGAGACTTTTTGAATCCGGCCCTTTTCCGTTTGGGCGACGAGCTTTTCTCCTAGCGAGCCGTCTCCAAACAAAACCTGAACGCATCCTGATGGAATTCCAGCCTCCTCAAGGCAAAGTGCAAACGAAAGCGCTACTGCCTGAGCGTCTTGCGAGGGCTTCCAAACGACGGTGTTGCCGGTCAAAAGTGCTGGAATAATCTTCCAAGAGGGCACAGCAAAGGGGAAGTTGCCCGCCGTAATCATGAGGCAAACTCCTAGAGGACGTCGATAAGTCATCAGCTCTTTCTGAGGAAGCTCCGAGGGAACTGTTTGTCCATAGAGTCTTCGGCCTTCCGATTGAAAAAAGTGCGCGGTATCGATGGCTTCTTGGACTTCTCCTAAAGCTTCTTTTGGAATTTTGCCAATCTCACGGGTGATAATGGCGGCGAGAGAGTGCTTTTCTCTTTCAAGAACCGTCGCAAGTCGGCCAATGATGCTGCCTCGAACGGGAGCAGGGGTTTTTGACCAAATCTGAAATGCTTTCTCAGCGCCTTTAAGAGCCTCATCCATCTCAGTGTCTGTGGCCTGAGGAAATGTTCCCACAATATCAGAATTGTCAGCGGGATTGAGTGAGGGTTGGTGCCCAGTTCCTCGCACGAGCTTTGAGTTGATCCAGTGTCCGCCGACAATCTCAGGCCCATACGGCTTCTTTGAATCGTGAAGAATGTTCTTAAATGGTTCTTGCTTCATGAGCAGCAACTCCAGAGTTTTTGTGAGAAAGGTTTTTCATGGTCTTTCGGATAATCTCAAGACCTTCGTTTGCTTCGGTTTCTTTGAGATCGAGAACTGGCCGGATGCGAACACTGTTGTGCCCACAAGGCAAAATCACTAATCCGTTCTCAAAGGCGCTATCGATGAACTGATTTCGAGTATCTGGATCTGGAAGATCAAAAGCGATCCAAAGTCCTAAACCGCGAACGTTCGTCATTCGCTCGTCTTGTTGAGAAATCTGCTCAAGCTGCTGAACGATTTTTTTGCCAAGGCTTGCTGCGTGATTGAGGAGTTTTTCTTCCTCGATGATTTCGATGAATCGCGTGGTGCGAACCATATCAACGAGGTTTCCTCCGAATGTGGAATTGATTCGAGAGGGTTGTCGAAAGACGTTTTCAACTTCATCTAAACGATTCAATCGTGCAGCAGTTCCACAAACCTGAACTTTCTTTCCAAAGCTCATCAAATCAGGAGTTACGCCATAGTTTTCCCAGGCCCAATATTTGCCAGTGATTCCCATTCCGCACTGCACTTCATCAAAAATCAACATGGCTTCGTGTTGATCTGCATATTGACGAAGTTTTTGAAGAAACTCGCGACGGAAAAAATTATCGCCGCCCTCGCCTTGAATAGTCTCGATGATGATTGCGCAGATGTGATGTTTGCGCTTTTCAAAAGCTTCTTCGATCTCGCGACAGGCTTGCGCCTCAAGCGCGAGAGTTTTCTCTGTCGACTCCTTGGTGATCGGAAAGTGCTGTTTGGGATTTGTCACACGAGGCCAGTCAAACTTTGGATAGTACATCACCTTATTGGGTGCCGTATTGGTCAGGGACATCGTGTATCCGGTGCGTCCGTGAAAAGCTTCTTTGAAGTGCAGGATTTGAGTGCCGATCTCGCCCCTTCCGGCGGCGATGTTTTTCCGAACCTTCCAGTCTTGAGCAGCCTTGAGGCAGTTTTCAACACCTAGAGCTCCACCCTCAATGAAGAAAAGTCGGTCAAACATGGGAGCGCACTTTTGATGAAAGGTTTGAACAAACTCTGCGTAGGCGGTGGTGTAGATATCTGAATTGGAGACTTTGACTTTGGCGTTCTTGAGGAGCTTATCTTCAAAGGCTCTTTCTTTGAGTCTTGGGTGATTAAAGCCCAAGGGATTGCTCGCAAAAAACGAGAAGAAGTCGATGAGCGTTCGACGATTCTTGGAGTCATAGAGACGAGCTCCCTGGCTCTTCTCCAGATCGAGGACCATATCGAATCCGTCCGCTAAGATTGATTTTTTGAGTACTTCAAAGACCTGATTTTCAGAGACCGCCGTCATATTCCTCTCCGTTTAGTGAGGGCCAAGTTTTAATGGCCCTAGACCCATAAAATTGGCATGATTTTGGTTATGGCGCCACCCAAAGATTTTAGTGCTTTTGGAGAGGTTTTAGGAGGAATCCGACTTCCCAAGCAGGTGAAGGAACATCTGCGAAGTAATGAGATTTGGGCTCGTTGGAGAGATATTGTTGGCCCTGAGTTGGCGAGGCTGACTTTGCCTGTGGAGCTTAAGCAAAAAGTTCTCGAGATTCAGGTTGCCCATCAAGCTTGGGCGCAGCAACTCCAGTTTCTGAAGCCATCGATCCTGGCAAAAATTAAAGGACTTTGTCGAAACTGCGAGGTCAAAGATCTTCGCTTTCAAGTTGGCAAAGTTGAGCCGATTGTGCCTCGTGGAGACGACTCCTTTGATAAAAAGATCAAAGCTCTTCCGGTTCAGCTCAGCGAGAGACAGGAGATGACCCTTCGTTCTGTGGAAGATCCAGAGCTGAGACAAAGCATTCGTTTGGCGATGGAAGCTGCTTCTCGAAGACGCTCGGCCTAGTTAGATGGCTCCCAATTCGTAATTCACAAGTCCAGTCGCTATTTTTGGAAAAAAGAAAGTGCTCTTTTGTGGCATTCGCTCTCCTCGAAGAGCGAGTTTCATCACGAGATCCAAATCGGTGGGGGGCAAAAACAATCCAACACCTCGGGGCATTTTCGACAGGGTCTTTTTGAAGGCTTCCGTTTCGTGTTCATACTTCAAGGTATCGTATGAGATCTCAGCAATGTTCCAGTGAAAGAGGTCTTCGAAGATGTCCTTTTGAAGCGCAAAGATTTCAGCGTCGTCGACCGTTTCCTTTTTTCGAGACACAAGCCAGACCTTCTCCTCCGTAGAAAACTGCATCAGAAACTGAATACGTTGAGAGGATTTCCGTTGGGACAGCTCTTCGATATTGAGCCCCGGTGCGAAGGGATGAATCTCAAATTTCTCTGCTAATCGTTTTTGAAACGAGTCTGCCGAAAAATCCTGAGGCAGAGAAAATATTCTGTGTATGGGAAGAATCGAAAAATCAGGCGCATCGAGGTTGGTAAAATAGCCCTGAACATAATTGGACTTCGGGCCAGGATTCGCTTTTTGCAAAGCGATGGCGGTTTCATATCGATGATGCCCATCGGCAATCAAGACACTTTGGCTTTTGATGAGAGCCTGAAGAGTGGAGATTTGAGAGTCATCCGTCATGGCCCACATCTTTCGCTCAACACCATACGTGGTGGAAACCTTCATCGTTGGCGTCTTGATAGACTCCGTAGCGTGGAGCTGCTCAAGCGTTCGATGGGGATCTTTGTAGCAAAGGAAAATTTGCGAAAGCTCAGCTCCCATTTCTTCAAGAAGTGCCAGACGGTCCTTCTTCGGGCCTGACAGGGTTCTTTCATGAGGCAAGACTTCTCGTTTCGAGAAGTCACTCACTTCCATGAGCGCTATGAACCCAAGACGAGTGCGCTGCTTTCCTTCAACGCTGAACTTCTCCTCAATC
The DNA here is from genome assembly GCA_964655245.1 of uncultured Bacteriovoracaceae bacterium. Classification (GTDB taxonomy): domain Bacteria; phylum Bdellovibrionota; class UBA2394; order UBA2394; family UBA2394; genus JBEIHI01. The sequence goes on along the minus strand of CAZZLQ010000014.1, from coordinate 19,134 downwards.
AGATAAAAGGCAGGGCTAGAGGCTCGCTCAAGAATTCCTTTCGACTTCCAGTCGAGAAAGCGCTCCTTCATTTTCTTGTACCGATCGGGATCGTGCGTGTCGTCAGTGATGCTGAGTCGGACAGAATTGTAAGAATGTTTGTTTCGAAGCTCTTCAAGCATTTCCGCCGAAATCACATCATAGGGAGGAGAAATCAGTCGGTCATATTCCTTAGAAAAAGATTTCGCATAAAGCCATGCTCGAAATGGAATGATTGAAGGCATTGAATAAGGATAGAAACAGGGATGTCTCCCATCAATGACAAAATCAAAATCTCATGAGTGCGCATCGCGTAAATGTCGATAGGCCTTCACGGCAATATCTTTTCGATAGATGATTTTGTCTTGGCACTTGAGCTCCTCGATCCAAGGATAAAGAGTTTGCTGGCAGTCCAGCAGTGACGGCATCGCAGCATTGATGGAGAACAGTCTCCCGCCCTTGGCCTTCCAAACATCTCCCTCGCGACGAGTTCCGGAGTGAAAGAGCTTGCAGTGCTCTGGAAGCCGATCAAGCTTGCCTAGCGCAAAACCCTCTTCGGGGTTTTCGGGATACCCACGAGCCGCAATCACAACATTGAGCGCGACTTTCTTGGAAAGCTGGGCAGCAATGGGCGTGCTTGAAAGTGATTCGATCAGTGAGACGAGTGGGGTTTCCAAGCGCATCAGGAGCGCTTGAGTTTCGGGATCGCCCAGTCGACAGTTGTACTCGAGCAAATAGGGCTCATTGTTTTTGACCATGACGCCTAAGAAGAGAAAGCCGCGATAAAAAAGCTTCTCCTTGCTCAGGCCTTCAAGTGTCGGCTTCAAGATGCGATCAATAATCTTGGCTTCGAGTTCCGGATTGGAAATGGGCACGGGAGAGTAAGCTCCCATTCCGCCAGTGTTTGGGCCCTCGTCGTTTTCGAGTAGCCGCTTGTGGTCTTGAGCGCTTCCCAAAATCAAAAAGCGGGAGCCTTCGACCATGGCAAAAAACGACAACTCTTCGCCCCGGATAAACTCCTCGACGACAATGGATGAATGTCCCTTGAGGGCCTCTGATCCAAACGAAAGTCCCTCTGAAAGGTCATTTCCTATCCAAACGCCCTTTCCGGCAGCAAGCCCAGAAGCTTTGATGACGTAAGGCGCTTCATAGGACTTGAGTGCGGAGGCTAACTCCTCAGGTGTGCGTACAACGCTCGTTCGAGCCATGGGGATATTGTGGCGTAGACAAAATGTTTTGGCCCAAGCCTTATCTGCCTCAAGTAAACTTGCAGCGCGAGTGGGTCCAAAAACAGAAACGCCTCGCGAGGAGAGATCGTCAGCAATTCCATCGGCCAGATACTTTTCGGGACCGACAATGACAAAATCAATTTTGTTTTCCTGAATCCTGCTGAACAACTCGGAGTAGTCTTTGAATGAAAAAGTCTTAAACTGCTCCGCGATGCCATCACTTCCGGGTGCACAAAAAACTTCTGACTCGTGTTGGGATAAATGCGCACAAAGAGCGTGTTCTCGACCGCCGCTTCCTATGACTAGTACTCGTTGCTTGGGCATAACCTGTTAATGGCTGAAGTGCCGTGCCTTTGTAAAGATCATGGAAACGCCCGCCGCATCACAGGCGTCGATCACTTGAGCGTCTCGGATGCTTCCCCCAGGCTGGACAACGGCTGTAATGCCATTCTGAGCGAGGATTTCGATACTATCCGGAAATGGAAAAAATCCATCACTCGCACAAACCTTGATCGATGATTCAAAGGCCGATGCCTTTGAGCAAGCGTGCTCTGTCGAAAACTTGCGGTTTACTTGACCGCAGCCAATGCCAAGGGTCTGTGTTGAATTGGCAATGACCACTGCATTGCTCTTTGTGCTCTTCGAGACGACCCAAGCCAGTTGAAGGGCTTTGAGCTCCTCTGCCGTAGGTTGTTTTTTTGTGACACACTGAGATTCATGCCCCAAGACTCGCTCGCTAAACACGCCGATTTGATCCGGCTCTTGAACAAGATATCCACCTGTTACTTTTTTGATATCAACGCTCGATCGGTACAAATCAAACTCTTCGGGCAACTCTGGAATCAAAATCAGACGCAGGTTTTTCTTCACTTGAAGAATCTCACGAGCTTCAACCGTGAAATTCTCCGCGCAAACAATCTCAAAGAACGGCTCACTCAGTTCTTTGGCAAGCGCCTGATCCACCGTCCCTGAAATGGCGACAATGCCGCCAAAGGCGCTTTCTGGATCAGCTCGGTAAGCTTTTTGATAGCTCTCCAGTGGGGTTTCACCAATTCCCACGCCACACGGATTGTTGTGCTTGATAATCACCGCAGAGTTGGCGGGCAGCTCAGAGATCAATCTCCATGCGGCATCACTATCGAAGATGTTATTAAATGAGAGCTCTTTGCCCTGCAGACTCTCACTTAAGGGAGATCTCTCCGCAGGCTGCTGTAGCTTGTAGTAGGCTGCTGACTGATGAGGATTTTCACCGTAGCGAAGCTCCTGAGAAAGTCTTCCGTGTAGAAAGTGAAACTTGGGGTGAGCGGATCGCTTAAGATCTGACCCATTCCACTCAAATTGACTGAGCGTTTGAGAGATGAACGAGTCGTAGAGTGCTGTCGTACGAAGTGCTTTGACGGCCATTTCGTAACGGAATGAAGCATCAAAAGGATTTTCAGGGTTGTCTTTCATTTTTTGAATGATGAGCGAGTAGTCTTTGGGATCGACAACGACTGTCGCAAACTGATGATTCTTGGCGGCTGCTCGAATCATTGTGGGCCCACCAATATCAATATTCTCAATCAGTTCTTTGAGATCCGGTTTTTTGTTCTGAGCCGCTACCTTTTCAAACGGATAGAGATTCACAACAACGAGGTCGATCCAATCCATTCCATACGTCCGGGCTTCTGCTTGATCGGCTTCGAGGTCTCGTCGGCCCAAAAGTGCACCGTAAATCTTCGGGTGAAGAGTCTTGAGTCGGCCGTCCATCATTTCCGGAAATCCCGTGTAGTCGCTGACGGAAATCGTCTTGATGGTGGCCTCATTGAGAAGCTGAGCTGTTCCGCCGGTGGATAGAATCTCTACTTGAAAGTGCTTAAGCGCCTTGCCGAGCTCAATGAGTCCGGTTTTGTCTGAGACTGAAATGAGCGCCCTTCGAATCATTTCTTGAAGGCTACTTTGTAGACGTCCGCATAGGATTTGGCAAAATGAAACTTAAGACCTTTTTTGACTTCGGGAGGTACCTCAGACAAATCTTTTTTGTTTTCAAATGGGATAATCACGTCGGTACACTTAAATTGACGCGCAGCAATAATTTTTTGCTTAAGTCCACCAATCGGAAGAACTTGGCCCGTCAGAGAAATCTCACCCGTCATAGCAATACCTCGACGAACAGGCTGATTCTTGAACAATGAGATAAGCGCTGTGACGATGGTGATCCCCGCTGAAGGCCCATCTTTTTTGATAGCGCCGGATGGAAAATGAATGTGCAAATCGGTCTTATCAAAGTTATCCAGAGGCACGTCGAACTCATCAGCGGCAGAGCGCATATACGAAATGGCGATCTTGGCAGATTCCGTCATGGTCTCACCAAGCTTGCCGGTGAGCTGAAGGCCTTTTGTCCCCACCATCTTACTTGCTTCAATGAACAGCGCCTCTCCACCAACGCTCGTCCATGCCAGACCCATCGCAACACCCGGCTGACGCGGAATGATTGTGTCCTTTGAGTAGACGGGAACACCCAGAAACTTGCTCAAAGAATCTTGATTGATAGTCGTGAGTTTTTTATTCCCCTTAGCCACTTGAGTTGCAACTTTTCGGCAGACCTTTTCAATTTCTCTTTCAAGATTTCTAACTCCGGATTCTCGAGTGTATGAGTTTACAATCTCTCGAAACGCAGCTGTTTTGATCTTCAGAAGCTTATCGGTAAGTCCCGCTTCTTTGAGCTGCTTGGGAAACAAATACTTCTCAGCAATAGCAACTTTCTCATCTTCGATGTAGCCCGACAACTCGATCACTTCCATTCGATCTCGAAGAGGGGCCGGAATAGTCTCTAAGACGTTCGCGGTACAGATGAACAAGACTTTTGAAAGATCAAAGGGAACGTCTAGATAGTGATCCAAAAAGTTTTTGTTCTGCTCCGGATCGAGAACCTCAAGAAGAGCCGAGGCGGGATCTCCTCGCCAGTCAGATCCAATCTTATCAATCTCATCGAGCAGGATCACTGGATTTCGTGTCTCTACGCGCTTGAGAATTTGTAGAAGGCGGCCTGGCATTGAGCCTACATATGTTCTTCGATGGCCTTTAATCTCAGCCTCATCTCGCATTCCGCCAAGGCTGAGTCGCGCGAACTTTCGACCAAGTGCTTCGGCGATACTTCTTCCGAGAGAAGTTTTGCCGACGCCCGGAGGCCCGACAAAACAAATAATACTTCCCGAAAGATCTTTTTTCAAAGATCTGACGGCGAGAAACTCAGTGATGCGTGTTTTGACGTCTTTGAGTCCGTGATGATCCTTTTCAAGAATACTAGCTGCAGCCTTCAGATCTGTTTTGTCTTCAGACATCGTATGCCAGGGAAGACAAGCCAGCCAATCAAGATAGTTTCTAACCAATGAGTATTCGCTGCTCTCCATCGGCATCATTTGGAGTCGCCGCAGTTCCTCATCCGCCTTTTTTCTTGCTTCCTCAGGCAGCTTTGCCGCATCGAGCTTTTCTTTGAGCTTGGTCAGATCTTGAGATGAATCATCCTTGTCCTCTCCAAGCTCCTTTCGAATCGCCTTGAGCTGTTCTCTGAGAAAAAATTCTCGCTGAGAAGTCCCGATCTTGGTCTGAATCTCACCCTGAATCTTTTGACCGAGCTTAAGAATTTCAAGTTCCTGCGTCAGATGTTGAGTGCACTTTTCAAGTCGCTGATCCACATCAACAAGCTCAAGGAGGGCTTGTCGATCTTTGAGATCAATTCGCTTCAGATGAGCCGCGATAAAGTCAGAGAGCTTGGCGGGCCCCTCAATATTAAGAGCGGCCAAAGAAAACTCCTCAGACAAAGTGGGCGACAGCTGAATCACTTCTTGGAGCAGTCCGTGCGCTGTCGTTGTCAGAGCCTTAAGGCGCTTTTCATCGGTGACTCGATCTTCAAGATACTCGACGTTGGCCTTGATTACAGGAACAGATTGAGAAAAGTTCGCAACCTTAAATCGCTTGAGAGTTTGAACGATGATGCTTGTGGAGCCTTCAGGAAGACGAAGAATTCTCAGCACACGAGCGCAAACGCCGATATCAAACAAATCAGATGGAGAGGGATCTTCGCCCTGGCCGCGCTTTCTGGCAACAAAGCCGATATAGTCCGGGCTTGTTGATCCCTTGTGCAAAAGATCTTGAAGTTTGCCCTTGGGCACCACCACCGGAAGAATCATGTGAGGAAAAGCGACAAAATTTGAGAGAGGAAAAACCGTGACCTCTGCGGGCAGGGCCTTCGGTGAGCGGCCGGAATCAATGAGCAGATGGTCGTTTCCTGGTGCCTCTGAATGCGGTGGGACGTGAATGATTTGAGACATGGCTCTAAACGTTCTCCTTAAACAGCAAGATAAACACGTTTAGTCTGGGATCAACTAAATACCCAGATCTTCTTGATGGGTTATAAGGGGTTCTTAGGCCACGCTGGAGGCAATCCAACGTCGATACGATGAAAGGCCGGAGTGGACCTTGAGGGCGATGATTTCGGGAACTTCGTAGGGATGTGCCTTCGATAGAGCGGCTTCGAGGCGCTTGTAGTTTTTGGCTGTCGTTTTGAAGCAAATCGAAAATTCCTTGGCCTTTGTGACCCGGCCCTTCCACCAAAAGAAGCTGTCGAGGGGTGAGCTTACCTGGGCGCAAGCGGCTAACTTCTGAGAGACCATTTTTTGAGCGAGCTTTTGAGCGAGTGATCGAGAGGGGCAGGTTGTAAAAACCAGAAGCATCATTTGTTTTTGATGCCCTCAATCGTGACGCTTTCCACTTCAGCGCCCAAAAGAGCAGAGGCTTTTTGAATGTCCGGATCAGATAAGATCGCTTTTTTTGCATCACTCATGAAGCTTCGACCAGCAGACGCTGCTGGTTTGGGAGTGGGGGGTGCGCTGGCTTCTCGTTCCGCTTCAACAATATTGAGTTTCGAAACTTTGTTTTGAGTGAGCCCCTGAATGAGCTCCTCAAGCTCACGAAGAACGATCTTTTCGGACAGTTGCTTAAAGGCGAAGTGTCCATTGGGAAAGCGAATCTCCAAAGTGTCTCCACTTAAGTCCTGCTTTACGGCGCACTGAAGAAGAGCCGCTAAGCTGGGCCTCTTGGTCTTGATCTCTCGAACAAGATCCTGAGCCGTTTCAATCGGTCCTGAAGCTTTTGGTGCAGCGGGCCGTGCGGGAGCTGGCGCACTAGGAGCTGGGGGGCGAGGTCGAGTGGGCGCTGCTTCAGCGGACGTATTCATCGGTGGCCTTGCTGGAGCGTGTGAGATTTCACCTGACCGAAGATGATTAATCACAACGGCAAGATCTTCTGTCAAAATAATGCGTGCTGCTCGAATCAACGTTGTTTCCAAAACGATTCGGGGTACTTCTGATTTTTTGATTCTCTCTTTTCCAGCCCAAAGAACTTCAAAGAGTCTATCAAGGTCTTCAATGCCCCAGGACTTAAATGCTTCTTGAAGTTGAGGCAAAACACTTGAAGAGATTTCCGATTCAACAAGTTCACTTGAGCCAGAGGCTTTCACAATCAAAAGTGATCGAGTCCAAAGAACAAGTCGACCGAGAACCGCCTCAAGATCTTTTCCTTTTTCAAAAAACTCTCCTACCTTGCTAAGAAGAGAGGAGACTTCCTGTGCGGCAATCCACTTCAAAAGTTGAAGCTCTTGCTGAATTCCAATAGTGCCCAGAAATTGATCAACCAGATCGTCTTGAACACTTCGAGAGCCCGAAAGCAGGATCATTTGATCAAGAAGAGTCTGAGCGTCTCGAAGCGCGCCATCGGCAGCAGCGGCAATCTGTTCCATGACATTTTCAGAAGCCTTGATCTTTTCCTTCTCGCAGATCATTCGGAGGTTGCTGAGAATCTCCGGCATATTCATGCGCTTGAGTTCAATCCGCTGCACACGAGATAAAATCGTTGCGGGAATTTTTTCCTGTTCCGTTGTCGCAAACAAAAAGAGAGCGTGCGGTGGGGGCTCTTCGAGTGTTTTCAAAAGTGCATTGAATGCAGCATTTGAAAGCATATGCACTTCATCAATAATATAAATCAGCCTGCGTCCAACGGAGGGACGATAAACAACGCTCTCGATGATGGATCGAACGTCGTCTACTCCTGTGTGAGAGGCGCCATCAATTTCGATCAGGTCCATTGAGCTGCCAGACAAAATGGCCTTGCACGATGAGCATTCATCACATGGTCGTTGATCAAGAGACTTGCTTGTACAGGCGGCAGCGCGCGCAAAAATTCGAGCGCAGGTGGTTTTGCCCACTCCGCGAGGCCCACAAAACAAATAAGCCGGCGCAATGCGATCTTTGCTGAGTGCCTCTGCAAGAATCTTACTCGCAAGCGGCTGACCGATGACCTCGGCGAGCTTTCTAGGCCGGTACTTACGAGCTAAGTTGAGTTTCTCAGTCTCTCCCACAGAACCCTTGTCTATCGGTTGGTGGGGGGGCCGTCAATCGGCATGGCTTAAGGCCGTAAAGGGAGGTTTGGACTTCGGGCCAGCAGATTTTTTGGAGCCATTCGGTAGAAAGGCTGCATGCAAAACGATCAGGTGGTTCTTTTCCAAGGGAATCTGACTGATCCGGTTCTGTGGACGGTAGCGGTTTTGGTATTCGTCCTGGGGGTTGCCAATTTCCTGGCTCTGCTTCTTGTGGTTCGAAGGCTTCCACCCACCCATCAATTGGGCCTTGTTGGTTTTGGCCTCGCGCTAGCGGTGGGCCTGCAAATGGCGTGGCAGGTCTTTGGTTTAGTGGAGTGGCAACAACACACGGTGCTGATTTCGCTCGGCAGTCTCCTGATGTTTTTGGGGCTTTCGAGCTTTCCATCCTTTCGGCAAACCGCGATGCCTTCCTATCGTCGTTACGATTTCTGGATCGCGGTTTTTTGGGTGCTCACTGTAGATCTAGCGTTTGCCCAGCTGTCGGCAATTTCGACGAGGGGGATATCGACTGATTTCCAGTTGGGGATATCAGCAGCGGCCTTTGGATATGCACTTTCTATTCTCTTCTCCTGGTTTTTGTTCATCAATGCATCTCGTATCCGAGGCATGGTGTTTGCGTCGTGCTGGCTCGTAGGAACGTGTGGCTTGAGAATGTTGATTGAGGGTCTTGATGGAGGAGGTCTGTGGGATTTTCGTTCGACGCACTCCGTGGCAACGCTTGTCTTTTGGGTTCTGTTTTTACTCGGTTTGATGTCCGCTTTGTTTATGCGACCCAGGCGAAAGTTTCAGCTGCCACTGAATCACTCAGGCAAAGCCAATTTTCTTTTGAGAAGATAAGTCTTTCTTTGGGGAACGAGAGCAAGAAGACCTAGAGAGATCAAAAGACTCATCAGCAACATGGACATGGGGCTAACCTTGGGTCGAACGCTAAAGAAAAGGGAGGATGCATCTTCCGGTTGAGCCTTTGCCACGACAGCGGTGTTGACCTTCAAGGCTGTTTGATAGCAGTGCTGATCATTGATCAAAATTTTTAGCGAAGCGGCCTGGAAAGAATCAGGAATTGAGGTGGTAAAAAAGTTCTGACCGCCTCTGATTTCTTCAACCTTTTGTTCTTGTCGATACACAGCGCCTTGAGCGTCTCGCCATTCAATACTGACGATGGGGTAGAGAAGTGCTGTCTTTGAATTGAAAACAAAATCAACAAGCTGGCCGGCCTGGGCTTCTTGAACTCGGGGGGCGGTTCGGGAGATCTGTTCGCAGGATCGTAAACCAATGACCTCGGAGGCTTGAGCTCCTAGGGGGCTTAAGATCAGAGCTAACACGATCATTTGTTTGATGGCTTTCATGACTCGCAGTCCTTTACCCATACTCATTCTCCTCACCATGAAGAGAGAGCAAGGGGTGTGCCCCGAAGGCTGCGGGCTTTAAAGCGGGTTTAAGAGGGTCTAGTCAAGGTAAAGGGGTCTCAATCTGCAAAGAAGACATACTTGCTATGCATCAAATGGCGTCAAAAATATGACATTTTTTCAATGATTTTGGCACTTTGCGCTGTCTTGGCGTGTCATGAAGGACTCCAGCTTGAGGCGCTCCAGGGCGCCCTGAACAAAGGGGTCCTCGGGGTTAACCCGATAAGCTTTTTGGAAGTACTGGTGGGCGGTGCCGAGATCTCCCTTTTCATAAAAGATGATGCCGCAGTTGAGGTTGGCAACAAACAGATCTGGATCTAGTTGAGAGGCAATTTTAGCCATCTGAAGGGCTTCACCAAAGTTCAACTGATAGAGAAGGGCTGTTGAAAGCTGGCCGTGAACTTCGGCGGGTGAGCTGGATCGAAATCGCAGTTGTCGAAGGGCGATCTCGGCTTCTGAGAACTTCTCGGAAATCAAGAGCAGTCTGGCCAAGAGAAGTTCAGCTTCGGGCCAATCTGGATTCAAGCCTAGAGCCTTTCGAAGTGCCAACTCCGCTCGTGCGTAATCGCCCAAATGAGCAAGGGTTTGTGCATAGTCATGCCAAGCGTTGGGATCTCTTGGTTCCAACTTAAGGCGCAGTAGCCCCAATTCAAGCATTCTTCGAACTTCGGCCTTCAGCGTCTGTTCGGTTTTGAGATGGCAGAACTTATGAAGCGTGATTCCGAGAATGCTGTGTCTGAGCTTTAAGGCTTGAACGCTCGGTAAGATGCTCTCACCTATCACGCCCTGCCATTGGATATCACAGAGATTTCGATAAAGGGCCGGCCGCAAAAGATCAAAATAGCCCCGAGTGTGCTCAGCCTCTTTGGGAATCGGAAATGGCGCGGAGTCTCGCGAGCAAAATCCCATCGCATGAACGTTGTTGGTGTAAGATCTCTGAACCACTTGAAACGCAGAAAAATCCGTCTGTTGAGCGGCGGTCGTTAAGACTTCGATGCTTGATTGATCAAGAACCTCATCGGGGTTGATCATGAAAATCCACTCTTCATTGGACAGTTGCGCCGCAAAATTCCGGGCAGCTGAAAAGTTAGACTCGAAGTCAAAGCCAGAAATTTTGGTGGTGAACTTGAGCGCTGTCTCTCTCATCTGCTGAGAAGCTCCGAGATCGACGACAATAATCTCAGCAGCAATCTCAAAAACGGAAGCCAACGATTGCTCAAACAAGGGCTCCTCATCGTGAATCAGATAGCAAAACGAGATGGGAAGCCGATCAGCCATACTTTCAGTATAGGCCTGTTGTCACTACGCGGCCCGGCGTCAGGCTTCAGAAACAATGTCGATTGGGATGCGAGAGAGGTTTCGATAGAGAGCGATCTTTCGTGACAGCGGCCACCAATCATAGAGGAGAATGCTTAGGGGCTCCCAAAGTGCGACCCAGCCAATAATTGTTAATCCTTCCGCAAAAATTTCTGATGCCACGCCTGGAAATGTGCGAGGGACAAAAAAGGCGCCCGCAGTGCATAAAGCTAAGAACACAAGACCGAGAATAAGAATGACCAATCCGCGAGTGCGCTGAGCCCTAAGCTCATTCTCTTCAAACTCTGCTTCATAGGCAAAGTACTGATGAATGGCATCGACGGTTTCCTTGGCTTGAGTCTTTTCTGTGGCAGCCCCCTCAAAGACTAAACAAAGTTTGTATGGACCATGCCCTTCAAGTTCCCGAGCGCTGCTTACCAAAGAGCGCACAAAGGCATCGTCGAGATCGCGCTCTCGAAAGGGAGATGGGTCTCGCGTATCAAAGAGCTGCTCGGCCCTTGAAACACGAAAATCAATATGATGAATGTTGTCGTGGAAGCGATAGCGATGCTGGGCCGCTTTTTTGGGCATGCCGAAACACTAGTCGATCGTGCCGCAGCAAGCAATTTGATGGCGCTTTGATGAGCCTTTGGTCTTGTCAGTTTAGCGTGAGGGCGGAGTCAGAACCTCAATAACCTGATGAATTTTTGGATCGAAAGTGAATTCGGTCAATCGACCTTCGTGATTTGTGACTTTCCATCGCAAAAGGAATTCATCCCCATCTGGAATGATCTTCTGAGGGTGCTTCAGAGTGAGTTCGATGATCTGATTGTCTTTGAAAGACTTTACTCGAATCTTTCTTCCCTTAAGCTGAATCAAATCCAGGACGGGCCGAGGGGGATTGGCCGCCTCAATCCGATGAAGTCGAGGATCATAAGCAACCTCTATGTCCCAGCCGCTCAAGTTGTTTATGATCACGAATTGCTCATGAAGTTTGAGAAGACCTTCATAGGCAACTTTGTTGGTAAGCTGGGAAAAGATCCGGACATAGGAGCGATCGAGGGGTTCAAGATCCTTCGTCGACAGGGGCTGCCAAGTCTCCTTTGCTGCCTTGCTAAATCCATACTTCGGCCACTGATTTTCCAAAAGCGTGCTTGGCCCCAGTCGAAGATCCCAAAGGCGACCGATCTCATAGGTGAAGCCTGTATAGTGTACTCCCGTTTGTCCGATGAGACTTCCGAATGAGATCTTCTTTCGATTGGAAAAATCAAACCACTTGGGCTTTTCATCAAAATCAATCGAGAGAATCTGTAGGTTCCGATTGTAGTTCTCCCAGTGGCTTGAATTGATCCAATTGCCGATGTTACTCGTGTAAATGAATGACGGCGCTTTTCCGTCGGTCATTTGTCGAACATCCTTTCCCCAAAAAGAGTCGCTAAGGTCTTGCAGAAAAGCTTTGACGTTTCCGCTGAGGACTGCCACTCGAAACTTTTGATAGCCAATTTCTCCATAGTCCTTGAGAGCTTGCAGAAAGTCTTCGACGGTATTCTGGCTTCCAAACCAACTTGACGGTCCTGCCCCGGTGCTTTTGATGATTTGGAGTTGTGTTGAAACCTCTTTGAAGAAGCTCTCAGCACTAGTGTGTTGCTTTGCTTTTTCACTGAGGAGGGTGAATGCGGAGATGTTTGGACCATAGGCATCGGTCATGATCAGTTTGGGTACTCCTGCAAACAGAAACTCCAGGCTTTGCTGGAGTCCGGTTGAAACGACATATCGATCGGGTTGTTCAGAAGACGCTCTAAGGGCCCGGTCTCGAATGAAGTCCCAAACTTCTGCTTCGTTGCTAAATGAAATCGCTGGGGGAAATACATTCAATAACGCGGTAGCGCTATCAGAGTTTTTCGAATCGTATCGAGAGCCGTGAAAGAAGTACGATTGTTGGAGCTGGGCTCGCGCAAGCTTCGTTTCCTCGCTGAGACCATGGCTTGGGTCCACTGCCATGTTCTGGATGGCCTTGTGACAGGGGGGTTTGGGTTCAAAAGCATGAAGAGATTCGACTGAAGTGGCCCCAAAAACGATTAAGATTGCCAGAAGAAATCTCGAGCCCAAATGCCGCCGCACCATACAAAGACTCTTTAGAGCAAAAATCCTGCCACTTCAAAGCGCCTGTTAATCAGTCTTTATGGGGGGTTGAGGGGCATGAAGTCCCCGAAATGGGAGTTGATTTCACGCTCGAGAGCCAATCCCATAGCTGCTTGCGATAGTTTGGTTCCTCTCGCCAAAACGTATCCATGTGCCGGCCAGCGGGTATGGTCCAAAGCTCCTTGGGTTGTGGCAGAGCTTGGAATAACTCCTCTCCCAAAGTGTAATCCACAACAGGATCTCTCTCGTTGTGAATGATCAGCTTCGGGATTTTGAGATGGCGCGATTGCGCAAAGAAGTCGGCGTGAGGGGCCCAAGTGTCGCTGAGCAAAACATAAGCTAGTGGCTGAAGCGGCCAAGTGATCCACGATCGACTGAGCACGCTAACGCCCGCACTTTGATAGGAGGAAAAGCTACCTTCAAGGATCAGGGCCTTGGGCGCGGGAAAAGTCTCATCGCGATCTAGTTCCTGAAGGCTTCTTACGGCCACCGCACCGCCAAGACTTTGTCCAACCACAATCATTTTAAGATTAGGGAATTGATCATTCACCCACCGAAGAGCTGCTATTCCGTCTTGCACAGTTCCTCTTGGTGAGGGCTCTCCTTCCGATTGTCCATAACCTTGGTAGTCGAAGACAAAGAGTCGGGCTCCCATTTCGACCGTCCAGGCGAGTCCAGCATAGTGCGAACTTAGGTTTTCTGCGTTGCCATGAAACAAGATGAAGACCCAAGGTTTGGAAACCTTCTTGGGCTCAAGAAGCCAGGCATGAAGTCGAACGCCCTCAGCGTTTTCAAAGTGAATATCTTTTGCCTGAAGTCCAAACTTTTGAGCGGGCCAAAAGACTTTATCGGAGGGGTGATAAAGAAGGCCAGAGCAGGCGTTGAGCAGCAAGCACGCCCCAATCAGTTGCATTTTAAAAATAATACCGCACCTCCAACTTCCCTTGAGGTTGAAAGTCATTCGCACCTATTGTGCCGACGATCGAAAAATTTTCACTCATTTGATATCGAATGGCAGTCTCTGCCTCAGTGAAATGCGGATTGCGGCTTAAGAAAAATCGGTAGCGGTATCGTGCTCTCAAAACCACCCCCCACTTCTGTGCGTCTTGAAGCCGAAGCAGCAGAGTGGGTCCAAGGGCCAGATACCCGATGCGTTCATCTTGGAGTTTAGAGTTGAGCGTAGACTCGGCTTCTACCAACAGACTCGTCGTTTTACTGCTGAGACCCGCACCGCCCTCAGTGGAAAGAGATAGGCAATGACGACACGTTCGCTCATCGTTGGTTTGAGCGCCCACTCGCAGATGCCACGACAGAGGCTTGTAGACTGATTCCCACGGTGTGAGTGAGAACACTTCAAAGATCGTCAACTCTTTGAGCAAAATCTTGTGTTCGTTGATGAGCCATCGAACGCTCGCATCAAAAAACTTAATCTCAGCATATTGAGGAAGTCCTGCGATTGGATCGAGGAAGTCATGAAAGACGGGACGAAAGCGAATGTCAGTGAAGGCTCGATCAGTTTGAGAGAAGCCGCCACCAACGGAGATAAGAGATGTTTTGTGAGCAAGATGAGGCTGAGTGAGTGGGTCTGGCTTCAGTGCCAAGGGTTGAGAGGCGACTTTTGTATCAGCGCGCAGTCGCCCGAGGAGGCTTTTTCGTTTGGAGGCATCTGAATGCGGGAGTTGCACTTCGTAAGGATAGAGATAGTCCATGGAGTCGAGAGCAGCGTCGAGAGTTGAAGCATCCTCAGCCACTGCGGCGGTTGGAGCGGACTCATTGAGATCTGTCCAAAGGCGCACTTGAGTTAGTTGATCTGAGTTTAAAACAGAAAGTCGATAATCCAAGCTCGTTTTTACCGAAGGTCGATAAGAGGGCGCGTCGAGTAAATCGTTCGTCTTGAGAATACGAACAACATCGATGGGAATTACATACGGAGGAAGAGCATCTGTCAGGTCGAGGTCTGGTCGAGTGGCTTCGATCGCACCCAAAATGTGGTAAGCGCAGTTTTCATCAAAGTAATAGTAATCAATCCAGCCCTGTCCGACTTCCCACAAATGCGCGATGAGATAGTCGACTTGATCCTGAGAAAGTTTGAGTTGATAGCTCCACAAATCTCGAGACTCGAATGCGGCATATTGCCGAACCTGAAAAAAATACGGCTTGAGTGAAAAGGTGCCCTTAAACATTCCAAAGATTCCTTTGATGCCGTAGATGAGCGCATTTTGGGTGTCCACGTTTGCTGCAAAGTCTATCGCATGATCCAGAAGCTCTGGACCCCCTTCACTGGAGGATTGATTGAATCTCAAAAAAACATGTCCGAAAGCTGAAGAAGGGTTGTTGAGAAAGTAGGAAGAGAAAATAAGACTTACGGATTTTGCCTTCAGAACGTTTCGAAAGTTTTGAAATTCGGAACATGAATCAAGCTCTCGGATGGATTGCGTTGATTTTCCGTTCACCAGGAGGTGCCGAGCGGGAAAGCGACATTTTATCTTGGGATCAGTTTTTAGTGCGTTGAGCGTGACGATCCATTCAGCTCTTGGATCAATTTTTCCGTTGGGAGAAAGAAAAAACTGGGGGTCGTCGATCTGAGATTCAAAGCCCGCTGAAATGGTGTTGGGCTTATAGCGAAGGAGCTTCAACCAGGGATCTGAAAGGGCAGGATCCGCAGTTGCTGAGACTAAAAAAAGAAAAAGCCACATTCCCTTCGGAATGTGGCACTTTCCCTCTTTTCATCAAAGAAAATTTAGTTGCTTATCCAGCGGAGCAAACAGAAAGCTGCTCGACCACTCGGCTAGAGACCGTTTCGTTTGAAGCCTCTGCTTCAAAAATCTTGCCGTAGCCAGATTGTAGTGAGGAGGCGAGTTGCTTGGAGTCACAGCCGCCCAGTGTGGCCAAAGCATCGATGCTTTCGCCCTGACCTCGAGCTGCGTCGGTCTCGATTTGAATTCGATTGGCGATCACATAGTCCGCAGCGCGGCTAGCTGAGGCGCCTGATGCTGCAGTACAGTTAGAGGTTCCAGAAGAGATCCCGAAGGTTTGATTGCCCGAGGTGCCATTGGTTGTTGCCGCAAAGACTTGGACAAACCCAGCATCGTTGCCGAATACAATTGACCCAAGTCCGCAGCCAGCCATTCCGTATTTCTGGCCTGACACTTGCTTTAAAAGACCAGGCTTATTTTGTGCGTAAGTTCCGGTGCTGACTAATGCAAACAAAACTAAAAAGTATTTCATTTTTCTTATCTCTCCATTTGTAAAAGTTAAACTGAGCATTTTTATCTCATTAGGATTGGCTAAATGCATTCAAAAGACAAGGAGCGGATTTGGGCTAGGGAGTTTTGAGGGAGTCAGAAAGCTCATGAAGGGTTTCAACAAAGTGTTCTTTTTGTTTGGGGCTGAGTGAGAGACTGAGTGCAAGAATCGTCTTTGTGATTCGTTGGCGCTCAGCCTTAAAGTGTTTTGAGTAATCCGATTGGGTTTGGAGAGATTCCTGTTTCGGTTCGATCCAGCTGCGAAGAAAATTTTCGATCTCGCTCTCTGGGGCTTTGCGCTCCAAGAGTTTGAAAAGCTCGGCCTGTTTAATCTGCCGAAAACTCAGCCAAAGATTTCTCTTTGAGTAGTCGCTTTCCAAGATCCACTGCTCGATCAATCTCGCCTGTTCGGGTGAGGGAGTGCCAGCGAGAAACTTGAACGCTCTTTGAGAGTTCTTTCGTCTTTGCTTTCGCCAATCTTCCAAGCTCAGTTCCTCTCGCTCTTTGAGCAGATGAGAGTTCTTGGTCTCGATGTTCTTTTTCAGGCGCTCAGTTTCTGCTGGGGAAAGTGATGCCAGAATGCGTGCTGTACCAGGAATGGCAAGAGAGAGTGTCCGCTGGGCGAGGTTTTCAAGATCATTGAGACT
This sequence comes from uncultured Bacteriovoracaceae bacterium, assembly GCA_964655245.1. Taxonomy (GTDB): domain Bacteria; phylum Bdellovibrionota; class UBA2394; order UBA2394; family UBA2394; genus JBEIHI01. The sequence goes on along the minus strand of CAZZLQ010000014.1, from coordinate 2,733 downwards.
GCTTTGAATCTTGGCTTCTGTCGGCTGAGATCTCGAGATGAGATCAGCGGTGGAATGGAGGTAGTAGACCAGCAAGGGCAGCTCGACGGAGCGATGCTCTTTGAAAAAGCCCTGAACTTCTCGATGCAGCTCGGCCCTTCGATCTCCCGGAAATTCGAGTAGCTGATTGGCCCATCGTTCAACGAGCCAATCCGATTGGTTGTAGAGGAATCGAATACTTGTTTGACAGCCGCTTAGGCTCACCAAGAGAGAGGTCCAAACGATCATCCAGTTCAATAAACGAAATGAAAAAAGAAATGGCGGAGAGGGCGGGATTCGAACCCGCGGTACGGTATGACCCGTACGACAGATTAGCAATCTGCTGGTTTCGGCCACTCACCCACCTCTCCAAGTCCTTTACTCTGGTCAACTGAGCCGAAGTCCACTCCAAGGTATCGCCCAGTTCTTGATTGCTCGCAAGAGCAAAGGCAGATAAACCGAAGACTAAGTGGCCGGGAGGTCACTCAAAGCGAGTCCACTAATCCCGCCAGGTTCGGAAGAAAGCAACGGTACGTGGGTGCTCCTGTTGACGTGATTATTCCTGGCCGCCTTCTTTCGGCTTAAATCAATTTGGATTGGTACCCCAAAAAAACGCGAAGCTCTGATTAGAGAGCTTCGCTTCGACGAGTTAAGTTGGTGGTGTAGTAGGTGATGTCGCCCCCAACGGATTGTCTTTTCTGCCACCTCACTCCAGTGCAGCAGATGAAGCTTCCTCCAATCGCCTCACCCAACGCCAAAACCACTCCCTTCATGGCTTTGACCGCGCAAGATGACATCAACAGGAGATGGAGGGCTGGACACCACGTAAACTAAGGGGATTCTTTAAAGTAGGGGGTATGCTCTAAAGACTTACGAAGCGCCACGCCCCTCCCTCTTATTACCTGTCTCGACTTTAAAGAGGATTGCAAGCTCCATGCCCTGGAGGAGGGACAACCTAAGTGGCCCGCAGCTCACGCAACTAAAGTTGCACTGAGGTTTTTGGACGACTCAATTCGAGTCTCTTTCGTCGAGTTTGGTCCGATTGAGACGATCTTTGTCTTAAATGCTGCGAAGGCAGCGACCTGAAACTCCATCCGTCTGAACTTGCGCCCCTTCGATTCCAAAGCCTCTTTTGAGATAAGCGAGTCCAAGCCATTTTCCTTCGAATTCAACAGCCTGAGTCGCCGTGGTGTTACCAATGTTTTCTTGAGAAGAGGAGGCGATGCTCTGGGATTTCGTCGGAGGTTGTTGACTCCACTCAACAAGAGCTAGTCTTCGAGGAGCTTGTCCTCCGCGACTTCGCACTCGCTCCACAACTTCCTGACCGATATAGCAGCCCTTGTTTTCATCACAGAGTTCCTCGAGTCCGGGCTCGAAAACTAAAGTTGATGCGTCCATATCGGATCCCCACTCGGGAATGAGATTTTGAACTCGGTGCAGCGCCCACTCGGGCGAACCTGGCTGACTCAATTGATTGAGATCAAAAATCCACTCTGTTCCTCGCCAGACACCTACAAATTGTTGATCCTTCAAAAATCCCACTCCAGCCCCAACATTGGGGGAGGGTCTCCAGGTTGCTGAGACGGTGGGACCAAGGACCATCTTAAAATTTTCTGCAAAATGGTAGCGTTCAATCAAGTTGGCGAGCCCCTGCTGCTGGTCCTTCTCGACAATGAGCCTGAGTCCGTTGTTGGTCTTGATCATCCAAAAAATGGATTGAATCTTTCCCTCTGCACTGAGGAACAGTGTGAGTCTTCCTTCCTGAGCCGAGAGCGTCTTGAGGCTGCGGCTAAACATTCGATGTCCAAAGTCTGATGCATCCTGTCCTTCGAGCTCGATCAGGGAGTAAGTTTTCATGGGAAGAATCTAGATTTTGGGCTAAAAAACTCAAGCAATGTCCGCTCTAAAAGAGCTATTCTCATCAAAAGTTTAAAGGAGTCATCCATGGCGAAAGCAAAAAAGGCAAAATCCAAAGTGAAGGCAAAGTCCAAAAAATCGACAAAGAAAAAAGTGGCAAAGAGGGCGGCTAAAAAGACCGCCAAGAAAATCGCGAAGAAGGCGGTCAAGAAAGCTTTGAAAAAAGCGACAAAAAAGAAAGCGCCTGCTCGGCCCGCAGCGAAGAAAGCAAGAGCGGCAGCGGCGCGAACGGCAAACACTCAGGCAGCCTCTCTTGAGAGCAGTCGCGTTTTGCTGAATGTTGGGGATATGGCTCCTGACTTTAGTCTTCAAAATCAAAACGGCGAGATGGTGACCTTATCTCAGTACCGAGGTCAGAACGTCGTTTTGTATTTTTATCCCAAAGACGACACTCCAGGATGCACACGAGAAGCCTGCAGTTTTCGAGATAACCTAAGCGCTTTGGAGGCTCATAATGCCGTCGTTTTGGGAGTGAGCTTTGATGATCACCAGTCTCATCAGAAGTTTATCTCAAAGTACAATCTCAACTTTCAACTTCTCTGTGATTTGGACAAGGAAACCGCTAAGGCCTTTGGCGTTTTCGTTCAGAAGAATATGTACGGCAATATCTCATGGGGGATTGAGCGCTCGACATTTGTGATCGATAGAAACGGACAGATTTCTCGAGTGTTTCGACGCGTTCAAGTTGATGGTCATACGGATGAGGTTTTGGAAGCGCTTCGAGCGATGGCTGCTTAAAGATCTTTCAAGAAAACTCAGTTGTTTTGAGGCCCAACCCCGGTTGGGCCTTTTCTTTGC
>CAZZLQ010000013.1:0-38893 GCA_964655245.1 uncultured Bacteriovoracaceae bacterium | reverse complement strand
TGTTATAGCTGCCATGTGGAAAAGCGACCGGCGGACAAAAAAAATCTTCTTTCCGAATTAGGCAAACTTTCAGAGAGAGTGGAATCTCTCGGGAGGATGCTTTGACGTCTTTAGATTAAAGGACGAAAAGGAAGCCCTTTCAGAGCAAACACTTGCCCCAGATTTTTGGTCTCAGCCGGATAAAGCTCGGGAAGTAAGTCAACGAATCGAACAGATTCAAAAGACCATTGAGCCCTTCTTTCAACTTGAGCAGCAACTCAAAGACTCGATGGAGTTAGTCGAGATTTCTGAACCCAATGATCCTCTTTTGGTAGATGTAGACGCTCAACTGCCGAGCATGGAAGCTCAAACAAGAAAGCTTGAGCTTCGCAAAATGCTCTCTCAGGAGTTTGATCGTCTCGGCGCCATTGTTTCGATCAATGCGGGTTCCGGTGGAACGGAAGCTCAGGACTGGGCTCAGATGCTTCAGAGAATGATTGTTCGCTATGCGAATCGTAAAGGCTTCCAAGTGGAGCTCGTTGATGAGCAGCCCGGTGAGGCCGCCGGCATCAAATCTTGCTCGTTGATTTGTCGAGGAGAAATGGCCTTCGGACTTATGAAGTCCGAGCGAGGCGTTCATCGTTTGGTTCGAATCTCTCCCTATGATGCTAACAAACGACGACACACATCCTTTGCAGCGATTGATGTGACTCCGGAGATTGACGACTCGATTGAGGTTGAGATTCGACCTGAGGACCTTAAAACGGATACCTTTCGCGCAGGGGGTGCCGGTGGTCAGCACGTCAACAAAACAGAGTCAGCCGTTCGGATCACTCATATTCCTTCCGGAGTCATCGTGGCATGTCAGACTCAGCGCTCGCAGCATCAAAACCGAGCGACTGCCATGAAAATGCTGAAGAGCAAGCTGTATGAACTGGAGATGCAAAAGCGCCAAGCTCAAGTTGATGCTCACCATGCACAGAAACTAGACAACTCGTGGGGAAGTCAAATCCGCTCTTATGTTTTGCAGCCCTACCGATTGGTTAAGGATCACCGTACGGAGCACGAAAGTTTCCAACCCGATTCCGTTCTTGATGGTGACATAGATGATTTTGTTGAGGCGTTTCTGTTGCAGGGAGCAGATCCCAACCGAAAGCCGAGCTCATCGTCGAGCATTCCCGAGTAGGTTTTAGGGAGCAACGGAAACAGACTGATCTTCGACAGGCAGATAAAAGCCAGAGTTCTCTGCGAAGATATTAATGTCGTGCTCTAACTCACAGTCTCCCCGTTTCTCGACTGCCTTGAAGGAGTAGACCTGTGACTGCTTCAGTTGCAGAGTGAAAACATTCCCTAAGTAATAGAGATCAAGAAAGTTTCCCGATCGCCTTCGAATTCTCATGCCGTGAGGAGCCCACTCAGGGACCACTCCGTCCAAAACGGAGAAGGAATACTCAGCCTCATCGAATCCCATCTTTTGGAGCTTCACATTGAGAGCGTAGTACTGCACAGTCTTGGGCCCTAACTTTCTTACAAACTTTCCATCCGAGTTAATCGCTGTGGAAAACTCATCAGATCTACCATCCGTCAATCGCTTCACTCCCTCACATTTGCTGAGGGGATTGGTTTGAACCAAAATCTGGATATCAGAAAAATAAAATTTCACCGGCTTTTGGCCTGAGACTTGAGAGCTCTCTGCCGAGGGAGTCGGCAAGACCTGAGAAGATGAATATTCAGCCGAACCATTTTTCCCAGCACAAGAAACGAAGAGTAAAGAAATCGAGACAGCAATGCGGATCATAGACTCAAATTATCAGGGACTGGTCTTTACACAAGCCCCTCAGAGAAGAATCCAGTCACAGAAGATCTTGCACTGAGCCAACAACATGGGTCGGCTGAACCTTTGATCGAGAGAGCATGCGCCGCGTCGTCTCGCCACTCAGTACAAGGAGGCTCTCAATGCCTTGGGTATCGGCCATCTGAATATCCGTTGAAAGTCGATCGCCAATCAGAATCATATCCCGTCTTGGAGCACGGCACCTAGCTTGAGCCTCCTTCATCATGAGCCTATGCGGCTTGCCAAGTACTGCTATAGGCTTCACCTCTGTCACCAACTCAATCATCTGAGCGATCGCTCCGCAATCTGGCTCTCGACCTTTGTCCGTGGGACAGTAGAGATCAGGATGAGTCACGACGTAGGGAATGCCTGACTCAATTAATCGTGTAGCCTCTTGAAGCTTCTTGTACGTCAAGGTCTTATCAAATCCGACAACCACCACTTGAGGTCGAGCTGAAAACGAAAATGATTTTCGCAAAAGCATTTTCTTCATCGCAGGTGTACCCAAAAGAAAGATTCGCTTCATTCTTCGAAGCCTCAAAAATCGAATGAGTGAGTGAGTTGACATGACAATCTCACTCGCCTTTGCACCAAAGCCCAATTTATTGAGTTTGACGACGTAGTCATTTTCGGAACGAGATGAATTGTTTGTGAAGAAATAGATCTGCTTCTTCTCCTGTCGCAGTTTGGAAATGAGCTTGAGTGCACCTGGAATAACTGATTTTCCGAGATAGAGAGTGCCGTCGAGATCAAAAAGATAAACTCGCTTCGAAAAAAAATGACGACGGAGCGGAGAAAACATGAACCTTCATCTCAACTTCTGAACAAGACAATGCCAAGACAATTTTTGTCAAGAGGGGCTCCCCTGCCCGCATGAAATCAAGCCTTCATGATTAAAATGCACTTCACAAGAAAGTGACTCCTGATACAATGGATTCTGTCGTATAGAGCATATGTATTTGCAATCATCTGACTGCTCCTGCAGTATGCGTATACGAAGAATAAAAAATTGAACCTATACCGTCAGACAGGGATCGGTTCCTGGTTGTGGTGTGCGCAATCTCCGGATTTAGCGCCTAATATATTCCATACCGAGCCCACCTAGCTATTGCTGGGTTCAAGTTTGACTTCCTACGGTACAGGTGGGAGCAGTTAGATGATTGCAAATGCGCCTCACTTTCAGTCAAAAAGTGAGCTTCGACGATTCTATCGAGATCAACGAGTCAAGGTCAGCGCCGATGAAAGATCCAAGGCTGCTTCTTTGATTGTGCGGCATTTCTTTCGAATGCGTTCAGGAATAGCGTGGCTTCTCTATGCCCCCCTCGAAGAGGAAATTTCTACTCGCTTAATCTTTGATTATGCGAAGGGTCGGCATGATAAGGTTTATTTCCCCCGAGTGGTGGGATCGAATCTTCAGTTCCGTGCCGTCGAAGAATGGAACCAGTTGAAACAAGGCTCGCTGACGCTCGAGCCCCCATCCTATGCTGAGGAATGGGATGCCAATAGGCCCAGCATCGTGGTCGTTCCAGGAGTTGCTTTTGACCGTCGTGGGCTTCGCCTCGGAATGGGTCAAGGTTTCTATGACCGCTTCCTTGCTGAAAATCGCCGCTTTCCCCGTCTAGCAATCAGTTTTGACTGCCAAATTGCGGAGGCTGGGCTTTGGCAGCAAGAACCTCATGACCAGCAAATGGATTATATCCTGACTCCCCGATCTGTATGGGGCTCTCCTCGCGTTTTGATCTGAAATTTGCTATCGAAAGAGTCTCATGTCAGACCTCAGATTATTCTTTCTTGGTGATGTTGTGGGCTCTTCAGGGCGTGCCGTCATTGCAGAACATCTTCCTCAATTGCGAGCGGACTTTAAAATGGACCTCGTTGTCGCCAATGCTGAAAACTCCGCTCACGGCTTTGGCCTCACTCCGGCGATCGCACAAGAGCTTTTTGCTGCGGGCTGCGATGTACTGACGGGAGGCAATCACTCTTTTGATAAAAAAGAGGTCAATCAGTGTTTCCAAGAGCACCCAACCAAGATTTTGAGACCTGCGAATTATCCCTCAGGAACGACAGGGCGTGGATCATCCGCAGTCACAACACGATCTGGAAAGACGGTTGGGATCATTAATCTGATGGGACGGATCTTTATGGAACCTCTTGATTGTCCGTTTCAGACCTTCGACAAGGAGTTTGAAAGTTTAAGACATCAAACCAAAGTGATTTTGGTCGACATTCATGCAGAGGCCTCAAGCGAAAAACAGGCCATGGGATTTCATTGCGACGGACGTGCATCAGCGATTGTTGGCACTCATACTCATGTGCCAACGGCAGATGAGAGGATTTTACCCAAAGGCAGTGGATTTCTCACTGACGCCGGAATGAATGGCGCTTATGATTCTGTCATAGGAATGAAGAAGGAAATTATTTTAGATCGATTCTTGAAGCGTCAGCATATCCGAATGGAAGTCGCCGATGGACCCGGCACGCTTTCAGGGGTCTTGTTCCATATTGATTCAACGACTGGCCGATGTGAAAAGGTGGAACGCATTCGACGCGAGGCTCGTCGATGAAGTCTCCTGCTGAGCAGCTTGATCTGATTCGTCGGGGTACTTCTGAAATCATTCTCGAATCGGAACTCCTTCAAAAACTGCAAAAGGCCCAAGAGAAGAATCGCCCACTCAGAATTAAAATGGGCTTTGACCCGACGGCTCCAGATCTTCATCTCGGACACTATGTTGGCCTCAAGAAACTCAGAGATTTTCAAAGCCTCGGACATGAGATTCAGTTTCTGATTGGCGACTTCACTGCCCGCATTGGTGATCCCACAGGAAAAAGCAAAACTCGTCCCCCTCTTTCAGAGGATGAGATTCGAGAAAATGCTAAAACCTATCGAGATCAAGTTTTTAAGATTCTAGATCCCGAGAAAACGAAAGTTCTTTTTAACTCCGAATGGTGCATCAAGTTGGGCGCTAAGGACTTGATTGAGTTGGCCGCACAAATGAATGTCGCTCGGATGCTTGAACGCGAGGATTTCAAAAAGCGCTACACCTCGGGTCAAAGCATTTCGATTCACGAGTTTCTCTACCCACTCATTCAAGGCTACGATTCAGTGGCCATGAAGTCTGATGTCGAACTTGGCGGACAGGATCAACGGTTCAATCTGCTGGTAGGTCGAGATCTTCAGAAGCATTTTGGGCAACCGCAACAAGCCCTTGTCTTCCTGCCTCTCCTTGAGGGAACGGATGGCCACGACAAAATGAGCAAGTCTCTGGGTAATGCGATCGGAATTAATGAACCTTCCAAAGACATGTTTGGAAAATTGATGAGCATTCCAGATGCCTTGATGCCGCGCTACTATGAGATTCTCACTCGGATTGAAAAGGCACAGGTCGAAAAGCTACTCGCCGGACATCCTCGGGATGCGAAGTTAAAACTGGCAGAGGATGTTGTTTCTCAATTCCATGGAGTGGAAATCGCACGCCAGGAAGTGGAAAAGTTTATCTCTCAGTTTTCAAAACAGGAGATTCCATCAGATGCTCCGACACTAAGCCTGCAGCAAATCCCAAAGGATGTTTTGCTCTTCAAGTTTCTATCTCAGGATTTGAATCTTTTCTCAGCCGCGGAGGGCAAGCGTCTCTGCGCCTCAGGAGGAATCAAGGTTCAGAACGAAAAAGTAGAGATGGATTTTACAACATCGCGTCTTCGAGTGGATGACATTATCAAAGTCGGCAAACTCAAATTCTTTAAGATTGTTCCTTAAATTTTGATCGAAGCATTTTAATTGCTCAAACTGCTGGCAAGATTGAGCAAGATGCCATCTTTGAGCTTGGTATTAAAGGCGTCCAACTTCTGGTTCAGTTCCAACTGAGATTTGGAAAGATCAGGGAGTTGCTTTCGAAACGCTTGGGATTTGGAGTCACTCTGATCATGAGGAACATCAATGGTTGCGGTGTTTTCAACAATCAAAGCCCAGCGCTCAGCGGCCAAAAGCTCCATGTTTTCAATCTCGTTGAGCAAATAGGATTTGGTCAGCATTCGATCCTCTTGACCTCGAATTCCAGAGGCCTTCCAAGACTCAGGAAGCTTTTCTGTGGCTACTCTTAAATTTTTAAGACGAGTGACGATACTGAGCTCAGCACGAGCAACACCGGCAAGACTTGTTTGGTACTTGATATCTTCAATCTGAAGTTGTCCGCTAAGACCTAAAACCATGAGAGTTGCTAGCAACATAACAGAGCTCCTTTGCCCTCAATGAATGCAAGAGCGCGGCCCAAGACCCTCGATATAAATAATTGAAATAATTGGATTATTTAAGCGGCAGGGCCCAGCTATGAACAAAGTTTCACAAATCCGATCAAACTTGGCCCCCCAGTCGTATTTTCTTGCCCCCGGGCTCCCTCTTCAGGAATTCTAGCCCCATCATGTTTGGAGGGTGGGGTTCATGATTTGGGGAGTTTTTCTTTCAGCAGCGCTTGTGCTGGACTGTGCCGATGAAATTGGTGGTTTAGGCGATTCTAAGAAGTCCCTTCCGCCAAAGGCCCTTGTGACGACTCAATCCGGAGTTCCTCGATCCGAACTGGAGTCACTGATTTCCTTTCCATCCTCCATTGATGGTGATGTCGCGCGACTGTTTCAGGGAAAGGATCTGAGAATTTTTGGAATCACCGATTTTGAACAGTCTCGAATCGAACGAATCGAGATTTTTGGATTCGATCGCGCACCCGTATTACTAGCCACGATTTTTATCGACTCAAAGCCCTTCAATCGAGATGCAGTTCATTTCTGGCTGGATCCGGAGTATATCCATATCGCTCTGAGGCGAGGTCATCCGGAGTTACTGCAATGGATGATCAAGCGAGGAACTCTCAAAGCTGAGAGCGAGAAAAAGCTCCAAGAATACGAGTTTGTCATCGAGGAGCTCATTGATGAAGCCCGCAAGACAATCATCGAGCGAAACCTGCCCATCCCGACCTGGCCCTCCGTCTTCTCTCGCCTGCTGACTGGCTATGAGCAGGAGCGGCGAAAAATGTGGCGAGATCATTTTGCGATCCCCAAAAACACACCTCCGGCTCACCTCTCAGCCAAGGCCAAGCAGTTTGCGGTTCCCAATCCCCCCAATCGAGAAGCAACGACTGCACAGTTTGATGGATGGCTTGCTTGGGATCATTCCGCACTTGCCGTTTTGACCTATGCTCCTCATACAGGATTTTCCGGATTGAAAGTCGCCCTCCATCCGAAGCTGAAAAATCTCTATCATCCGGCCTTTGCTCGTTTAGATGAACGAATCAAACTCGAGAAGAGATTCGAGATGGATTGGCTGCGAAAGGAAAATCTCATTTATATAGAGCTTGCATCCAGCTCAGATCTTCATGTTTTTGGTGAATATGGAGGTCAGGTTTTGGTGTTTGAATCCGCGGCCGACCTGCCCGAGGGAGTGGAAATCTACCGAATCGACCGGCAAACGGGAGACCGTTTAACCGAGAAACCGGAGAGAACTCCCGATCGAAACTATGATCCATAAGTGCCTGTATTTATTTGATTTTATTTAAAATCCCACTTTGCGTTTAAGTTTTCTGACGCGGTGCCGAAAGCACTCTCAAGGAACGACGTTAACGTCGTGATCGGAGGGGCTATGGATGTATCGGGCAGCAACAAAGTCAAAACAGTGAGAGTTGAAACGGACGCGCAAACTCAGCAACGCGCAACTCAATTGGCGCGAGAGAAGATCGCCCGAGACGTTAAGCCCACCGATCAGCGGATTGAAGCTCGAGAATCCGCTCAAAAACAAAAGGTCTCATCCGCCACCAACACTCAAAAGGCTCGAGACAGCAACACGAGTGCAACAAGACCAAAAATCTCGAACGAATTGTCTCGAGCGATGGTGCAAAAAGCCACAGTGCCTCCGCCGCCAGAACCCGAGCCAGAAGTTCGACAAACTCGCGCAGAGGCGGCAAAGCCTATTGAAGTATCTCGAGATGGAGTTCGATCAGATTCTAAAGTTGAGTTCTAGATTTGCTTAGCGACTACGATCTGCTGAATTCGCCATCAGCTTAAGAACAAGCTCACGACCTAGCTGCTCAGAAGAAACTGAGGTTGGCTGGGGCATTTCCTGAATTTTGGCCTTGGCCTTTTGAACCAAATCTCCATTGGGTTGGGCCATGCGAATAACGTCAATTCGATCTGGTCCATGATAAGGCATTTCTGGATGATCGACTTTCTCTTCGTTGGAATCGGCCGATACAATATCAGGCTCAAGCTTTCGAACGTTTCGGCCTGAGGGCAAATAATAGAACATTGTCGTCAGCTTAAAACCACCCTGATAATTGATCCCAAGCGCTGGTTGAGTCTCATAAATATTTTGAACAGATCCTTTGCCGTAGGTTCTGCGTCCTACAATAAGAGCTCGACCATAGTCTTGCAGAGCCCCAGCAACAATCTCGGCTGCGGAAGCGGTCCCCTCATTCACGAGGACGACCATGGGCACCTGAGTACGCCCCCCGTCATTGAGAGCCCAAATTTGATCTTCAAACTCTTTTCCTTTGAGATACACAACAACACCAGAGGAGATGAAAACGTCGACAAGATCTCTTGCCGCTTGCAGTAATCCCCCAGGATTATCCCGAAGATCCAAAATCAGCCCCTTCAGTTTGGAGCCTGCAGATTGAATGGCCATCTCAACTTCATGAGGGGTCTGGCGATAGAATCGATGAACTTTCACCATCAAGACGTTTTCTGCTGACCAGCTTGAGGAAACGGATTTTTGCTGCACACGTCCGCGAATGATCTCTACGTCGAGGGTCATCTCCGCTCGTTGCACTTGAAACATCACCTTCGATCCCAGCGATCCGCGAATTCGAGATCTTACTTCACTCTCCGAAAGGCCTCGGATGTCATGATTGTCGACCTTGAAAACCTTGTCTCCCACCATCAGCCGTCCGTCTGAGGGCCCTCCTTCGACGACCTCTGTAATCAGCAAATGATCTACCGCTCTATCGCTCCCAATTCCCACTCCAACAAAGTCTCCATCGACAACAGAGGAGCGAGTATCCAACTCTTCATTCAGATAAAAATCGGTGTATGGATCCAAGGCGCGAGCGTAAGATTTCAAAAAAACCGCTCGGTAAAGAGAAGCACTCAACGTTTTGCAGATTTTGATAGGATCGACTTCTGCGGCGATTCGAGGGGATTCGTAACTCGTAAAACTTGAGGCTAAAAAGTGATAACCAAGATCTCTGAGTGTCTCAGGAATCATGGCTTTGGCATCTGAAACCAGTTTATTGCGATCAAGATACTGATCGACCGTAAAGCGAATGTGTTGATCTTGAATAAAATCGTAAACGGCTTTGAAGTCTTCACAGCTCATCTGATTCGGAGCCAAAACGGGCTTATCTCCAGCCGGCATCGCCAGAATCACCGAGAGTCCCCATAGTGGAAAAAGGCTCAACATACCCGCTAAAGAGCAAGCCTTATGCCTCGAGAAATGGGCATTATATTCAATGATTTCAAGTATTTAGATTGCCTGTCGGCGCGGAATCCATGCCCCGGTGCGACTCAAAATCCCCTCTCACAACCCCCCAGCCTGAGACACCCAAACCCCTGTCCGAAGGCCGTTCAGTTCTGGGCATCGAGGAGTCAAATTTGCTAGTCTGAAAATCGAGGGGGAAATCATAAATGAAATGGGGATTTAAATCTTTTGGGACAACAGCAACTCTCGTCGCGCTGATGACATTTGAAGGAGTTCTTGCCGATGACGCTCTCGTCTTACCACAAGGGAGATTTCGCGCTCGAGTCGTGACTTCTTACACCTCAGCTTCAAACGAGTTTAACTCCCAGGGACAATCTCAAAATCTTGGCGCAACTTTTTCCAAAAAACTAAACTCAAATCTTCTGAGCGCTATGAGCCCTCAAACGGCAGATGCGATCAAAGCATTTAACGCCGTTCAGCCAGGACTCGGTGATCAGATCGCTTTGGATCTGAGCACAAACGTCAAGACTGAGGTTGTCGCTAACATTCTTGCTCTTGAGTACGGCCTCAGTAGTCGTCTGAGCCTTGGAATTCTATTGCCCATTGTCTATGGAAAAACTCAAGTAAGCGCCCAGGTTGCTCCTGACGAAGCCCTCAGCCAAAACATCAATGCCCTTCCAGCCGGCCATCCACTTCGAACTCAGCTTGAAGCCGTTCAATCAGGTCTTAATCTGGAAGCCATCAACGCAGCGCTAACCAACAACTTCAACTATGCCGACGGTATGAATGGCTGGGAAGGAACGGGGCTCGGGGATCTCGAAATCGGCGCCAAATACAATTGGTTTAAATCTTCTCGCGTGATGGCGTCCATCAAGGGCGGATTCCGCGCCCCCACAGGCCGAACAGATAACCCCGATCTTCTCTTTGATGTTCCCTTTGGAGATGGTCAGTGGGATTTGGGCCTCTACCATATGGTTGATCTTTCACTCTCTTCGAGATGGCGCTCAACTCTCGAACTGGCCTACACAGCTCAGCTGCCCGACCGAGTCAATGCTCGAGTCCCACTCTCGGCTGATTTGCCTCTCAACTCTCAATCGACCGAAATCTCTCGAAACCTCGGAGACACAATCAATGCGGAGCTCGAGACCAACTATACTGCAGCTCGGATCCTCACCTTGGGAGCAAGATACCGATTTCAGAAGAATCTCAAAGATTCTTACTCCTCCTCAGGACAAAATCTTGCAAGCCTTGAGGCTGGAACTGCCGGCGTGAGTCACGGCGCTCACCTGGAAGCGGAATTCACCAACTTGAAATATGTCAGGGCAGGAACTCAAAGGGTTCCCTATGCCGTTGGGGCATTCTATCGATTTCCATTTGCAGGCGAGAATGTCTTGGACTCACGAACCGCCGGAATCACATTGAAGTCTTACTTCTGATGAATCTTACTTGGAGAGAATGCGGCCTAAATCTTCGGCCGCTTTTCTTCGACGCTCAAGCGCACCCCGAGCACTATAGATAGGCTGACCATCTGGAGCCTTATCGGTCCCCTGGTAGACAGCCTTCAAAATCGGATAAACCTCATTGGCAGCCACATCAAAGTACCACTGATCAAGAGGCTTTCCCTTGTCATCCACCACCAGAGGATCGTAGACAAAATTCGCCCGTCGTCCATCCAGCACCTCGAGAGCAAGTTGATAAGATCGATTGGGAAACTTGTCTTCAATCAAGATACTTAAATCCCTAGCCAGATCTTCAGCACTCGTTGCCGAGTGAGCCATACTACGAACCTCTGCCCACATTTTGTCCTGCTCATTCACGGTAAGCGTTTCTCTCAACTCTGCAGTTCGCAAGCTCACCGTCAAAAATGCCAAGATAATTGCCGGCAACTTCAGAGGCGTTCCAACCGTATCGATCCAATGGGTGACCTTCGACAAGCCATTCCAACCTGAGCGAAAAACTTCTATCGGAACAACGGTCACAAGTCGGGCTGGCGTTTCTGAGAGAAACGAAGCTACCCCTCGAAGTCGCTCGACATACTGCACACGAGCGGTTTCCGGAATCAACGGGTTCGAATGGGTGGCGGAAACCTCTCCGCGATAAGGACGAACCTTACCCTCTTCATCAATGAGGCTTGCAATGCGTAATCCAACCCAATGACGGGCCTCATCCACAGTCATATCCTTGAGCTTCTTGGGATCATCGATCACGTCCTTCACATGAATCTTTCGGGCAGCATCGGAAATTTTAATGTCTGACCCCAGGAATCGCTCTCGAAGCTTCTGCAATCTCTTAAACCTCAGAGCTTGCGCCAAACCCTCTGCGGCAATCGCTGCATAAAATTTCTCGGCTTCAATCTTCTCTCGGACAATCTGGACCTCAATCTCAGTTGCCGAAGCAAAAGTGCGAACCTCAGGAGGACCTTGGTTACCTCCTTCAATGGCAATTCCTGAGACTTGATTCTTATCCTGATAGGTCGAAGACTTCGAATTCAAAACGACAGTCACGGTGCTCTCGGGTGAGTCTCGAAGAGCAATCTTAGCTCTCTCCAAATTGGAGATATTGAGATGGGTGGTGTTAATGGCAGATAGATATCGCTCGCGGACTTTTGGATACTCGCGAAACTGATGAATCCATTGGACAACTTCTTCAAGTGACTCCCAAAAGGATCGACTGGTGTTGGTAAATCCTCGCACCTCATCAATGATTTGCGAGTCCGTCTTGAGAGCCATGCGAGTGACCTGACCCGTATAGACAGATCCCCTTCGAAGAGCCGTAAAAAATTTAAGACTCGCCAACTCAGTCAAAACTCTCGCACGACCGAACTGGTCGACGAGCGGCTTTGGGATGCGCGCTAAACGAGTGATCTGATTGATGCAAACGCTCTCACGAGAGCTGGGCATGGGAGTTCTCTGGGGCTCATTGGAAGATGGCTCAGGGGGGGGTGGAGTCGATGCCTCTTCTGCAAAAGTAGCCACAGAGAGCGCTAAAAGCAGCCCCACAATGTGGCAAGAACGTCGAAGCGTTTGATGAAGAAAAATCAAGAATTCACTCCCCAACTCGTTGAAAATGCAAACTTTATGCCCACTGAGACTCCCTTTTAAGCCACTCTGAGCCCCTGAAGAGCCCAACTGCTGCCCCACGGATGGGACTCAACGAATCAGAAAAACTCAGGTAGGCCAAGGAGCAATGCTTTCAAAAATGGTCATGCATTTGATTCTTTCACTCAGCACCACTGACAGTTCGACTTCTGTTGGGGAGACGATTCCCTCTGCTCCGGCCGCTACGATGATTCAACAAAACTCATCGGAGTTTGAAAAATTTGAGCAAAAAACAGGCGTGTTTTTTCGGCATGAGGGAGGTCCCGCTTCTCTGAAGAGTCTTTCCATTCGAGGATCAACCGCCAAAGACGTCGGAGTTTTTTTTGAAGGGATTCGCCTCAACTCTTTTGCTTCCGGAGAACTAGATCTCGGCTTGTTTTCACCGCAAGGCCTTGGCGCAACTCATCTGATCAAAGGCGGACATCATGCTTACTCCGGAAGTCCGCAAGGTGCACTTTTTTTGAGACTCCCCGAGACTCAAGCAACTGAATCCGAAGTCACTTTTGGGGATTATCAAACCTGGGGCATCTATCAGCAACTTCCTGGCGTTTCCTTTTCGATGGATCAATCCCAAAACAATTACGCTTATGAGCAAGATGGGCAGCGCCTCCGCCGTGAAAACAACGAGCATCAGCGAATCAATCTGCGACTTTGGAAGAGGTGGAAAGATGCACAGGCCTGGGCGCAGGTTTTGAGCAACGATCTCAAACTGCCAGGACCGGTGACCCAGAATTTTGATCCCATGGATTCCTGGACGATACGCCCGATGGCCTCATTTCAGTATCGTTGGTCCCAATATGAGATCAACACGTTCGCCTCTTATCAGCGACAGAGCTTTGGCAATGACATCAACCACTCCCTCGGCTCTCAGATTCGTCTGTCTTATCGAGATCAACTCACCAGGAGCTTAGCTCACGAAATGAACGTAGAGGAGTCTCTTGACTGGTTGAAGGGAGAGTACTTTGAATCACCGATACGCTCACTCACTCTTTTGACGTGGAATTTGTTTTGGAAACCAGCATCTTCACTTCTCATCAATCCCCAAGCTCAAATTGATTATGTATCAGACCTCTCCGACTCGATGGAGTTTTCAGGAAGTCTTGGAACCCGCTGGGACATCAGCCAGCAAACAAGCTGGTCCTCTCACCTTAGCTACACTTCTCGGACTCCGAACTTTAATGAGATGTATTATGAAATCCCTCCTTTCTTTATCAGCAACAGTGATCTCCAAAGAGAAAGTTCTCTTCAGATTGATCTCGGCTGGAGCCACCGCAGAGGTTCATTTGAAGCCAGCCAAAGCATCTATGGAATTCGAACCAACAATACGATTGCCTCAGTTTCAACGAATGGGGTCTTTCAATCAAAAAACTCAGGTGCTGGCGCTCGAATAGGCTTTGAGAATGAAGTTTCAGCACGCCTCTTTTCCCAGACCAAGATTTCATTCGCTTACGAGCTTCTCATCGCCCGAACTCAAGCCGCCAATGAAAATCTTTGGAACTGGAGCCCAATCAAAAGCTCGCGGAAGCAGTTGTATCAACCACTTCACAAGCTCAGCACAACACAGATTCTCTTCCTGAACAAAATCGCTGAAGTTTCTTCGGAGATTTACTATCGATCTTCTGTTCGCGCGACGGAGGACGATGATCAGATAGCCCCTCAACTGAATTGGAATATCAGCATTCAAACCAAAGCCACTCGGCTGATCCCTCTAGACGGAAAATTGCAAATCGAAAACATTCTTAGTCGAAGTCGAGAAGAGACCTTTGGATATCCGCTGGGCTCAGAGCCACGCGTGACTCTGAGCCTTTCCAAACGCTGGTATTAACTACATCCCATTGAGTTTCCGCAATTCACACATTTATAGCAGGTGCCATTTCGAACTGTAGTGTGACCGCAGGTATCGCAAAACGGAGCGTCGCCCATCAAGCCCTTCAGCATCACATCTGAAGCCTGATCAGATGATGAGGCTGACTTGATTTCATCAATGGCGAGCTCTCCACTCAAAGTGCTACTCGGTCGAGAAGAGTTCTGAGCGGTCAATTCAGCCTCTGCAGGCTTCACCTGCACAAAATCAGTTCGACCCAAGTACTCCATTCCTAAAACTCGAAACACATAATCAATCACACTTGTTGCATATTTGATGTTGGGATGATCCACAGCACCCTGCGGTTCGAAACGAGTGTAGACAAACTTATCGACAAACTCTTGGAGCGGAACTCCATGCTGAAGCCCCACAGACACTGCAATCGCAAAGCAGTTCATCATACTTCGAAACGCGGCTCCTTCTTTGTGCATATCGATGAAGATCTCACCCAATGAACCATCTGGATACTCGCCCGTTCGAAGATAAACCTTGTGACCTGCGACCCGAGCCTCCTGAGTAAATCCACCGCGCTTCTTTGGCAGCTTACGTCTGGCTGCAAAAGACGTCGAAAGCCCCTCGGCAGCAGTTGCCTCTACTTTCTTGGTCTCCGCCTTTGACGAGAGCGGTTGAGAGGCTTTGCATCCGTCTCGATAGACAGCGATCGCCTTCAATCCCAACTTCCAACCCTGAAGATAAACGTCCTCAATGTCCTCCACCGTTGCAGAGTGCGGCAGGTTCACCGTTTTTGAGATCGCTCCACTGAGGAAGGGCTGGGCGGCAGCCATCATTCGAACATGTCCCATGGGAGCTATGAATCGCTCACCCTTTCCACATTTATTCGCACAATCAAAGACAGCGTAATGCTCGGGCCTCACATGAGGAGCCCCCTCGATCATCATCGAGCCGCAGATCTTTTCTGATGCACACTCAATCACGTCAGCTTCAAATCCAAGGAAGCTCAGTACGTCAAAGTCGGGCTTACTCCATTCTTTTGGATCGACTTTGAGTTCTTCACAAACTCGTTGACCCAAGGCTGCAGCTGAAAAAGCTCCTCTCAAAGAAAAAGCATAAGGCAAAGAACTTTCAATCTCATCGAGACTACGTTTACTCAAACCTTTCTGCAGGAGAGTTGCCCGATTAAAATCTCTGGTCGCATCAAGCCTTGCCGATCCCACAATGTACTCCGTCACATCCGTGATTTGAGAGGAACTGTATCCGAGATGTTGAAGAGCCGTCGGCACCGATGAATTGACGATCTTGAATGAACCACCGCCTGCCAGTTTTTTAAACTTAACGAGTGCAAAGTCAGGCTCGACTCCTGTGGTATCGCAGTCCATGAGCAACCCAATGGTTCCCGTGGGAGCAAGAACGCTCAGCTGTGCGTTTCGATAACCAAACTGCTCTCCCAAACTCAAAGCCATGTCCCAATCCTCCATGGCGGCGTCATTGAGCTTTTGAAGTCCACCATTGAGTTTCTGAGCGGCATCTCGATGCATTTTAATCACACCGAGCATGGCCTCACGGTTCTTGGCAAATCCATTAAAGGAGCCCTTCTGCGAAGCCACCTCCGATGAAATGCGATAACCATGTCCTGTCATCATTGCTGTAACAGCACCGCAAAGCTGATTTGCTTCGAGAGAGTCATAGGGAAATCCATTCAACATCACGAGGGTCCCTAGGTTGGCATAACCCAAACCAAGCGGCCGATAGTCGTGAGAATTCCGAGCAATTCTTTCTGTCGGATAGCTTGAGTAATCGACCAGAATCTCCTGAGCGACGGTAAAGATACGAATCGCCTGACGGAAGGCCTCCACGTCAAACCCCTTCTTCTCATCCCAAAACTTCACGAGATTAAGCGAGGCCAAATTGCACGCCGAATCATCCAGAAACATATACTCAGAGCAAGGATTCGAGGCGTGAATCGCATCTGTGGTCTTGCAGGTATGCCAACGATTAATCGTTGTATCGTACTGAACCCCAGGGTCAGCACATTCCCATGCAGCTTGAGCTACTTTTCGAAACAAATCGCGCGCTTTAAACTTCTCACAGACCTGCCCCGTTGTTCGCATCCGAGTGGCAAAATCTTCATCTCGAATCACCGCGCTCATGAACTCATCGGAAATTCGAATGGAGTTGTTCGAGTTCTGACCGGCAACGGTGCGATACGCCTCGCCATTAAAATCCGCAGGATATCCAGCTTCAATCAAGGCTCTCGCTTTCCGTTCCTCACGAGCCTTCCACTCAATGAAATCCACGATCTCAGGATGATCCATATCGAGGCAAACCATCTTGGCAGCTCTTCTTGTTGTGCCTCCTGATTTTGTCGCACCGGCTCCACGGTCCAAGACTTCCAAAAAACTAATCAAACCGGAGCTCAAACCACCACCACTGAGCTTTTCTTGCTTCCCACGTAGTTTTGAAAAATTAGTTCCCGTTCCAGATCCATACTTAAACAATCGAGCTTCATTCTTGATCAAATCAAAAATGCTCATCAGATCATCATCGACACTTTGAATGAAACACGCAGAGCACTGCGGATGTTGATAAGCTGTGGCTGTTTTTTCAATCTCATTGGTCTGGGGATTCCAGAAGTAACTCCCCCCCTGTCCCACAATTCCATAGGCTTCAAACAATCCACAATTGAACCAGACAGGAGAATTGAACGCGCCCTTTTGGTGAATCAAAAGATGAGTGAGTTCCTCCTCAAAGATCATCGCGTCTTTGGTCGTGCGAAAATATCCACCGAGAGTTTCTCCTGCCTTTCGAATCGATGAGGTGATTCGTGAAACAAGTTGCTTCACGGAAGTTTCATGATCTCGATCACCGCTTTTCTGAGCCACTCCGGCCTTTCGAAAAAACTTTGAAACTGCAATATCGGTAGCAAGTTGGCTCCAAGCTGCCGGAACTTCAACACCCTCCATCGCGCTGACCACAGATCCATCGGGATTTGTGATTTTACTCGACCGCTGGGCCCACTCTACTTCCTGAAACGGATGTCGCCCTTCTTTGGTGAAGAGCCGAGTGAACTTCAGCCCACCGACCCGTTTGTTCGTTTCGAGTGCCCGTGACAAATCTGTGGTTTTTTCCATAAAGATCCCATTTCCCCCCACTCCGATTTTGAGGTGAGTGTCCTTTGGGGTCAAGAGTGATCACACTACTAATAGTGATTTTACCACGCTATTAGCACAATATGTTGTGTTGCATTCTCGCAGGACGTCAAAGAGCTCAAACTCTTAGACTTTTGAGGATGTCGATATTGGCTGGAAGGACCTGAAGCCCCAAGGCCTCATCGACAGAAAACCATCCCAGCTCTTGATGAGCATTTCGAAGAAACAAACTTAGATCCGTTTGGGCCAAGCCAACCTGAAAAAAATGCAGCTCCACTTGTCGGTGAGGGTATTGCCAAATGACCTGCCGATAGAATCTCGCCGACTCGATGCGAACACCAAGCTCCTCCTGAAACTCCCTCACAAGAGCCTGCTCCTCCGACTCTCCAGGGTCGACTTTCCCACCAGGAAACTCCCAGTATCCACCATAGAACCCATCGTCATCCATGCGACGACCCAAAAGAATTCGACCTTCGTGCTGACAAATTCCGACAGAAACTTTCACAGATTAAAGAGAGCTATCAAGTCGATCGTTTGAGGAAAAGACAAAAAAGCCATCGTCACCTTTTGACTCGATGCGAATAGCAGCACTCCAGCCAGGACTGTCCAGTAAGCGCAGAGGCTTAGCAAAATCATAAAACATATCCTGCGAGTAGTTGGTGAAGACATCCTGTGCTCGAACGACCTCGGGACTTTCTTTCCAGACGGCAATCTGAACAGTTCCCTGCGAGGCTTTGGATTTGGATCGATTTGTTCGAGTTGGTTTCAAATGTACTCCTCTTTTTAGTCTACACACCCAACATAGGAGCTCAATGATTAATGGCAAGGCCTGCCCCAAAGAAATCTAAAACTGGCTGGCCCAGGATTTCCAGAAGGGGCCGGAAACCGCGCGCTTAGCGGTTTGGAGGGTCAAATGACCAATCAGAAGCTTTTTCAAGGCCGCCCCGGCAATCTCATCTCCTGTGAATTGAACCTCTCCGGATTTCGCCTCAACGCGAAGACGGCCAAGGAATCGCTCTTTGACTTTCCAGGGTAAACTCAATCGATACTGAGAGTAGCTCAAAACCTCATTGGCTTCGGGTCGGCAGTCCACCCACCTCAAACCTCTAAACTTCAAAAGTTGATCACGAAGATCTCGAAGTTCGTGCGAGCGAGCCATATCCTCAAAACAAAACACCCACTTCACTTGCTCAAGAGATGACAATTGCCCCAAACACGATGACACCGTCTCAATCAGCATCTTTTGATGAACCGAGAACTCAGATCCAAAGTCCAAGCAAAACAGCCGCCCGTTCATCAACTCGGCACGACGAGAATCCGGATCGACCATCAAAAGGCTATTCGGCTTGATTTGCGCCACAAAGGCCCCGAAGGCTCGGCCGAGAGAAGAACTAGAGATCACCAAAACGGAGGGTTGCATCGAGACGCCTCATCTACTGAGGCCCTTGAAGAAATGCAAGCGTCTCGCTTAATGACTAAAGTGCTCTAAAAGCTTGGTTAAAGCCAAGACGACGTCTCGAGCATCATTCTCGGTCATGGTTGGAAACAGAGGAATCGAGATCTCGTGGAAATACGCCCTCTCGGCCACCGGACACAGACCCCGCTGATAGCCCAGATTTCGATAGTATGGATGAAAATACACCGGAATATAGTGAACATTTGCACCCACGTTTTCAGCATGCAGCGCCCTCAAGAAATCTTCTCGTGAGACGCTGAGCTTTTCAAAGTCCACTCGCAAGGCATACAGATGCCAGGAGGACGTGCAACCTGGCGTGACCTCGGGAACGGTCAGTAAGGGCAACTTACTCAAGTGCTCGTTGTAGAAACTCGCCAGCTCGTTTCGACGCTTCACAAAGCCTGGGAGTTTTTTCAATTGGCTCAATCCTAAGGCGCAGTTGATATCAGTGATGTTGTAATTGTAACCGAGAAACTCTTGCTCGTAGTATCCGGGCGTTTCAAATCTCTTCAATCCATGACTTCGAAACTGCCGCAAAAACTCTGCCTCTTTGGCATCACGAACAACAACCATGCCGCCCTCTCCCGTTGTCATGGACTTGACGGGATGAAAAGAAAACACACTCACATCAGCCTGAGATCCAATCGGCTTTCCGTGAAAACTCCCCCCCAAAGAGTGAGAGGCATCATCAACCAGCTTAAAACCAAACTGCGATTTTAGTTTTTGGAGAGAGTCGTATCGACAAGGATTTCCTGCGAAATCAACAGCCGCCACAACAGAGATGTCCGAAAGATCTCCCATGGAATCAGGATTGAGATTCATTGTTCCCACTTCAACATCTTTGAACACCACATCGCCGCCGCAGTAGCGAACAGCGTTGGCTGTTGCAGCAAAGGTATTAGGAGACGTGACAACTTTCTTGCCACTCGAAACTTGAAACATGGCCATCACAGCGTGCAGAGCAGCTGTTGCAGAACTAAAGGCCACGCCAAACGGCATCTCAACAAAGTCAGCTACTGCACGTTCGAATGCTTCGACATAAGGACCTCGAGTAATGATTTCTCCTCGAAGCGCTTTTGAGACGTGATCAATATCATCTTGATCGACGATTTGACGACTGTAGGGCAACCAAGTCTTTCGAATCGGTTGACCACCTTCCTTGGCAAGTTTGGCCGTTGATGACATAAGCTCTTTTTTCATTGTATCTGTGATTCATTTTGGCTTCTATGAAGGCGTGATTTTTAGTGCCGATTCCCTCATGCGTCTTCCCTTTATCATTGCAGCGCTGCTTCCAGCCTTAACCTTTCACGAGTGGGGTCATGCCATGATGGCCACTCGATACGGAGATAACACTCCGCGTCAAGCCGGTCGACTGACCCTCAATCCGATCGCTCATCTGGATCCTATGGGGACTATTGTTCTCTTGGTCACAGGATTTTTCGGCTGGGCCAAGCCCGTGCCCGTCAATCCGGCCTCATTCAAAGGAAGCTGGGGATCCTTTTGGGTAGCCTCAGCGGGACCGATGATGAATATCGCTCTTGCGATTGCCTGCGCTCTTATCTACCGATCAGGCGTCTACGAAGTTCTCGGAGGCAACTACGCCATCTCGGCTGCTACCATCTTGCAACTTTCCATCACAATGAATCTGGGTCTCGCTTTTTTCAATCTACTTCCTATTGGACCACTCGATGGATCTCATATGCTTGAGCGCTTGCTCCCTCTTCGGCAATCGATCTCGTTCTCTCAATGGAATTTGCAGTACGGGGGAACGGCGCTCTTTATTGGAATCATCGTGGACCAGCTCCTCAACTTAAGAATCCTCAGCACTCTTTTGGGCATCCCTGTCGCCATTATTCAGCATTTGCTTTTGGCTTAGTGCCTTTTGAGTCATCCAGTCCCCTCCATGGGAGGTCGCGCCTCAGGCCCAGAAGCCCTGCGATGCAGAATTCCTCGACTTTTTGCCATAAGTTCGTGGCACAACATTTGCTCTTACTTTTTTGCATGATCTGCTTTTTGCAGTCCGGGAGTAGTCAGTTTCCAAGTTTAACCCATTGTGTGTGATTTTTTGTGTGAGTCGGAAATGAGGCTTTGGTCTTCATGATGAAGCCAAAGAAAACAAAAGTTTGAGGAGGGATCGAGATGTCGATCATGCGCCGTACCCCCCTTTCATCAAGGGAAACGGTCTGCCTCGATGACTTGAAAGGTCAGGGCCCACATACACACCAAGCCTTGCCACACACCACAGACACCACATGCTCTGATATTTAAGTCATTACGATCCGGGAGACCTCCTCCTCCCGGGTCTTTTTTTTACTTCAGCCTTGAGATCAATCGGTCAACAGCCTCACCCAACAAACGATTTCCCTCCACCGAAGGATTCGCTTGAAGAGCCAGTCGAATGAGCTGAAGCTCACTGACGACTTCCTGAGAGCTGCGCGAGGGCCCCTTGGGCAACTCAGCTGAAGGTTGAGAAGAAGGCCGGCTCACAAAGGAAGACGGCTGCGAGAGAGCTTTGACGTCTAAAGCGGGCTCCACGGGACTGCGAAACGCCGGAGCGGCCGGCGCCTTGACGGCCTCCAAAAAGGGCGTGTGGACAGCTTCGGGAACAGCGTCTGAGGCCAACTCTTTTTCCATGATCAAACCAAAGAACTTACCAATCTTAGGCTCCAAGTGAGCTCTTTCCTCAGCTCTTAGCCGCAAGATTGAAAGCTTGTAATAATTGAAACGCGCACGAAAGTAGTGGCGATCGGTTCGGGCCAAAAGATCAAACTGCTGAAGCTTCTGAGTCTCCGTCTCAATAGACTTCAAAATGGACTGAGCCTCCATACCCAAGGCAGGACCTTGAGAATCCCGACGATCTAAACCTAAGCTTTCAGCAATCAATTCCAAACCCGGATCGTCCTCATCGCCTCGAAACATTACATCAACCCCTTACCCGCAAGACCCATCAGTTCCACTTGTTTTCCGCACTGAATACCGTACTTGCTCCCCTGAGCCCCGATTCTTAAAAAACTAATGAGACAAATTAAAAATCCAGGCACCACCCTGTCAATCCAATGTAAAAGATTCGGAAAAAAATCTGTCAAAACTCTGTAAAAGGCTTAAAAATTTTCGTTTGGAAGAACTTTTTCTTGCCATCCCTGTTTTTTGAAACGGCCGAAAAAGTTTATGTTTGGGTTTGACATAAGGAGATTCAATGAAAGTCAAAGATATTGCCGATAAGCGAGCCAAGAAAAACTCCAGTTCTGGAGATGAAATGGATCGTCATGAATCGGCATTGACCTACCACGAGTATGAAAGCCTCGAGCGAACGCGCAAACTACCAGGTAAACTTGAGATTATTGCCACCAAGCCCTGTGTCACCCAACGTGACTTGTCTCTCGCCTACTCGCCCGGTGTAGCCGCCCCTTCCATGGAGATCGCTAAAAACCCCAAAGCTGTTTCACAGTATACGATCCGATCCAATCTCGTCGCTGTGGTTTCAAATGGAACGGCCGTGTTAGGGCTTGGAGACATCGGTCCCCTCGCTGCCAAACCGGTGATGGAAGGAAAAGCGGTTCTCTTTAAGAAGTTTGCCAACATCAATGTTTTCGACATCGAGCTGAATGCTCCGAAGCCTGAGGATGTCATCAAAGCCTGCCAAATGCTTGAACCTACTTTTGGTGGAATCAATCTTGAGGACATCAAAGCACCTGATTGCTTTGTGATTGAGGAAACTCTTCGAAAAACTCTGAAGATTCCTGTTTTTCACGACGACCAACATGGCACTGCGATCATCGTGGCTGCCGCATTTCTCAACGGACTTAAAATCTCCAAAAAGAAAGCAGCAAAAGTAAGAGTTGTTTTTAGTGGTGCTGGAGCCGCGGCCATTGCTTGCGCCAATCAATTGGTCGCTTGTGGTGTAAAACCTGAGAATATTATTTTGTGCGACAAAGGCGGCGTTGTTCACTCAGGCCGTAAGGATCTCGATCCTTATAAATCTCGATACGCCTTTAGGACGTCTCTCAGAACCCTCAAGGAAGCTCTCATTGGCGCTGATGTTTTTGTGGGACTCTCGGTGGGCGGAATTGTCACTCCCGCAATGATCAAACCCATGGCCAAGATGCCGATGATCTTTGCACTCGCCAATCCCAACCCAGAGATTGCCTATGATCTAGCCATTGGCGCTCGACCCGATGCCATCGTTGCCACCGGCCGATCTGATTTTCCGAATCAAGTGAACAACGTTCTTGGATTTCCCTCCATTTTCAGAGGAGCCCTTGATACAGAGTCCACTACCATTACCGAAGAAATGAAAATGGCCGCAGCTCAAGCGCTAGCGGAGCTTGCTCAAGAAAATGTTCCCGAGTTTGTTTCACGAATTTATCCAGGAGAGGATTTGAGATTCGGTCGAACCTATCTTATCCCCAAGGCGTTTGATCCCCGTGTTCTCTTATGGGTTGCCCCGGCCGTTGCCGAAGCAGCCATGAAATCGGGCGCAGCCAAGCGGAAGATTGATTTGAAGGAGTATCGTGAGCGACTTGCGCTGACGATGGATCGATCTCGTCAGGTCATGCAAATCCCCACAGCAAAGGCCAAAAAGAAACTTCGCAAAGTGGTTTTCACCGAGACTCATATTCCAGGAATTTTGAAAGCTGCAGACATCTTGGCCCAAGAGGAAATCGCCGAACCCGTTCTAGTGGGAATTGAATCACAGATTCTGGATGATCTTTCCAATCTCAACATCCGACGGAAGTTCAAAATCTACGACCCTGAGTCTTCGAGCCTCAGCGCAGAGTTTGCCGAGAAGTTTTATCTTCAACGCCAACGAAAAGGCCTCAACCTTGCTGAAGCCCGCAAGCTGATGACCCGACGAACTCACTTTGGCCTTATGCTGGTTCAAACAGGGCTCGCTGATTGTCTGGTCGCAGGAGCTGGGAAATCCTATCCAGAAGTCCTTCGTCCTGCACTTCAGATTGTCTCGCGAGATCCGAAGTATCAGATCGCAGCCGGCCTCTACATTATGCTTATCAAGGACCGAGTGTTTTTCTTTGCCGATACAACGGTCAATATTGATCCAACAGCAGAGCAAATGGCAGAAATTGCCCTCCAAACTGCAGAGCACGCGGAGTTCCTCAAAATCACCCCGCGAATCGCCATGCTGAGCTTCTCAAACTTTGGTTCAGCACCGCATCCGGTTAATTTTAAGATTCAAAAGGCCGTTGAGATCCTCAGATCCAAGCGTCCCGATTTGATTGTGGATGGAGAAGTTCAAGCGGATACAGCCGTCTCCGCTGATCGCCTCAAGGACTTCCCCTTCTCTGTTTTGAAGGAGCCTGCCAACGTTCTGATCTTCCCAAACCTTGCTTCAGGCAATATTGCCTATAAGCTTCTGCAGCGCCTGGGCAATGCCCAAGTGATCGGGCCCGTCCTGATGGGACTCTCCAAGCCCGTCCATGTGCTGCAGCAGGGTGCCAGCGTTGAAGAGATTGTACGAATGGCAACGATTGCCGCCGCTGAGGCGAATGATCTAAGTTAATACTTAGATGGATTTTTCGTTTGCCACTCGATCTGAGCTGATTCAAAAACTTCAAGCTCAGTCATGGGACTTGCTCGTGATTGGAGGTGGCGTAACGGGAGCAGCCGTTGCTCGGGATGCAGCACTTCGAGGCCTTCGAGTCGCGCTTCTTGAGGCTGGCGACTTTGCTTCAGCCACCTCATCCGGATCGACCAAGTTGTTTCACGGGGGCATCCGTTATCTCGAAAACTTCGAGTTCAAATTGGTTTTTGAGGCCATTCGAGAACGAGAGAAACTCTCTCGGCTTTATGCACCATTCATCAGACCACTTCCCTTTGTCTTTCCAACTTACAAGAACGGGGCCGTTTCGCGATGGAAGTTAAATCTCGGGCTCTTGCTTTACGATGCCTTTTCATTTTTTAAGCAAAGGCATCAAAATCTCAGCCGAACTGAAGCCCTTGCTCGCTTTTCACTTCTGAAATCAAGCCAGCTTACGGGTGCTTGTGTTTACGCCGATAGCTTTGCTGAGGATTATCGTATCGTCGTTGAACTGATTAAGTCAGCTTTTGCTCATGGAGCTTTGCCCATCAGTAGATTCAAGGTGACCCAGCTCGAGAAAAAGTCCTCTGGAAATTTTGCTATTGAGGCTCGCGATCAGTGGAAGTCATCGAATCCTGTCCAGTTTGAAGCCCGAGCTGTGATCAACTGCACAGGCCCCTTTGCTGACGGTGTTCGAGGTCTGCTTGGTAAGCCTCCAGCTCTCAAGCTGACACAGGGAATTCATTTGATTGTTGAGCGCAGTCGACTCCCTCTCAATGAGGCCTTTGTTTTTACGGACACCAAGCTCCATCGCATTTTGTTTGCCATTCCGTGGAAGTCCGTCACCTATCTTGGCACCACTGATACTTCCGTCGAAAAAGTCGAGGATGCTCAAACAACTCAAGCAGATGTTGATTATGTGCTCGGAGTGATCAATCAGTTTCTTGATGCTCGACTGAGTCCTGCCGATATCATCCAATCATGGGCGGCTGTTCGCCCTCTCATCAAGCCCGAGAACGCTCTCGATAATTCTAAAATCTCCCGTGAGCATAAGATTGAAGAGGGGCCAGAAAATTATTTTGATATCCTAGGCGGAAAACTTACCAGCCACAGGCTCATGGCCGAAGAAGCTCTCGAGCCTCTTCAAAAAAGGTGGCGTTTTTCCGCCTCAAAGACTTCAGATGCTCCACTCTATCCAGAGCGTGAGCCACAACTGCAGTCTGATCTCGAACGAAGACTGTTTAATCACTACGGAGCAGACTTTCGAAAGATTTTATCACTCGACCAGAAGAGAGGTTTGAAGTGTCAAACCTTACGTTCTTGCCCAGACACCCTCGTTGCTGAGGTTCTCTTCTCGATTCATCATGAGATGTGTTTAGACCCTATTGACTTCATTCGTCGAAGATCCTCGCTCTACTATGAAACTCAGTGGAACTCCGAGAAGCAAAAAACTCTTCTGGAAGAGATTATTCGCCTCTTTGAACAGGAAATGTCATCGCAAAATCTGAGCCGCGAAAAGCTCTCTGAAGAGACTGTTAAAAACTATCGATGGGATAGTGAGGGATGGAATAAATGAAAAGGAATCTCAAGCCGAGAGAGCGAATTGCTATCCTATCTGATGGAACTTGTGAAACAGCCGAGAATCTCGTTCGTGCGATTTTGGCTCAGTTCAACAAAGCAGATGCTGAGCTGCTGCGCATTCCCAAGGTGAGAACCGAGGTCGAGCTTATGCGTGAGCTCGATTCTTTGGCTCCTCCCTATTTGATCGTCTATACATTCGGGACAGAAAAGCTAAGAAAGCTCATTTGGAGTGAATGTCGTCGAAAGGGACTCCTGAGCTACGATATCCTGTATCCAGCGGTTGAGATTTTTGGCCAGTTCTTTGATGCCTCACCAAGTGAGAAACAAGCTGTTTTGCATTCGACTCAGTCCATGAATTACTTTGATCGAATGGAAGCGATCGAGTTCACCGTCAAACATGATGATGGCTTGAGATTAAACGACCTCCAAGATGCCAATCTCATCCTGACCGGAGTTTCTCGGACATCGAAGACGCCGACCTCCATGTACCTAGCCCACAAGGGCTACAAAGTAGCGAATGTGCCGCTCGTCCACGGAATTGAACCGCCGCTTCAACTCATTGAGTCATCTCAGGCGGGGGTTCCCGTGGTCATGCTGACCATTGAGGCCTCGGCTCTCGAGAAAATCAGACGCTCCCGACTTGTTCGTCTGGGCACTAACACTTCGCATTCCGACACCTACATCAGTCTCAATCGAATTGGCGAAGAGACATCAGCAGCGCTCCAATTGGCGCGTCGTTTCAAATGGCCTGTGATTGATGTGACGAATAAAGCCGTCGAAGAGACTGCTGCCGAAATTCTTTTACTCATTTCTGATGACAGATGAGATAATGAGCTCATGCAGCGGAAGCATGTTCTTTTCATAAGTGTGGGCCTCCTCGTGGCTGGACTCGTGACTCGTGAAATCTTGATTCATCAGGAAATCAATTCTCTTCAAAAAGAGATCGCGTCTCAAATGAATGAGCGCTTTGAACAAGCCTCCGAACAAAGAAGAATTGAGGAACTTGCTGCTGCCTCGACTGTTTTTCAAAGCTATGTCGAACCCATTTTCAGCGCTAGCTCGCGTCTCTTGTGGCCTTTCTCTCGTGAATCGATTTCCCGGGAATGGAAGAGGGAGGTTTTCGCCCAGTTGGATGATCGACTCTTTCAAGCCCAGCAGCGTTTGAAAGCCTCCATGGATAGCGCTCTCAAAGACACCATGGACCGCCTCGAAGCCTCCACTGCCCGTCTCAAAGAAATCATTTCAATCCGAAAGCGCTTTTCGACAGATCCTCAGTTCGCCGAGATGATTGAATCGGAGCTGCAGCTCATCACCAAGGCCGCCCAGGAAAAGGATGTCGCCCTCCTTGAGCAGATTCGCATCGAAGGACGAACTTCACTCGACAAGTTGAGCCAAAGACTTAAACGCTTTGATCACGCGAAGCTGGCCTCTTACATTTCAAGCGGCAAGTTCTCAGCAGAGATTGAACAGCCCGTTGTCGATTTGATTGTTCAGTTGAGACAAGAAGTAACTCGAAAGAATGCCTGGAAGGAGTTTCAGCAGTCTGTGCAGCAAACACTTCAAAAACGCAAGTCCACTGTACTTTCAAACTCCAACAAGAATATGGCTTCCAGCGATCGAAAGGAATCCAAGCGTATTGCGGAACTCTTTGACTCAATCTCTAAATCGTTGGATCAAGAGGAAAGTCAGCTCACCGTTCAGGCGCCTGAGTCTGACATACCTCTTCCGACCTATGCCAATCCTGCTGGCCCCGACTACCAGTAGTCTCAGATTGCCTCTCGCTCAAGAACTGAGCATCATAGCGATATGGTCAGTCTTTTGTTTGCTTTGATTCAAGCACTCAGCCCTCAACAAGAAGAAGCTTCAAAATTAATGAAAGAAATTTGGAGTCCCTACTGCAAGGGGAATTCGCTCTTGGAATGTCCCAGTTCGAAGGCTGAAGATTTGAGGGAGGAGATTTACGCCCGAATGCAAAACGGCGAAAGCCGAGAGCAGATCATGGAAAGCTTGAAGGGTCGCTATGGCGACACTCTGACGATGACTCCGGGCAATTCAGGTCGAGAGGGCTGGGCCCATCGACTTCCTTGGATTTTTAGCGCTCTCGGCGTGGTCCTGGTGGCGGTCTTTTGGCTCACGCGCCCCAAAAGACAAGCGCCCCCTCAGCGAGCCCAAATTGATGATAAAATGAAGGCAAAGATCCTCCAGGAGCTTCAAGACAGGCAGGGTTAACCTCATGTCCAAGAAAACCAAAAAGACTCTCAAAGAAGAAGAATACCTCCACGGCTTTTCACAGACCGAGCAGGATCGCCTTTATCGGCAAGCTCGATTTCTTGAGTCGTGGGTTTTTGAGGGGATTAACTTCGTCCCCTTCCAGTCGATGCTTGAAATTGGCTGCGGCGTAGGCGCGCAAACAAAAATTCTTGCAGAGAAGTTTCCTCATCTTCAAATCACGGCAGTGGACATTTCTCCTCAACAGCTGGCCCGGGCCAGAGAGCATCTCAAGCCGGAAATCGCCAAGGGGCAGGTAAAACTCATTCAGGCTCACGCCAACGAACTTCCCTTTGCCGACAATACATTTGATGTGGCGTTCTCCACGTGGTTTTTGGAGCATGTTAAGGAGCCCGTTCAAATCCTCTCCGAGGTTCGAAGGGTTTTGAAATCCGAAGCCTTTGTCCATCTGAATGAAGTGCTCAACGCGACTTTGTTTCTGCACCCCTATTCACCCGCCACTCTCAAATATTGGTTTGAGTTCAACGACCATCAGTGGAACTTGGGTGGCGATCCCTTCGTGGGCGCAAAACTCGGCAACTATCTAATGGCTGCCGGATTTCAAAATTCTGCAACAGAAGTGGTTACGTATCACTTTGATAACCGTTGGCCCAAGAAACGGGCTGAGTTCATTGATGATTGGACAGGGGTTCTTCTCAGTGGCGCTCCCCATTTGATCGGGGCCAACAAAGTTTCTCCCGCGCTTGTTGAGGAGATGCAAAAGGAGTTGAAACTCCTCAAGGAAACTCCCGATTCTGTTTTCTTCAATTCATGGGTGAAGGCCAAAGCTCAGGCGTTTTAGAAATCGATTACTTCGAGAGCATGCTGATAAAATGACCCATCACGTCCGGATCAAACTCAGTTCGCATTTGAGTCAGCATAAACTTCAAAGCATCGTAAGGCGGCATCGCTGGGGCCCAGGGCCGATTTCGAGTGAGTGAATTAAAACAATCAACAACTGAGACGATCTTCGAAAAAGTATGAACATTACGAATGCCACGGGGATAGCCCCTGCCATTAGCTCTTTCGTGATGCTCAAGAACAATGCGTCTCGTCAGAGCGGGAACCGTTTGCCGATGATACAAGATTTGTTCACCCATTTCGGGATGCTGGCGCATGATGAGCCACTCCTGGTCATCCAGCTCTGATGGCTTTTCGAGAATCTTAGGATCAATTTTGACTTTGCCAATGTCGTGCAAAAGACCACCCAAGCCCAAAGCAAACGTCTGAGCTTGATCAACCACTCCCATACGGCGAGCCACAGCGACCGAATAGGCTGATGTAAACAATCCGTGAGCATGCTCAGTCAAAGAATCGCCAGAGAGTTTGAAGAGCTCTGGAAGACTCCCCTTCTCGCTGAGATAGGCTATGCAGCTTTGGGTCAGCTCAGCTGCCGAACTGATTGCATCTGAAGATTCAGGTGATTTAAACAAACTATCCAAGATAGGCGTTGAAATCTCAGTGAGAACTTTCGCCTTTCGCTCTGTTGGAATCTCTGGCTTCGACAAGATGCCCTTCATTTGAGAATGAAGATACTCGTGATGATCTTTGACCGTCTTGAACTTGGCAAACAAAGACTTTACGTTGCCTGATTTAATCTTTTGAGAATCTTCAACGGTCCATTGACTGCCCTTGGACCTAAACAAAACGTATTGCCTCTGATAGTAAAAATAGAGATCAAACGTCACGGGAGTCCCTAGAGCGTAGAGATTGAGAGGAATGCTGTAGTAGTCGGGGCTATCGCCAAGAGACGCCAGCCCTGAAGAAGTTGAAAGGGACGAGTGCGCTGAATCAGTGGCAGGCACTGCGACGTCGAGCTCATCCCCCTTACTCCTAGGCATCTCCTTATTTTATCATACGGAAATGCGAACCAGGCGTTTCGCAAAAACGAAACTCTTAGCGGACCAAAGGTGTAAGCAAATCAAGGATTTGGGCCTGAACTTGAGCAACATGGCCCGGCATCATACATCCGGCAGCTCGCACATGACCGCCCCCATCAGGATTCAACCGACGTGCCAGCTCGGCCACATTCACCTGACCTTTTGAGCGAAAGGAAATTTTACATTTTCCATCATCTCGCTCTGTGATCAGAACAACAACCGATGCACTCTCCGTATAGTAGAGCTGATTGATCATTCCCTCTTGATCACCATCTTTAAAATGAATCTTCTTGAGCTGATCATGAGTCCAGTGCGAGACGATGATTTTGCCAGCTGCAAAACTCTCGATGTTTTCGAGAAGCGCTTTCAGCAAGAGTTGAGCCTCCCAGGATCGCTCCAAAATCGCTCGATCACTGATCTTTGAAAAATCAATTCCCGTTGAGATCAGTCGGGCAGCCACATGATGGGTTTTCGGTGTTGTGATCGAATGCTTAAAGAAGCCCGTATCAAAAACCATCCCTATATAGAGCGCCTCAGCCAAACTTGGAGTCAGGGGGACTTCAAAGTGCTCAGTGAGAAGATAGACCAGCTCGCAGGTGCTAGAGACCTGGAGATCCAAAAGATTGCAGTCGTAGCTTCGGCTGCTGCCTACAGCATGGTGATCCACCAAAACCGTTTTCATTTCCTGCCCAAACAGAGACTCAATCTCTCCGGTACGCTCAACTCCCCCATCACAGGTAATTCCCAGGTCGAGCTTCGGCTTGACTGAGAGGGCATCCCACTGACTTAACGTCAAAATACGCTCAGAGTGCTTTAGAAAAGAATAGCGCTGAGGCACTGGGCTTTCATTCACAATCCAAATCTGCTCATCCTGAAGGCCCCAGTGCTTCAAAAGTGCATAAATCCCAATCTGACTCCCGATGGAGTCTCCATCTGAGGTCAGAGTGCTCGAAATGAGCACGCCTCTTGATTGAGTCGCTAGCGACTTCAGCTTCTGTGCTGCTTCTCTGAGCTCTGGGCTCAATGGGTAGGCGCCTAAAACATGGGGAGCAATCATTTAATCCTCTTCTATTTCATGGCATACTACCTCTGTATGTCTCAAGAAGTAAGTTCAAAGCCCAAAGGAATTCCAATGGGTTGGATCATTGCCGGAGTTTTTTCTGTTGCCGTCGTTGTCATTTTGTTCTCCATGAATCGAGGCTCAGATTTGCAGTTCTACATGACAGTCAGTGAATACATGGAACGTCAGCCCAAGTATGTGGGCAAAAGACTCAAGCTCGCTGGCAAGGTGGCGGCAGGTTCGATCAAAACCGAGGGCCAAAACTATCAGTTCATTGTTGAGGATTTAGGCAAGCAGATTCAAGTCTCTTACACGGGCTTTGCACCCGACACCTTCAAGGAAGGGGCCGAGGTTGTGGTCGAAGGAAAGGGGCAGGAATCAGATCAGTTTGTTGCCACTGGCCTCATGGCTAAGTGCGCTTCTAAATACGAGCCCGGCGGCCTGCCTCCGCTCGAGAAAATGCGCGGCAATTCTATTTACTAATCACTTCAAGGTGATGAAGAATAGGGCGCATGAACGCGGCCTCATTCTGGCCTCTTGTTGGGGAATTTTCTCTCGCTCTAGCGCTTGGCTTTGCACTCTTTACTTTTGCAGCGTCCATCTGGGCGGGTCGAACGGGCCGCGATTCCCTCGTCCGAATCTCTGAGCGTGGTCTGTACGCTACAACCATTCTCCTCAGCCTGGCCATTGTGATCCTCATTTCTCAGTTTCTCGCGGATAACTTTCTCGTCCGCTATGTCTACGGATACTCCAACCGCGAGATGCCCATCATTTACAAGATCACTGCTCTCTGGGGCGGCCAAGATGGAAGCTTGCTCTTCTGGCTTTGGCTCAACTCCTTGTTTGCGAGCGCTGCCATCTTCACCCACAGAGACACTGATCGATCTCTGCTTCCCTACGCCATCACTGTGTTTTCATTCATTCTGATTTTCTTTGCTTGCCTCTTGATCTATAGCGACGGCCCCTTTCGCGTGTTCCCCATGGCACCCCAGGACGGAAGAGGACTCAATCCCCTTCTGCAGAACCCCTCGATGGCAATCCATCCTCCCAGCCTCTACCTAGGTTTTGTGGGAATGTCCGTGCCCTTTGCCTTTGCCATCAGCGCCCTGCTCTCCAATCGATTGGATGCGCGCTGGATTGTGACAACGAGATTTTGGACTTTGCTTGCTTGGCTCTTTCTCTCCATCGGAAATTTGCTTGGCGCTCAGTGGGCCTATGTCGAATTGGGTTGGGGCGGCTTTTGGGGTTGGGATCCTGTTGAGAATGCCGCGATCATGCCTTGGTTTACAGCATCGGCCTTTATCCACTCCGTGATGATTCAAGAAAAGCGAGGGATGCTCAAATTTTGGAATATGCATCTCGTGGTCTTGAGCTTCTGTCTGACCATTTTGGGAACCTATCTCACTCGATCGGGAGTCGTTCAAAGCGTTCACAGCTTTGCGCGATCAGATATTGGCTATTACTTTCTTGGATTTTTGCTGATCACTCTCGTCGTCAGTTGGGCTCTGATTGCCTATCGAAGCAAAGAACTCAAATCCTCCAATATTTTTGAATCGTTTTTGTCCAAAGAGTTCGCCTTTGTCGTCAACAATATCTTGTTGGTGGGCTCGGCGTTTTTCATTCTCTACGCGACGCTCTTTCCGACATTCTCGGAATTGGTCACGGGAAAACGAATCGTCATTGGTCCGCCGTTTTTCAATCAGCATTTGGCTTATTTGGGTATTGCCTTGCTCATCTTGACGGGGATTGGTCCCATGATTGGCTGGAAGAAGGCGAGCAAAGAAAATTTGCAGCGTTCATTTGTATGGCCAACCATT
Source organism: uncultured Bacteriovoracaceae bacterium (assembly GCA_964655245.1). GTDB lineage: Bacteria > Bdellovibrionota > UBA2394 > UBA2394 > UBA2394 > JBEIHI01. The sequence continues at coordinate 5,954 of CAZZLQ010000013.1, read as the reverse complement.
GTCGGAGTGATCTGTGCTGGGGGGTTAGCACTGCTTCAAATGTTTGATTGGTATGTTCTAGCAACAGGCTTTGGGGTTGGATTCGTTGTCACAACTCTGCTGATGGAGTTCTATGCCGGTGCACGGGCTCGCCAGATTCAGTTCGGTGAGAACCTCTGGACCGCTATGGGGCGAGCGATTCTTAAGAACAATCGCAAATACGGTGGCTATATTGTTCACTTAGGCTTGGTATTGATCTTCGCGGGAATCGCCGGCGCCGTTTACAAGAAGATCTACGAGTTTGATATGAAGCCAGGTGATGTTCAGTACATCGAAGAGTACACCATCCGATTCAAAGGCATCGACCAACAGGATCGAACAAACCAGATAGAGACCTATGGCATTGTTGATTTGTTCATTGGGGATCGCTTTGTCAAAGAGATGCGCCCCGCCCGATACTTTTACAAAGCTCAAGAGCAACCATCGACAGAAGTCGATATCTACTCTCGGGTGAAGGAAGATGTTTATTTCACCCTGGGCTCCATTGATCCGCAAACTCAAGTGAGCAAGATTCATATCACACTCAACCCTCTTATCTCTCTTCTTTGGACGGGAGGGTTTGTTTTGATCCTCGGAGCTATCATTAGCATGATGCCGGGATTTTCATTGAGGCGAAGGAGTTAGAATGCTTCTGGCTTGGTGGAGTGTCTGTGTACTCATCACGGCTGGCGTTGGACTCTTCGCCTTTTGGCCGGTTTTATTCAAGAGCAAGACGAACCAAATGGCTTCCAAGGACTTTCAGTCGTACCAGCGACTCATTCAGGAGCGGGAGCGCTTAATGTCCAATCTCATGGACCTCGAAACAGATTACTCCATTCAAAAAATCTCCAAAGAAGACTGCGAGATCTTAAAGGTGGATTTGCTCGCCGATGTGGCTGAGATCTCCTCAAAGATTTCTGATTTTGAATCCAGCAATTCAACGCTTAACGGCATTCTAACGGAGCTCAGAGGTGGGCAAAAATGAAAATGCTCGGACTCATTTTGTTGATATTGGCCACCTCAACGGCTGTTTTTGCCAACTCAAAGGCCCAGCAGGTCCGCGTGAGCGTGGGCGGAAAGCCCGTGGCCAACCAGGAATTGGAACTCATCAAGCTCGATGAGTCTGGGCAAGTCACAGAAACGCTCAAAGGGAATAGCAACTCTCAGGGCGTGGCTTCATTTCGTCTTAACAAGACTGATGCGACGATGGTGGCTCGAGTCAACTATCAGGGCGTTACGTATTTTTCTGAAATGTTTCGAGTGGGATATCCTCTGCCTCTTGAGATCTACGCTCATCCCTCCACTCGCGAGGACGTTTCGCTTCGAATCGAAGACACTCGCCTCTTTGTCTCTTCTGCTGAAGAAGGAATCGTCGTCTCTCAGCAGTTCCTGGTCGTCAATCCCTCGGACAAAACCTACCTTGGCAAAGGAGAGGGTGAAAAGGCGGAGACCTTTCGATTTTCAATTCCTTCTTCAGCGTTCGATCTCGAGCGTGGCGCTGGAATCAATGCTGATTCCGCTCGAATCGAAAACAATGATGTCATTCTGAGTACACCTCTGATTCCCGGTCGAACGCTCTTCTCCCTCAGCTATAAGATGGAAAAGAAACGAGGATCAGTCTCCTTCAAACAAAAGCTAAGCGCTCCTATTGAGCAGATCAGCATGGGTATTGCAACTTCTGGGGTAAAGCCGAGCTTTGCCAGCGACGCTACCGTAGGCACCAAGTATTTTGATGGACAACTCATTGCGACCTACGAGCGGCGGTTTTCAACACCGGTGAGTGACTTGGATTTTCGGATCTCAGGTCTACCGCTACAAATTCGCTTTTCCCATTGGCTTCCATTGATGATGTTTGCGCTTCTGTTGGTCCTCGTTGTACTGCTTAGTCGCCGCAAGTTAGCTCCTGCGACTGCAGTGATGAACCGAACCGATCTTCTCCAACAGCTCAAAGCTCTTGAGACCATCAAGGCTCAAAAGCTCATTGAAGACTCAGAATATCAGTTGCGACGACTTCTCCTGCTTGAGAAACTATGGTCAAGCGATGATCGATCTTAAGGTTCAAGATATATCTATCAAACGTGGGGATTTTCAACTTGCCCCTCTCAGCTTTTTTTTGAAATCCGGTGAACTGATCACCCTTAAAGGTCCCAATGGATCCGGCAAAACATCCGTGCTGAAAATGCTTCAGCGACGCCTTCGACCCGATCGAGGCGAGATTCTAGGGCTTCCAGACACCATCGGATGCGTGGGCATTGAGCCCACTCTGATGGGAAGCTGGAGGGTCAGCGAAAATATCGAATGGGTTGAATCCCTTGCCCAGAGAAAATGCGCCACGAAACTCCTCGAATCGATTGAACATCTTCGCCACAAGCGATTTGATCATCTGAGCCTGGGCTGGCAGCGCCGAGTTGAATTGGGCATTTTCCTGTCACTTAATCTGCCGCTTTATCTTTTGGATGAAGCTCTAAGCCCACTAGACACCGAGGCTCGTCTTAGCGCTCGCACTGAAATCGAACGAATGAAGTTTTCGGGCACTGCATTCTTAGTGACCTCGCATCGCGAGGGGGACTTTGACTCTCTCGCCACCAGGACGGTGACTCTTCCATGAAATCCCTCTTACAAAAGGATCTTCGTAACGCGCGTTTCATCTTATGGCCTGCTCTATGGCTTGGCGTGCCATTGCTTTTGATTTTGCAATTTAGCATGGATCGATTTTCGTTTGAGTCGATCCCATGGAAAACAGCCTACTGGATTACATTTTTCTTTTCTTCGACCGCCCTCTTTTATCGCAGCTTTGCTCAAGAGCATCGCTTCAACACCTTTTCTCTCTACCTAGCATTTAAGACTCCCCGATGGCAGATCTTGCTTTCTCAGATGATTGCTCATATCGGACTGCTGTTTTTGTTGAGCCTGTTCTACTTATTACTGATTTTGGTCTTTTGGAGTCCAAGAGATCTGCCCTGGGCTCACCTCCTGACGGTCTCGCTCTTTGTCTCATGTGCCCTTGCCCCCTTTGGAACTCTCCTGGGCCTTATGCTTCAAATAGAACGCGAGTTTTTGTTTTCCATTTTCTTCATGCCCTTAAGCACTCCTCTTGTCCTTGCAGCCTATGGCCTTTCAGAGGGTTGGAGCTGGAATTGGATGTCTCTTGTTTTGTCATTTCTCGTCATTGGCAGCTTTCTCAGCTTCTTTCTCTTTGAGTTTTTCTTCGACGAATTGATCTAAGATCATTACGATCGGTCTTATGGCGGCGTTGATTTTGCCTCTGGCAACCTTGATTCTAAGCGGCTTTTCACTTGGTTTTGTCCTGTTGAATCTCGCACCTGAGGCTGGGCAGGGTTTTGTTCAAAAGATTTTTTTCTTCCATGTCCCTTCGGCCTTTGCGATGTACGGATGCCTGGTCGTTTCAGGAATTGCCTCAGCGATCTTTCTTGCGCAACGCAAGGTGGAGATGGATAGACTTGCTCGCTCCTCCATGGCGGGAGCAATTCTCTTTGGATCGATCGTGATGATTTCAGGCCCCATCTGGGCAAAGCCGATCTGGGGTGTTTATTGGACTTGGGATCCTCGACTGACCACCACCTTTGTGGTGTTTGTTCTGATGCTCGCTTATTTTTTTACTCGAAAGCTTTTCAATGACAGACAGCAGTCCCATCGCGGGGCCATCGTCGGAGCGATTTTGGCAATCATTGCCGTCCTGGATATTCCGCTCATTCATCTCAGCGTAAAGCTCTGGCGAGGGGTTCACCCTTCGGTTCTGCGCAATCCTGAGGGATTGCCGGCGGATTACCAGCTAGCACTTGAACTGATGACCGTGAGCTTTCTCTGCTTAGCAGGAATGTATGTTTGGCTTTTTTATCGCATCACCAAAGCAGAGGAGACTCTCAATGCCTGATACCTATTTTTCATTCGTTCTTGGCTTCGTTTCTTTGTGGGCAGTCCTGATGGCCGGTTTCATCTATCTCTGGATTCGCATGAAGAAAATCGAATCGAAGCTTAAGGAGAAGCGCTAGGTTGTTCACCACAGGCATCATGCTTTGGGCTTTCTCGACCCTCATGATTGTTGGGAATCTCTTGACGGGGTTTTTTCTGAGCCAGTCAGCTGAGACGTCTCCCATTCTGCATCTCATTCTGGCCCTAGGAAGTCTCGCTTTCGGCATCGTGAGCCATTTCATTCTCTCTCAAAACTCACAGCGGCTACTGGAAGAAGCAGTTGTCTCAGGGAATCTCACGGACTCATCTCGAGAAACACTGCGCGTCACCATGAAGAATGCGCAGGCGAGCGGATTCGTTGGTCTTGCAATACTGGTCGTTTCAATCATTACCGGGACGATTGCTCATGCGGGACGATGGCCCATCATCCACATTGTTGCAGCCATTTGTCTGGTCATCTTTTTTGGAAAAACTCTTATTCTCTGGAAGAAACTTCAGCTTCCCCGTCCTTAGACTTAAGCATACTTACAAAGCCTGCAAGGATCTGAGGAGAAGTGGAATGATTGTCGAGCACGCCTTGAATCAAGGATGAGGCCAAACCAATCATTTCGGACAATGACTTGAGACGATCACCATCAATGTCGAGGCGATTCAAGTTCGTGGTATCAATTCGCTCACATTCCTTATGAGCATTCGAAATCTTTGAAATCATCTCGTACTCACGCTCTTGCAAAACTTTGACAACTGCGTGACGAACATCGTTGGTTGCACGATACAAAGTTGTTCCACGCCGGCTCTTTCCTACTTCCTGAACCACACCATAGCGAAGTAGATCTCGCATCGACAAACTCACTAACGCTTTCGATATCTTCAATCGATGTCTGAGGGCCGCAGCATCTAAATCATTTTTGGACAAATAAAGAACCGTCCAGATTCTTCCATGAACGCGCTTAAACCCCCAATACTGAAGGAAGCTTCCTATCTGATTAGCAAGATCGCTAATCTGGGGACATGACCATTGCTGATCCGGAGCCATAAATTCACCTCCTATGATGCCACCTAGAAAATCACAAGGAAAGCTCAACTGGCGGTCTTAACGATGATAAAGTTTCGGTAATGCGAAACTCTACGGACGTACTACTCATTCTTGGCAGTCAACTGTTTCCTAAACTCGCCGTCGAAAATATTCCGATCTTTATGGCCGAGGATCATGGCCTGTGTACTCACTTCAAATATCATAAACACAAGATCCTCTTCTTCCTGCTTTCCATGCGAAGATATCACTCTAGTTTAATGCAAGCGCGTCAAACTGTGCACTATGAGCCCCTCACTGATCACAGTTCATTAAACAGTAAACTCATTAAATTCATTAAGGAAAACCGCACTAAGACCATTCATTGCTACGAAATTGAGGACAAGTTTTTTGAGGATGAACTGAAGAAATCACTCAAAACTGCGGGGGTCGAACTCGTCTTGCACCCCTCACCCATGTTCCTGACCACTCGCGATCAGTTTGCATCCTATCTCAAATCAGTGAAGCGCCCCTTCATGAAGAACTTTTACGAGAGTCAGCGAAAGCGATTGAAGATCCTCGTCGACAAGAACTTGAAGCCTACAGGAGGCCAATGGAGTTTCGATGAGGACAATCGAAAGCCTCTCCCTGCCAAACTAAACCCTCCGGAAATCACGAAATCTTTAACAAAGCAGGATGACGATTTCTCTAAGGTTGCCGCGATCATTGAAAAGTTTTTTCCAGATCATCCCGGAGATCTCAAAAATTTCTGGCTTCCCACGGATCGAAAAGGAGCGCTTAAACTTTTGCAGGATTTTCTTCAGCATCGATTTGCTCAGTTTGGTCCGTATGAAGACGCTATTCCCCCTCACTCGGATTTTGTCTATCACTCTGCGCTAAGCGCATCGCTCAACATCGGACATCTCACACCCAATGAAGTGATCAGAGAAACTCTCAGCTTTGCGGAAAAACACAAAGTCACCATTTCATC
>CAZZLQ010000012.1:0-38949 GCA_964655245.1 uncultured Bacteriovoracaceae bacterium | reverse complement strand
AGTCAGTATAGATTTGAAAGAGGGTAATCTTTTCATCACCCGCCCGAACTTTTTTCTTTTTGAGTATCATTTCATATTTTTCAACAAACAGAGGAAGATTGCGGACGACAAAAGCCCGCTGCTCCGCGGGCAACTTCTTGATCCGATCCATCACAAGAAGCAAGGTCTCACCGGCGGTCTGATCATCAAGTCGGGCTCGGCGGGCGATCTCCCCCGAGAGCATTTCTTGAGTTTCATTTTGCTTCACGAGAGCTGGCACATACAGAAGCTCCATCATATAGCTGAGCGCACGAAAATGCTTTCGAATTGATTTCGGATACTGCGCCTCAAAAGGACCATCAAATGCCTCCAGTAAGACCTTCGCGGTATAGGCAACATAAGTATCATTGAGAGTCTCTATGAACTTTCTCAAACGGGATTTCTCCGGAAGGCGCTTCAGCAAATGGTTTTTATAGGCTGATCTCAAAAAGTGTCGGCCAGGAACATCCTTGGAAAACATCAAGCCTGCAAAGGCGGTGCGCCGAATCCCAAAGAGCAGCGGCTCTGAATCAAATGGAACGCCTGGCATCCTCAACTGAATATTCTTTTCGATCTTATCCCAAACTTCAGCAATCCGGCTTTCGTGCAATTTCATGAGCTGCATCGGCGACTCATCGATATCCACCATCAGTCGTTTCTTGTTATCAATCATATCGACGAAATCATCCCAAAGGTGAATGAACCGCAGAAGCATGGATCTGACGATACGGATTTGCCGATATGCAATGGTCGAATTGAGAACCTTCTCCTGACTCGAGATATCCGAATAGGAATGTCCTCCGGTGGGATCGCCTATCAAAAATCGCATCGGAATCCTTGAGTCAGCAACGAAAAATCGAAACCAAGCTTCAGCTTCTTGATCAGAGCTTTCAATATCTGCTCGAAGTTCCGCAGGCACAGAATGGAGTGTCGGCAGCAAAACGCTGGGGCCCTCAACAGGAAGAATCAAACGAACATGGGCACTCTGAAAGCCTGAGCCCGCAAGATCCTCTGGCAAGGGCAGACGGATACTCTTGACACTTCGCTCACACAAAGGGTCTCCGCTTTCAACAACAACTGTCGCTGAAGCAGCCGGCGGAGCCATGGGAGCCTCCGGTAGTGTTCTGGCAAGACGAGACCGATGGGTCGATCCATCGCCTTGAGCGCTGATAAGCGCCAAGATGAATCCAAAACTTACAATCACTATCCAATATCCCTTCGAGGCATCGCGACCTCGTAGGCCCTTATTTAGCGCATTTGCGGGGGTGCGGGAAGCCCTTTGTCCCCCCCTATGGCGAATTTTTAAAAGATCGGGTAACTCTCCTGTCGAAAGAACTCTACGCATGAACTCAACTGTTCAGCCTCCTCAAAACCCCCCAGCGACCCAACATAAGATGGAGTCATTCCTGCGGGGTAATCTTCCTGAGTTTACTTCGATTTTGGAGCGGATCACCGACGGCTTCTTTGTGGTTGATCGTGAGTGGCGACTCATCTACCTCAATCAATCGGCGCAAATGGTCGCTCAACGTCCTCGCGAAGAACTTCTGGGAACCCACCTTTGGGATGCCTATCCACACCTCGTGGGGACTCGTGTTTACGATAAATATAATGAGGCCATGTCCTCAGGCAAAACGATCGTCTTTGAGGAATCGGTGCCATGGATCGATTCCTACTTTGAAACCTCACTCTACCCTTCGGAGACGGGGCTTTCCATCTTCTTCAGAGACATTACTGAGCAAGTCAGAGTTCGGAATCAACTCGTCGAGGCCAGACGAAAGGCCGAAGAAGGGGAACGCGCCAAAGCTCGATTTCTTGCGCACATGAGTCATGAGATCCGAACCCCCATGAACGGTGTTTTGGGAATGGCCAACTTACTGCTCAATACCAAGCTCAACGACGAACAAGCTCGTTATGTTCAGTCCATTCGAGCTTCTGCCGAATCTTTGGTCACCATCATTCAGGACATTCTCGACTTCTCTCGCATGGACTTTGAGCATTTTCATCTCAAAGAGGAAGACATCGAGGTCGCAAGCGTCTTCGACGAAACATTGACACTTCTTCGATCTCTGGCACGAGAGAAAAAGATTCATCTCACCCTTAAGTCCGAGATCAAAAGCCCTCTTTGGGTTCACGGAGACCCAAGAAGAATTAAACAGATTTTATGGAATATTGTCGGCAACGGAATCAAGTTCACCGAGAAGGGTGGGGTCACCGTCTTGGTCGGAATCGCTGAGCGAACAAAAAGTAATGTTCGATTAAGCGTTGAAATCCGAGATACTGGAATGGGCATCTCACCTGAAAATCTTGATAAGATTTTTGACCCTTTTTCTCAGTTTGCTGAGGAGATATCCTCCCAAAAAGGAGGGGCTGGACTAGGCTTAACGATTGCTCGAAACCTTATTGAACTGATGCAGGGCCAAGTGAGCGTCAAGAGCGAGCTGGGCCAAGGATCCACATTCACATTCTCACTGAACCTCAAGACAGCCGCTGCCAAAATGTTCGACTTTAGAGCTGTGCCACCTCAAGAGGATTCACTGAAAGGTAAATTGATTTTGGTCGCCGAAGACAACGACGTCTCTCGAGAGATTGTCAGCAAAGTCATCGAGAAGGCCGGGGGCCGATGCATCTTGACCACAAATGGTGCACAAGCTGTTGATACACTGATTGGATCAAAGGAAGTGATCGACATCATTCTCATGGATTGCCAAATGCCGGTGACCGATGGGTTTACCGCGACCCAAATGATTCGGAAAATTTCCAACACAGATCTCGCCTCAACACCCATTATTGCAGTGACTGCTGGGGTCATGCCAAATGAGGTGGAAAAGGCTTTTGAGGCAGGAATGGACTCCTTTGTGAGCAAGCCCTACAACTTCAAGGATCTGATTGCGACGATTCACCGCAATTTAAAGACTTCACAGCCGACTTCTTCAACTTAGCCTAGAAAAATCTCCTCCCTGTCGTTAGGTTAACTCCATGTCTCGGGGTTTATTTTTGAGTTTCGAAGGGGCCGATGGAACCGGCAAATCAACTCAGATTCGGTTACTGCAAAAGAAGCTACGCCAATGTGGCTATAAAGTTTTGACGACTCGCGAACCTGGAGGCACTCGCCCAGGAGAAATGCTTCGAAAGATTTTGAAACGCGAGAAGCTAGACCCCCTCACAGAGACATTTATTCTTGAGGCCAGTCGACGGGAGCTGATTAATCAAGTCATCGCTCCTGCTCTTCGAAAGGGCTACGTCGTTATCTCAGATCGATTTGAGGATTCAACTCTTGTTTATCAAGGTCTCGTCAAGGGCCTTCCCCTGCCGACCCTCAAAGAGCTAAATGCACTCGCCGTGCAAGGTGTAAAGCCAAAGCGAATCTACCTACTTTCCTCCCCTCAACTTCGATTAAGTTCAAAGTCAAAGCATGATAAGTTTGATCAGGAATCCAAGGCCTTTCATGAAAAAGTCAGGAAAGGTTTCCTCCATCTCGCTCATCAAGACAACCGTTTCCTCATTGTGGACGCTAATCAGAGTCGACAAGAGGTACACTCTCAACTTGTTCGCGATTTGAGCAAATGGCTTCCGAAACTCAGGGTGAGGGACTCAAAATGAATTGGCCCGAGCTTTTAAAAAATCGAAGATATCCGTCGCCCTTGATCATTGAGTCTGAGAATGCAATTGAGCTTATTCAGTTGATCAGCCGACATGTTTTTTGCGAATCTTCAGAAAGCTGTGGGCAGTGCCAAGGCTGCAAAAAAATAGCCAAGGGTTACCATCCCGACTGGATCCAGTTAAGTTCGGATTTTTCCATCAGCGATCTAAGGGACGCTCTTCGAGGAATTCGACAGAAGCCTTTTGAATCTTCTTATCGTTTGCTGAGTCTTGAAAATCTTGAACCTTCTCAAGTACAAGCCCAAAACGCTCTTCTCAAGACTTTGGAGGAACCTCAAAGTTCTTGGATTATCTTGATTGGCACGACTTCTTGCTCTCAACTGCTCCCCACTGTTCGATCTCGGTGTCTCAAAGTGAAGTGGAATTCTCAACTCCCAGAGGAGTGGACTTCTCAGGAGGAAGACTTGTTTCAGGCTATTCAAAATCAGCAACCCCTTCTCACCCAAGAACTTCTCGAGCCCGTACTCAAAACACGAGAGACGGCTTACGAAAGTTTTAGACGACTCCTCAAAAAGGCCTCTGAGCGCAAGTACCCAGGACATTGGTCGTCTTTGGCGCCAGTTCTTGAGCCCGGGCTGTCTGAGCTTCAGAGAAACTTGAATCAAAAGATTGTCTGGGATAGAGCCTGGGCTCAATCACTCGTATGAAACTTTTGGATATCCATACCCATCTCTCATGTCCCGATTACGATCAGGACCGCGATGACGTTCTTCAGCGCGCTGTAGAAACCTGTGATTTGTTGATCGACATTGGCGCCGGGACTTCAGCCGATGCTTGCCGACGCGCTCAAGCCCTTGCAGAAAAAGTGCCTGAAGTCTTTTTTACCGCAGGCATTCATCCCCACGATGCGTCTACCTGTGGAAAGGATCAGCCTCTTCTCAGCGAGATCTCTAGCGCCCTATCCCACTCCAAATGTGTCGCGGTTGGGGAGTGCGGATTAGACTATTACTATAAGAACTCCTCTCGAGATGATCAGGTGGCAACTTTTGAATGGCATATTAATGCCGCACAAAAACTCAAAATGCCCTTGATGATCCACACACGAGATGCGGAATCTGACACGATGGCGCTTTTAAAATCCTATCAGGGATCTGCCGTTTTTCACTGCTTCACGGGAACTCAAGAGCTTGCGAGTTTTGGAGTTGAGAAGGGCTTTTTCATCTCATTTTCGGGAATCGTGACATTCAAAAATGCGTCGGCTCTTCGCGATGTTTATTTGAAAACTCCGCTCGAAAACATTTTGATTGAAACAGACTCTCCTTATCTCGCGCCTGTTCCCATGAGGGGAAAGCGCAATGAGTCGAGCTTTGTAAAACATACCTTCCAGTTTCTCGCTGAGCTTCGTGGAATTCCTGTGGCCGAACTAAACGAGCGAGTCCATGAAAACGCTCGTCGACTTTTCTCCAAGATTGGTTGATTAAATCGAGGCTTTCGAACTAGGTCGACGATTGCGCCATAGAAAAATCAAAGCAGCCGCAATCACCACGAGGGAAATAATCTGAGAAGTCGTGATCCTTCCGGAAGCATAAACTCCCCGTTCGACGTCACCCCGAATGAACTCGATCAGAAAGCGAAAGACCGCATAGCCGATCGCTGCGATCCCAAAAATAATACCCCCTCGTTGAGGAAGCCGAGGAAACATAAACCACAGGACCAATGCCAGCAGACCGCAAAACAAAGCCTCCATGAGCTGAGTTGGATAAAGGGCCTGATGAAGTGGAGCTGAGGCAAATGGATGGGTAAACGTCAGACCGATGAAGCTCTCTGTTGGAAGTCCGTAGCAGCAGCCCCCCGCAAGACAGCCCATTCGCCCAATCGCCACTCCGACCAATATCGACACAGCCAGGGCGTCCATCCACTCAATGATGGGCTCCTTGAACAACTTTATCGCGAGTAGACCGGCCAGAAATCCCCCAATCAACCCTCCATATAAGACAAATCCACCCTGCCAAAAATAAAGAACTCTAACAGGACTTTCCCAATAGTAGCTCGGAGCCTCAATCAAAATGTGGGTCAGGCGTCCGCCCAGCAGTCCACCCACAAAGCCAATGAAACCGATATCAACTGCTCGATAGGGCTTTAGACCATAGGACTTCGCTTTGTAGATTCCACAAATGATCGCTCCCAAACCAGCGAGCAAAAGAAGAACAAAATAAGTGGGAACCTCAAAAGCGGTTCCCGGAAACAGAACCGGCAACACGACTCAGTGTCTCTTGGAAAGCCATTTATGCCAAGGAAGTTGCAACAACATGATCCAGCAAACACCAACCGTGATCGCAGAATCAGCCACATTGAAGGCAGGCCAGTGATATGCACCGATGTAGAAATCCAAAAAGTCTGTCACTTCCTGAAAAATCACGCGGTCTTTGACGTTACCCAGGGCTCCACCAAGGATGAGCACAAGCCCCCAACGATAGGCCTTTTCGCGAAGTGGCGCCGTTCCCAGCCAATAGACAATTAAGCCCAAGAAAACGAGGGTCACCAAGCCGAAAAAAACCATCCGAAACTCTGGACTCGCATTATGAAACATCCCAAAGGCTGCGCCACGGTTTTTATAGTGCACGAGATTGAAGAATGGAAAAACTGGAACCAACTGACCGACTTCCAACTTCCAAATCACCCAATACTTCGTCAATTGATCGAGAACAAAAATTCCAAGAGCTGGGAGCCAAACTTGTTTGCTAAGAACGAGACTTTTATCAAATGGGACCTGAACCTGACTCATCAGTACCATTCTGGCTCGTTTGAAAGAATTTTCTCAACAACTGAATGAAACGACCTCTGAAGCTTCTGAGTTTGTGAAAAATCCCTAAATTCTTTGCGCTTTCCACTCTCAAACTGAATCAAAGCAACGGGAACCACCTCTTTAAAGGTCGACAGAGCAAACACCTCTGTTGCTTCCTCCAAGGATTCCACTCCGTAGAGCCCAGTCTCAACGGTATGCGAATCCAAAAGCACCTTCCTCGTAACTCCCAACAAAATTCCGGACTCATCAGCAGGAGTGCAGAGAGTTGATCCTCTAAACCATCCGATATTACTCGTCGTCATCTCAGTCACATGGCCAGCGGGATTAAGCAGTACAGCATCATCAGTCCCCGAGGCCTGCGCCTCCTGATAGGCCATGACTGAATTGAGGTAGTTTCCACTTTTGATAGCAGGATCCATTGCCTCACGTGGATTTCTGCGAACCTTAGGAACAACGAGAGAAACCGGCTTGCTGTGGAGAGTGGGCTCGTACTTCCATGCAGCCATCAGAATCTGAGGCTCCCCGCATGTTCGCGGATTAATGTGCAGCTTTCCTACGCCTCGAGTAATCACCATTCTTAGAGCTGCATCGGGCTCTCCCAGCTGCCTCAGAAGCTGCTTCATTCGCTCTTCAATCTTGAGAAGCTGAGATTCAATGGGAATATTGAGACGTTTTGCACTCTCCAAAAGTCTTGCTCGATGCGCATTCCATCCAAAGACTTTGCGCTGATAAACGCGCACCACTTCATAAATTGAATCACCAAACAAAAACCCGTGATCCAAAAACGAAACCATTGGGGGCTCTTGCGAAATCCGACCTTGGCTATCCATGAAAATCATCACTCTTTAGATGACGCGTCTCAAAGCTAATGTAAAGAGCCTTGATGCCCCGCAGGGCGACAGCCCTGCCGGGATCTCATAAACTAGCCATGTATGCTCGAGATACCCGGTGTTAATGGTGAGCCAACCATTAAGATCTTTGATGATCTTTCAGAGCTCCGCAAGCACTGTGGGGAAAAGCTCACCCATGGTTATTTTGACCCACAAAACAATGTGATCATCGCCACCGTGGCCTCAGTTGCTCATGAGATTGGACACTATCGGGATTTTAAATCGGGCCGGATGAAAACCTTTCAGGAAACTGAGGACTCCGAAGAACGCTCCCGACAACGCATCCGGAATGAGATTGTCGCTATTCTCTTTGCCTACCAGCGAGTCTCCGACCAGTATGGCCTTCTTCCCTATGAAAAAGACTTCATCGAATGGCTCGTCTTTCACTGGGACAGATCAAAGGCGTTCGCAGAATGGAGAACAATTGCCTCACATGTGTCGCAACTACGATTCGAGCAGATTCAGGATCTGGGGGACTGGCTGCTCAGGCCCGACCAAGAGTGGAGCAAGAAGCTTCGAAAGATTTTCTACGTCTACCTGAAATCCGAAATCGAAGTAATGACCTATCGCCCTTAGTAAATCGCCTGGCGAATCTTTGATGAAAGCCAATCCATGAGCCAAACAACGATGGCAATCATGATGACGATAGTTCCGACCGCATTCCACTTTGCCAAACCTTGATATTGCATCAGCAATGTTCCGACCCCACCACCCCCGACGAGTCCGATGATCGTTGCCATTCGAACGTTAATATCCCATCGATAGATCGTATAGGACAAGAATGGCAGGATGACTTGAGGGACAACTGCATACCAAACCACTTGAATTCGATTAGCACCCGTTGCTTCAATAGCTTCGATGGGGCCACGATCGATACTTTCAATCTGCTCGGAGTAAAGTTTCGCTAGCGAGGCAATACTATGAATCATCAGGGCCATCATCCCGGCAAAAGCCCCAATTCCCACCCAAACTGAAAACACAATGGCCCAAATCAAAGGCTCAATAGATCGACTGAAATTGAACAAAAACCGAAGGCCACTGTAGACGGCTCGTGAGCTTTTGGAAAAATCCATCAAATTACGCGCACAAAGGAAGCTCAAAACGAATGAGAATGGAATCGCAATACTGGTCGCCATCAGCGCAATATAAACCGTCACAACCATTGCATTGAAAACTAAGGAGAGAATGGAAAGATCCGGACTCAGCAAACTTGAGAAAATCCTCCAGACTCCATCGATTCCCGCTTCATCAAAGAGCGCGACAGGGTCGACTTCGTTGAGAAGCCAGCCCAAGATCATGGTAATAACCAAAACATAAATGGCATAAATTCCAGAAACACTGGAAAGCCAGCGGAATGGCTCTCGAGATTCGGCTTTCAACACAGGGTTCGTTCGATAGACTAAAATTTTACCAAGAGAGAATGAGAACTTCATCAAGGCAATCGCCCAAACAAATGAAAGAGGTGCGATCAACACTAAAGCAGACGAACTGAGCTGCTGTCCTTCCCCAGAGAAAATACTCCACAGTGTGGCTGATCCAAAAAAGGCATAATAGGAAATAGCCCAATCAATGAGCAAAGATTTCCAAAGGGCTTTGCGCTTTTCTTTTCGAGATTTTTCGTTCATTGGAGAGCCCTCTTCGTTAATGGATCTCAACGGCGACGGCGTCTTCTCCGTAAATTTGTTTGAACCAGGCTTCATCGATTTCATCAGGCCGACCTTGGAAGACAATGGAACCTCCCTTAAGAGCAATCACTCGAGTTGTGTATTGGCGAACCAAACTTAAGAAGTGCAGATTGCACAAAACCGTTTTGCCGAGCTCTTTGTTTACCTTCTCCAAATACTTCATCACGGAGTGTGAAGTTGAGGGGTCTAAGCTCGCCACGGGTTCATCTGCTAACAAAATATCAGGATCTTGCATCAGAGCGCGAGCAATCGCGACTCGCTGTTGCTGCCCCCCGCTTAGGGCGTCAGCACGCTTGCCAGCCTTCTCTGCTAAGCCCACCATATCGAGATATTGTCGTGCCTGTTCTCGCTCTTCCGCAGAGAACAATCCCGCCACTCCAGCGATCGTGGACTTACGACCCAAAGCCCCTGAGAGAACATTCTTCAAAACGCTGTGGCGCTTCACTAAATTAAATTGCTGAAAAATCATTCCGATTTTTTGCCGCTGCAATCTCAGATCTGAGCTGGGCAAGGTCGTCATCTCGACGCCGCGAAACTTAATCGATCCGCTTGTCGGCTCAATCAACCGATTAATACAGCGCAACAAGGTTGATTTGCCAGATCCGCTCAATCCGATGATCGCGAGGAACTCTCCCTCGTAGAGGGTCAAATTGATGTCATTGAGCGCGCGAATACCACCGTCATAAACTTTGGTGAGATTCTTAATCTCCAAAACAGGAGACTTCATCTCTTTTGCCCCGCGATAACCTGCTCAATATTCACTTGAGCCTCTTTGACCATATCCCGCACTAGATCATAATCTTTGTCCGTGATGGCTTGGAGGCCCACACCGGTTGCCACCTGATCGAGCAAAATCTTGCCATCCGAAGTTTTGGCAAAGTCACCCACCGCACTGAGCACAGCCTTGCGAACTTTCTCATTCATTTGCTGATCAGCAAACAGGTTGGTGCGAATGGCCCAGGGCTCACCAGGAACTTCGGGCGTCACAGCTAAGATGCTCACCTTTGATTCAACATCGGGAAACTGAGTCATGACACGAGCGCGAGCATCTTTGAGAACTCGAACTTCTTTGCCGCCCTCATTCTTCATTTCCGGGTCCTGATAGTAGGTCGCACCGGCATCCACCTGCCCCTGATAAACCATGGTCACCACGTTATCGTGCTTTTGAGCGAAAACAGTTTCACCAACAGTGACTTTGTTATCATTCAGCAGCTTTGTTGGAAGCACAAACCCAGTCAGAGAGGCTGGATCCACAAAGGCGATTTTTTTGCCCTTCAAATCTTCGATTTTTTTAATACCGCTTCCCGCTCGGGTGATGATTTGCCCAGCGGTTGTTGCCTTGGGATGATGTTCACCACGAAGGACCGTGTAGACGGCATCAATCGGATAGCCCTTAATATCTTTGGCCAAAATATAGGCGTAGGTTGTGAAAATCACGAAGTCCGCTTTCTTCGTTCCAATCGCTTCGACAACAGCCACATAACTCGTTGGCACAGCCGTTTTCACGAAAAAGCCTTCATCCTTGCCGTAGAGTTCTTGTGAAACTTTTTGAGAGACAAAAGCCGCCAGCTTTGCACCGTGAGTGTTCAGCGCCTCCGCATCAACGGAAGGAACAAAATACATCGTGAAGGGTCTCGATTTGGAGCCCACCACCCGCTCTGAACAAGCTGACGAAAGAATCCCCAAAACCGCGATCAAACAAACTGATAAAACTCTCATAGCTGGCTAAACCTCCGCTTTTGCGCGTTTTTATGTCCCCCCTCTTTACCACTGTGGACACGGGTTTTGGCCAGCAAAACTTCAGGGAGTTTTGGGTTTTCGGAAGTCATTTTAAGCCCTTGCGTGCCCCCCGAAAGTCATTGTGGACCCCCCAAAATCTGCTATTGTACGGGCCCTTTGTGAGTTCGATTCTCTCAAATGATGAATTCTTCATGCAGATGGCCTTAAATGAGGCCCTAAAGGCTCCCGCATCTGTATCTCCCAATCCAAAAGTTGGCGCCGTCATCGTTTATCAGTCACGAATTGTAGGCGCCGGGTTTCACCGAGGACCAGGGCACCCCCATGCTGAGGTCGAAGCCATCCGAGATGCCGAACGTCGCGGCTTTCGGAAATTCACCAAAGCCGCATTGTTTTGCACACTCGAGCCCTGCTCGCATCTCAAGAAGCGTACACCTCCATGCGCACCGGCCGTGGCCCAAAAGCAGTTTTCGCGCGTTGTTGTTTCTCACCTGGATCCCAATCCCCACGTCAAAGGCCGCGGAATCAAGCACCTTCGATCTCAAAAACTCACGGTTCAACTGGGCTGCCTCAAGCAGCAGAGCGCATCGATTAACCAAGTTTTCATCAAGAATCAGCAGCTCCAAATGCCCTATGTGACTCTCAAGCTGGCCATGACTTTTGACGGCCGAATGGCGGATGACTTCGGACATTCAACTTGGATAACAGGAAAGAAAGCTCGCGAGCGCGTTCATCATTTGCGCTCGGAGTGCGATGGCATTGCCGTTGGCTCAAAGACAATTGACCGCGACGACCCCGAGCTGAACGTTCGTCTGGGTCGATCTAAGAAAGCGCTCAAAGTTTTTGTGCTCGGCAAAACCCAAAAAAATCCAACGAAACTCCGATGTGTCAAAGCCAATGGCTTGGACAACGTGACGATTCTGACTCAAACTCCAGCTCTCAAAGAGCTACTTCAAAACATGTATCAGCAGAAAGGAGTCTGCCATCTTTTGATTGAGGGCGGCCCAACCACTGCATCACGATTCTTGGAAGCTGGCCTCGTCGATCGACTGATTCTTGTCTACGGCCGCGGGCTTGCTTTAGGCCAAGGAAACTTCAGCTTGAAGAGCTCGGGCAAGAGCTTGAAATCGCTTCCTGACTGCATTAACTTCAAACCGTCTCACATTGAACCCATCGAAGATGATCTGTGGGTCGAAGGATATCTCCATGTTTACAGGCCTCATTCAAAGTAAAGCAGAGATCAAATCCCTGACGACCCTGCCTTCTGGGAAGCGCTTAAGCGTAGCTCCCTCATCGCGGGCTCAGTGGGCTTTAGGAGAATCCATCGCACTCAACGGCATGTGCCTGACACTTGTTTCTGCCGATTCTTTGCTTCACTTCGATGTCTCACCGGAAACTCTTTCAAAAACCACTGTGGGAAGTTGGACTGCAGGAAAGCTCGTCAATTTTGAGCGAGCTCTTCGAGTAGGTGACTCGCTCGGAGGCCACTTTGTTCAAGGCCACGTCGATGGAGTTGCGCGAGTTCAGCAAATCGAAAACGAAAAGGGCTTTTGGAAAATGCTTGTCGAGATCCCTCGCGAGCACTTCTCAATGATGATTCCAAAGGGCTCTGTCACAATTGATGGAGTGAGCCTCACCATCAATGAGGTTAACACCAAATCGTTGACCATTCAGCTTCAACTCATTCCTGAAACTCTCGAGCGCACAACTCTCAGCGCACTTCATGTTGATTCTCTCGTCAACTTTGAAGTCGATATTATTTGCAAAACGATCAGTCATATCACCTTGCAGCAGAGCATTTTGAAACAGGAAAGGTCCTCACTATGAAAACATCACCAGTCAGTGAACTCCTTGAAGACTTAAGAGCAGGAAAACTCATCATTCTTGTTGACGACGAGGATCGAGAAAACGAGGGCGATCTGGTTTGCGCTGCCGAAAAGATCACACCCGAACTGATCAACTTTATGGCCAAAGAAGCGCGAGGCCTCATTTGTCTCAGTCTCGATCAATCGATCGTTGAGCACCTGCAGCTGCCGATGATGGTGAAGCAAAACTCATCGCCCTTTGGAACAGCCTTTACCGTAAGCATTGAAGCTCGAACGGGAGTCACTACCGGAATTTCTGCACACGATCGAGCTCGCACGATTCAAGTCGCTGTCGATCCGACTTCCTCGTCGAGGGATCTCGTCACTCCGGGACATGTTTTTCCGCTGCGTTCGCAACCTGGTGGCGTTCTTAAGCGTGCGGGACAGACTGAGGGAAGCGTGGACCTCGCTCGAATGGCTGGGCTTCGACCGGCTGGCGTTATCTGCGAGATTTTGAATGAAGACGGTTCGATGGCTCGACGCGCTCAGCTTGAGGTTTTCGCGCGAAAGCATGGCCTCAAGATCGGAACTGTTGCCGAGCTCATTAACTATCGAATGCGCAACGACTCTCTGATCCGAAATGAAGGAAGTGCCAAGATCCCCTCTCGATTTGGAGAGGGCTTCACGATGCATTTGTTCTCCAACACAATCGACAATGCTCAGCATGTTGCCTACGTGAAGGGAACCTGGAACCCGGATGAAGCCGTTCTTGTGCGAGTGCACTCAGAATGTCTCACTGGAGATGTCTTTGGGTCTCTTCGCTGCGACTGCGGGGATCAACTCCAAGCTTCTCTTTCGCAGATCGATCAAGCGGGTGCGGGAGTCTTAGTGTACATGCGGCAGGAGGGTCGAGGCATTGGACTTTTGAACAAACTCAAAGCCTACGAACTGCAGGATCAAGGGCTCGATACCGTGGAAGCGAATCATCGCTTAGGATTTGCCGCCGATCTTCGAGATTATGGAATCGGCGCTCAGATTCTGAAATCATTGGGCGTTCGCAAGATGAAACTACTGACCAACAATCCCAAGAAGATCGTTGGTCTCGAAGGCTATGGTTTAGAGCTCGTGGATCGAGTCCCCATTGAAATGATTTCAAACCCTAGGAATGCTAAGTACCTTCAGACCAAAAAAGAGCGCTTGGGTCACATGTTGACTCTTGTGAGCTCAGCGGAGAAGACAGTTTCATGATTTTGATTGTGCAAAGCCTGTGGAATGAAGCGATCACCTCGAAGCTTGTTGAGGGAGCTCAACAGATTCTGGACCAAAACAAACTGAAGTACGAAGTCCTCCAAGTACCTGGAGCTCTCGAGATTCCTCTCGCCATTCAGTGGAAGAGAGAGAAATTGAAAGGCAAACTCCTCGGGGCCATTGCCTGTGGAACCGTGGTCAAAGGTGACACCTATCACTTTGAGATCGTTGCCAATGAGTCCGCCCGGGGTCTGACTGTCGTGAGCCTTCAATCAGGAATGCCGATCAGCAACGGAATCTTGACCACCTACAATCTGACCGAGGCCCTCGAAAGGGCCGGTGGCAAGATGGGCAACAAAGGAGAAGAGGCAGCCCTCGCTTTGTTGGCAATGCTCAAAATCAAAAAAAAACTCGGAGGTAAAGGCCGATGACCGCCAAAAGTCTCGACATCAAGATGACTCATGCCGCCGTGAAAGTCTCCAGCGTGAAAAAGTCGATGGAGTTTTTTTTGAAGCTTGGATTTAAGCCCGCTTGGGCCGGACAAGAGGACTGGGGAATGGTCAAGTCCAATGGGACTACCCTCGCGCTGATTGAAAAAAACCATGAAGTCCATCCTCCGCACATCGGACTCGTGGTCGAAACCAAAGAACAGGTTCAGCAGGCCTACGATATTTTAAAGGAAATGGGTCTTCCTGAGCTAGGAACACCCAAGGAACATCGAGATAAAAGCCTCTCATTCTACTTCAAAGACCACGATGGCAATCAGTTTGAGCTACTCTGGCTGCCAGATGGTTTGACGCGATAAAGTCTTTCATTGAGACTCTAGAGTGATGCGACTGCTTTTCATTGTTTTGACGGCTGCTCTCACCTCCACCAATGTACCAGCCTCTTTGCCATCCACACACGTTGAACTCCCAGCCGAGCTCTCCTTGAATGAACTCGTCGACCGCGAGATTGCTGCCGGATCTAAGATTGAAATCGACCTTCCCGCTGAGACTGCAGACTTCTCTCAACGATTTCGAAAATGTGTTCCCATCGAGAGCAAAGTCTTTGACGGACAATGGAGCGAATCGCTCGATGCGCGAATCTTTACTCAGAGGGAACTCTCTGACTTGATGAAGTGCAGCGCCAGGTCCTGCGCCCATAACTTTCTGCCCGGAGAGATTGATCAGCTCACCCAAGCAAAGACTGAGGCCGAGAAGATTCAGCTCTTCAAACAATTTTATAAAAATCGCTACCTTCGTCAGGCTTCTGTCTCTCCTGAGCGCGCTCAGTTTTTGATTCGAGCCAAAGATCGTCCATTCGATGTTTGCCAGTCCTCTCGATTCAACCAACTCCTCGACCAACGCCCCAAGATCGATTGGCCCATGCGCCTTAGCCTCGCTCAATATGGACACCGAATGCGCCCGACAACGCGACTCCTTCAAGGTGACTTCTATACCTCCGATTCAGGAGACCTTTGTTTTGCCGATGCTTTTGTTTACTCAAATCACTACGATCTCGACCGCGTTGAAGTGTGGAGATGGAGACAGTCTTCGCCTTCGAGAGGCGCGTTGGAACTTCAGGTCAGACATCGCATCGACCTTCTGAACACATGGTATCGACGGCTCAATAAAGGAACCCTCCGGGATGAGCTTCGTCAAATCGTTGAAAATCACGTTCGCCAGGCCGCATCCTGCCTGACCTCAAAACCCTAGACTTAGCCTAAACCGCCATCAGACCGCCCTAAAGAGGCACTTGAGAAAGGGGGCTCAGGCCAGGTACACTATAAGAGAGGGAAAGAAATGGATTTCAAGTTTAACCCGACTCCCTTCATCTTTTTGACGCTGGCATCAGCGTTTGTCCTCAATATTATCGCGGGCTTATGGGTGGGAATGCAGTATTGGTACGTTCTGGTCCTTCTCGGATGCATTCAAACCGTGATTGTCGTAGCTGCCTTTACTCCTCTCCATGAGGCAGTCCATCGAGTGGCGAGCTCCAATCGTTGGATCAATGAAGGCATTCTCTTTTTAAGCGGACCGCTGTTTTTGAGCTCGCCGCTCATTTTTAGAAAGATTCATCTGGCCCATCATGCTCGAACGAACCAAGGCGAGCGAGATCCCGATCATTTTGTCTCTGGGAATCATTGGGCCGAGAGATGGGTTCGATCTTTCTTTTTGATCGTTCACTATCACATTTTTTACTTTCACAATTTTATGAGAACTCGAGGCGAGAGAAGCATTCTTTACTCATCTCTCGCGATTTTGGCGGTGACACTTCTCGGAATGCTGATTTCGGGCTATCTCCCCGTCTTCTTTCTCGTTTGGATTGCCCCTACAATAGCCGGAATTGGCTTCCTAGCGTTTTTAAACACGGCCTGGCCTCATCACCCCGGTCGAGCGATCAACAAGTATCAAAATACGAAGGTACTCCTGATTCCCAGGCCTCTTGAGTGGCTGATGATGGAGCAAAACCTCCACCTCATTCACCATCTGCGCCCGACTCTACGCTGGTACCAGTATAGGGCCTATTGGGAGGATAACCGCGAGGATCTCGTGGCTAAGGGGGCTGAGGTTCTAGATTATCGAATCACAACCCGAAAAATCCTTTCGGTCCTTGATAAACTCGGCGCATAGGATAGATATAAGCCGGTTTTATGGCCGCAACTTTTGAATCCCTTTTAGCTGATCCCCTCATCTTGAGAAACTTGACCCAGGTCTTATCGTTTACTCAATCCACCCCTATTCAAGAAGCGGCGATCCCGGCCATTCTCTCGAGCAAGGATGTCTACGCAGGAGCCAAAACCGGGAGTGGGAAGACAATGGCCTATCTTTTGCCGATTTTTCAGAGGATTCTCAAAGGTGAAGTGAATCGCGCCTTGGTTCTTGCCCCCACTCGCGAGCTAGCGCTGCAAATTGACGAAGAGGCAATGAAGATTGTCGAAGGACAAACTGCCGTTGTATCCATTCCACTTTATGGCGGAGTGCCGATTGATCCTCAGATTTTGGCCTTGAAGGCACATAAACCCAAGCTGATTATTGCAACACCGGGCCGAGTCCTCGACCTGGTTCAGGAAGGATCGCTTCGACTGACGGACATCCAAGTAGTTGTCCTCGATGAGGCCGATCGAATGTGCGATATGGGCTTTACTCCGCAAGTCAGTCAAATCATGGAGCTCGTCACAGATCGTAAGCAGACGCTGCTTTTCTCCGCTACTTTACCCGAAGAGCTCAACAACATCATGACTCGCTATTGCCATGATCCAGTGCGCATCCAAGTCGACTCGGCGGATAAGGCTTCAGATACAATCGAGCACTTTGTTCTCATGTGCAATCGGCGTGATAAGATGAAACATGTTTTGAAGATCATTTCCCAACCGGATGTGATCTCCGTTGTTTTCGCCAAAACACGAAACAAATGTGATGAAGTCTTCGACGGCCTGGTTAACAAGGTTGAAAACCTAGCAGTTCTTCACGCTGGCCTCCCAATGCCAGAGCGCGAGAAAACCTTGCGCGCTTTGAAAGAAGGAAAGATTAGAACGTTGATTTCGACCGATGTTTTTTCTCGAGGCATCGATATCGACGATATCACCCACGTGATTCACTACGACTTACCCCAAAGCCTTGAAGACTACATTCACCGCTCAGGCAGATCTGGAAGAGCTGGCAAAACAGGAACCTCCATTGCACTGGCGGAACCGGATAATGCCGATCAGATGCGCCTGCTCGAAAGCATTGCTCAAAAAGTAAAAGTAAAATCATACGACGGGCATGATCTTGATCTGCGGGCTCAACCGGCTCGGCGAGGTCGATCCGATCACCGATCCGATCATCGTTCCGATCGCCCTGGCCGACATCACAAAAAGCCTCGTCAGGAGTCTCATCACGCTCGAGGTGAAAAGACCCATCAGGCTCATCCACGAAAACACGAAGCGGCTCATAAATCTTCAGCTCCTCGCACTCAAAAGGTGGCTGAAAAGAAAAAGACCGGTTTGATTTCAAAAACAAAGAGTTTACTGAAACGAGTCTTCGGCAAAAAGCCCTAGTCTAAAGCCAGTGACGCGGCTGCTTAAAACAAGCCGTGAGGGCTCTCTCCTCTTCACTCGTTTCCATATCAGCGCAGTAGTCAAAGTTAACTACGGGAGGCAAGGACATCAAAATACTCTCAATGTTTCCCTTTGTCTGAAGACCAAACAAGGTCCCGCGATCATAGACTAGATTAAATTCAACGTAGCGACCTCGCCGTAAGAGCTGAAACTTCTTTTGACGTTCAGAGAAGGATTTATCCTTGGAACGCTCAACAATCGGCACATAAGCATCAACAAAGGCATCTCCACAAGAACGGACAAACTCAAAGGTCTTATCCAAGTTATCCGAGAGGTAATCGAAAAAAATTCCACCAATCCCGCGAGCCTCGGCCCGATGTTCATTCCAGAAATATCTATCGCAATCCGCTTTGTATCGCGGATAAAGCTCTTTGGAATGCCGATCACAGGCCTCCTTATGGACTCGATGAAAATGACGAAAGTCCTCCTCATTCCACACATAGGGCGTAAGATCAGCGCCGCCACCAAACCAGGCACGATCGGGCTGTTCAAAATAGCGATAATTCGCATGCACCGTTGGCACCATCGGAGAAGACGGGTGAAGAACCAGCGAAAGACCTGTAGCAAAGAAATCCGCTGAGGAACTTCCAAACTTCTTTTGAATCATCGAGGGAAGCTCTCCATGAACAACCGAGACATTGACTCCGGCCTTTTCGAAAACCTTTCCACCCTCGAGAACTCGAGACTCTCCCCCCCCACCACCATCTCGCTGCCAAGACTTCGCCTGAAAACGATTACGTCCATCCGACTTCTCAACAGCTAAACATATTCTGTTTTGAAGATCGCGGACATAGTCCACCATGGCCGACGCTCTTGAACTTGGGATCATAGAGCTCTATGTTACGGCCAAACTAGGCTGCAGCAAGATGACATTTTTTGTATTTTTTTCCGCTACCACAGGGACAAGGCTCATTACGACCAACCTGCTCTGGATCGCGCTTAAGCGTTTTTGGCTTTGGAAACTCAGAATCGAAATAATGCCACTTTCCATCGACGAGTTTGAACTCGGCACGCTCCCGATGATTCACTGTTTCAGCCCCACGAGTATACCTTACCGTAAAGGTGATAAAGGTAACCTCTTTACCTTCTTCGACTTCTTCAATGGTGAGACCACCCCACTGAGACTCCTTCGACCAAGCCTCTAGAGAACTTCGATCTAGGTTTGCCCGGCTTTCGGGATGGTGGCTTTCAATGATGAAGTCCACATCTCCAGAAACAAAGGCTTTATAACGAGCTTCCAATAAGGTTTTAGCGGATTTAGGCCAGGAATCACCCATGGAGATCTTTTACGCATTCGATGAACCGCCATCAACACCCAAGATCCAAAAAGTAAATGACTCCAGAACGCACTTTTGGGAGATTCAAGTTGGAAGGGGAACTTATGCAGATCTATTCACTGCTTACTTTGTTGGCGTTAACCGCGGCTCAACCGCAATCAGAAAATGAGCCTGAGGGTAATCAGCCCGTCAAAATCGATGCTCCCATCAGAGCAGTTCATGTACCCGGATTTCTAGATAACAACGATGTCGCTCAGTTTATGATCGAGGTTGAGTTTCCCAATTCCTGCTACGCTCTCGGCCGAGTGGTCGTTCGCGCCCGCACAGAAGATCTTCAAGAAGGGCAGATCCCCTTTCAACTTGAAGCGCTCAAATTTAATCGGCCGGTCTGCATTCAAGTGAAAACGAAGACCCTCAAAGTAGTCGATGTCGGCATTCTACCCGCTGGATCGTATAAACTGATCGGAATGAAGGATGAGCGTCTCTACAACACGCTCAAGATTGGACGGGCTGAGAATCGGGCGGTCGACAACCACACGTATGCACCAGTCGATGCTCTTTTCGTTCGAAACGACCAAGATGGTAATCGCCGAGTGCTGGTCCTTGTGGGCTCCTATCGCAATACTTGTATGAAAATGAAAGCTGAAGTTCCCGTTTACCGCGCCAATGAGACAACACGAGTCATTGAAGTTCTCCCCATCGTTGAAATGGAGAAGGATAAGATTTGCTTGGAGCAAATCGTTCCCTTCATGGTTCCTGTCGAAATTCCAGGAAAGATCGCCTCCGGGGAGTATGTTTTTCATGTCAGAACCATGAATGGAAATTCTCTGAACAAACTGGATACAATACAAACTGAATGACGAAATGTTTGTTTAGAACCTTGTTACTCGGATCACTGGCCCTGTGGTTTTTCCCGGAGCCAGCACAGCCCACCGAGGCTCGTAACCCTGCGAAGACAACAACCAAGCCAGAGAACCTTCAGCGCCCCAATGGATTCGTGCTTAATAGCGAATGGCGCCGCTGGAAAGAACGCTTTGCCAGCCCATCACCCCTTTTGACCTTAAACAAAACTTGGCCAGCTGCCGTTCGTGTTTCAGATGAGAACATCAATCTCGTTCTCCAACGCAAATCGCTCATTAGCTTTCCTCAGACCCTGCGACTGGGTGACAAGTCTCTCACATCGATTGATTTGTCTGAGTTTGATACGGCACTCCGATTTGAGCCGAGTGATCAAATTGATTTGCAGCTCGACGGAGTTGATCCCAATCAGGCCTTGAAAGAGGAAGAGCGTTTCAAAAAAATGATCGTTTATATGGCGGAAATGATTGGCAAGCGAGCCCCGGATGAGCTGCTGATTCAATTCGTAGGAGCTACTCATGGAGTTGATTTGTATTTTGATTTCTTTCTGAAGGACTCAGACAAAAGAAAGATACAACCTTTTCTCGCCCGCCAAGATGAAGTTGTTTTTTTTGCGGCCCCCTACACAATGGAGACAACGCGCTACACCAAGGAGTATCAAGAGTTTGAGGAGGTTGTCGATGGAACTCCAAGTAAACCCAAAACCTTTGGCGATGGCGGCGCTCTCCGAGCTTCGCTGTTTCTTTCGCGGCTTTATCTCTATCAAAATCTTCTTCGAGAAAGACTGAAGCTCGCCGATCTTAAGCGTGACGAGGCCTTCCTCGGAACGATCGTCCTTTTAGACATTCATAATTACAATGAAACCGCTCACATCGATTCTTTGCCCTCAGCCTCAGCGCTTAAGAATCTAGGCTTTACGAAGGTCAGACTTGGAAATGAAGGATGGAAGTTTGGCCAAAATTATTCCCTCGATCAGCTGCGGCGATCCGCCATGACTCCAGCACAAGGTAAACTCTTGGACTACGAGGAGGCTTTGATTAAAGAACGCAAGCCCAAGTGGTATGAACGCTATCAAGAGGGCATCATTGTTGATCCCGCGACTTATTCACTTTATCGAAAGCTCAAATCCTGGACTGATGCAGGCATAAGCGTCTCTCTGACAGGTCTTGAGGAATTCGAAAATATCGGCAAATAAGTACCTATGAAGTACTGGCTCATGAAGTCTGAAGTGACGGATTACTCCATTGACGATATGGCGCGCGATCAATCGACCGATTGGACGGGCGTTCGCAATTATCAAGCGCGGAATTTCATGCGAGATGAAATGAGCCCCGGAGATCTCGCGTTTTTCTATCACTCCAATGCCGAGCCTTCAGGAATCGCCGGTGTGATTAGGATTTCGGGACCTGCTAAGCCCGATCTCACTCAGTTTGATAGAAAATCGAAATACTACGATGAGACCGCCACAAAGGACAAACCTCGGTGGATGCTTCGACACGTTGAGTTTGTAAAAAAGCTCAACTTCATCTCTCTTGATCAAATCAGAAAGATTCCAGCCTGCAAAAATATGCTCATTCTCCAAAAAGGCACTCGCCTCTCCATCACTCCCGTGACAGCGGATGAATGGAAAGCACTGACGAAGGCATAAAAAAAGGGCCTCTGTGGAGGCCCCTTCTTTGATCTGAATTTTGTTCAGGCTTACTTGTTCGCTTTGGCCCGCTCTTCTTGGTATTTCTTCACAAGCTCGTCCTGCTTTCCTTTCGGAACAGAAGAGTACTTGGCGAATTCCATTGTGAACGTCGCTTTACCTTGAGTCGCAGAACGAATGTCATTCGAGTAACCAAACATTTCGCTCAAAGGAACCTCAGCGGTGATCGTGACGATATTGCCACTGGATTCTGAACCCATGACAACACCACGTCGCTGGTTCAAACCGCCCAAAATAGCTCCTTGGAACTCATCGGGGGTTTCAACTTCCACTTTCATAATAGGCTCAAGAATGGTCGGACTTGCCTTCGGCAAGAATTCCCGAACAGCCGTTTGAGCGCAAATACGGAAGGCCATCTCTGAAGAGTCGACCACATGGAAGGCACCGTCTTGCAAACGAACTTTGACGTTGACCACAGGGAATCCAATCAATGGACCCTTGCGCATTTGCTCTTTGAAGCCCTTGTCGCAAGCAGGAATGAATTCCCGAGGAATACGACCCCCAACGATTTCGTCTGAAAATTCGTAATCAACAGCTTGGTCGGTGTGAGGTTCAAAAATACCAACCACTTTCGCAAATTGCCCCTGACCACCCGTTTGCTTTTTGTGGGTGTAATCAAAGGGTGCAGCCTTTGAAATAGTCTCTCGATAAGCGACCTGAGGAGCTCCAACTTCAGTTTCCACGTTGAACTCTCGCTTCAAGCGCTCGCAGTAAATCTCCAAATGAAGCTCACCCATTCCAGACATGATGGTTTCATTACTTTCTTCATCCACATGTACTCGGAACGTAGGATCTTCTTTGGTGAATTTATTGAGGGCCTTTGAAAAATTATTCAAAGCATTCTTGTCTTTAGGCTTAATCGCCAAGCTCACCACTGACTGAGGAACAAACATAGATGTCATGGAGAGATTAATCTCATCCAGACAGAATGTATCGCCCGAGTAACAGTCGACTCCGAAGAGCGCTACGATGTCACCACCGGACGCCGCCTCGATATCAACCATCTCGTTGGCATTCATACGAACAAGTCGACCGACTTTGATTCGCTTGCCATCTCGAACGTTCTTAATGAAATCACCCTTAGTGATCGTACCTTGGTAGACGCGCATGTAGGTCAACTGACCATAACGGCCGTCTTCCAATTTGAATGCCAGTCCAACAAAGGGCTTTGAAGGATCAGCAACGAGCTCCACTTTCGCCTCGCTGTTGTCCAAATCAAAAGCTTCGTTTCGTCGCTCACGAGGTGAAGGCAAATACAACGTCACGCCATCGAGCAGCTTCTGAACCCCTTTGTTCTTGTAGGCTGAACCACAGAACACAGCGACCATCTTGAGTGCAAGCGTCGCACGTCGAATGGCAGCCTTGATTTCATCAGCCGATACATCAATTCCTTCCAAATACTTCTGAGCAATCTCGTCATCAACATCGGCCAGGCCTTCAATCATTTTTTGACGATACTCTTTAGCCTTGGCTTCGTAGTCCGCAGGAATCTTCTCCACTCGGAGCTTCTCACCGTTATCGCCATCAAAATAAGTCGCATCCATATCGACGAGATCGATGATACCAACGAACTGATCTTCAGCACCGATCGGGATTTGGACCATGACAGGATGAAGTCCCAGTTTGTCCTTGAGCTGATCAGCAACTCGATAAGGGCTTGCACCTTGACGATCCAGTTTGTTCACAAACGCCAATCGTGGAACGCTGTATCTCTTCATCTGTCGATCGACAGTAATGGACTGAGACTGAACTCCCGCGACGCCACAAAGAACCATCACGGCTCCGTCCAAAACTCGAAGAGCTCGCTCGACTTCAATGGTGAAGTCCACGTGGCCCGGGGTATCAATCAAATTGATTGCTGTATCTTTCCACTGACAAAAAGTCGCCGCGGATTGAATCGTAATCCCTTTTTCACGCTCCAAATCCATGAAGTCCATGGTCGCACCGACCCCAGACTTTCCTTTGACCTCTTCGATCTTGTGGATCTTTCCGGTGTAAAACAAAATCCGCTCACTCAGAGTCGTCTTCCCGGAGTCAATGTGAGCAGAAATACCAATATTTCGAACGCGATCAATAGCGCCGAAATTAACTTTTTCATCTCTTTTAGGTAACGCCATAAGCCCCTTATTTATCGGCTTTTAGGCTGTTTCTTCAAGTCTCGAATGTCTCAATTTCTATACCGTTTTCGATAGGCCGAAGGCGGCTCGTAGGCTTTTAGACCCCAAATCCCAAGCTTGGCAGCTTTCGCCCTCGCTTCAGCCCCCTCAAAAGGGGCAACCTCAAAGCCTTTGGTCTTTCGAGACTGTCGATAAACCTCGCATAACCCCTCCTGCACCAAAACCTCATTGGCGGAGCCTTGTGACCCGCGCTGAATCAAAACAAGAGAGCGTCCATAGACATCAGAACCAAAGGTTTTGATTTGAAAGGGCTCTTTGACCAAATCAGCTAAACGATTGCGGGCTTCTAGGCCCAGGGGCTGACCGGGCTTCACGATTCTTTTTGACCTTCGATCCCTCTGCTCGACCTCGGGACAATCAACCCCAATCAGCCTTCCTTTGACGACAAAACCCTCTCCCGTTTTGAACGTAATCGTGTCTCCATCGTGAACATTGACCACTTCCAGACTCAGGACTAGAGCAAACAAATAGGCCGCTATCATTTTGTCATGAACGGCAATTGAGAAAGGACTGGCAAGAGTTTTTCCATGAAGAGATTTTATTTTTTGCTTTTGAGTTGGATTTGTTTGACCTCGTCCCTGAAGGCCGAGGCCGTTTTTTCAGAACATGATCGAAACATAGTGATCTGGAATGACCTCACCGTTCCCAGCGACAAAGTTTATGAAACAATCGTAATCATGAATGGTGCCGTTGATTTCTTCGGCAAAGCCACGCACCTCGTTTTGGTCCGCGGATCTGTACGTCTGATGGCAGGATCAGAGGTGAGCCACAAACCCACTGCCTTGAATGGTCGTGTAGAGCAAATGCCAGGAGCCATTATCGCTGATGAGGACTCTGACACAACTGAGGAGGGGTTTTGGATCGAATGGCAAGAGGAAGCTCAAGAGCACCTTCAAGCTCTAAGAGATTTTTTGAACTCCCAAACAACTCTTAAGTGGCTTGCACTACCGCTGATGGTCGGAATTCCTATTGCGATTGGTGCTGTAATTTTTCTGATTGCAGCTCTGTTTCTGATCATTGCTCCAGATTTTGCCAAACGAGCGGAGTGGAACATTCGGCAAACACCCCTTGCATCTCTAACCTGGGGAATCGTCTCCTACATCTTGTTTCTTCCTGTCGTGTTTGTCATGGCGATCTCTATCGTTGGAATTCCGCTCATTCCCTTCTTTGTTTTGTTTGCCTTACTGATTGTTTTCTCCGGGTTTCTTGCAGGCTGCCTAGGAGTGGGCCGCTTCATTCTCCAGAAAATAGGTATACAGTCCTATCTTGGCGCAGCTGCCGTCGGAATCATTGCTGTAACTGCGATACATTTCATCCCTTGGATCGGTCCGTTATGTGGGAGCGTGATCTGGATTGCTGGAGGTGGAGGAATCTTGCGATCGCTAGCGGGCAGGGACTCGTCCTCGACACCCACGTTCACAGCATTCTATCGAGTTCGCCCCGAATAGAACGTAAGAGCGTCATTTTTTTGACAGTCTTGAGGGTCAGATCACCTCTGATAAAATAGAAACTGACGCGATGCACCAAAGACCATCGCGAAACTTCTGCTAAATCTCACATTTTGAGGAGGTTTTTTTTCTAGAGAGGGATTTGTATGAAAGTGGGCGGTCTAAGCTCGTCAGCCATCTCAGCTCAACGACTGCTGAAAGAGCATACCGAAAAGATAAAAAAGGGAATCCAGCAGCTCTCTTCTGGTAAGGCCGTAAATAGCGCTGAGGACAATCCTTCAACGGCCGCGCTCATTCAAGAGCTCGCAAAATCCCAAGCTAGCGCGCGAGTTGAAAATGAGTTGATATCTCGGGACCAGGCATCCATCCAGATTCAAGCTGGGCAAAGCAATCAAAACCTGGCGCGACTCCAAGATCTTAGAGAGCTGGCCGTTCAAGCCTCGAGTGACACAATGGATTCCTCGAGCCGGCAAGTGATTCAAACTCACGCGAATGCCTCTTCTGACCTGATACAGATTGATGTCTCAAGCTCGGCTGCTGCAAGTGCTTCGCTCGAAACCATTGATGCTCGCATTCAACAGGAGAGTCAGCAGCTAGGCGACATGAGCGCTGAGTACTCGGCTTTGAAGTTCCGCTCAAACGCTAACTCAGCTGCTCTTGAGAATCTTACTGCTGCGCGATCAAATGTTGAGGACACCGATATTGCTCAAGCCGTGTCCGATGTTCAAAAAGCCAAAGTACTCTCAAGCGTCGCCGCCGCGGCCATTACTCAAACTCTTCAAAGCTCAGCAAAAATGACAGATCTGGTTAAAAAGAAATCATGAGCTCAATTCAGGAACCGTTTTCTGAAACCTCTTCTCTAGCTTGACCCACCCAAATCGAGTGAGTCCTGCGAGCGCAAATGCTTTAATAAAATGACCACAGAAAGAAAGCGAAAGAGCTGACAGATAAGTAGACTGAGCTTGAGAATCAGCTCGAATCGCACCCGCATCCGCAAGCCCGATCAAAGCCGTAATCATTTGTGTTGGTAACCCCATCAATGCCCCCACAAATGTCGCCATCGATCCATGGCGCTGAAGCGCTGATTGAGCTGAAGCCCACAAGTACTCCAAATTGAAGAAAGCAATGACATCCATGATTGTACTCAAAGGAAGATGGCGCCCAACAAAGTAGGTCACGGCATTATTGCCAGCCACTGCAACCGCAAAAATGATGGCAAACGAGACCCAGCGTTGAGGTGAGATAGTCGTGGCTGCGACCAGAAGAAGCATGCTGGGAATAAACATAAGAAAGCCGTCGAGAAACAAAATGGCGAACAAGACAAACGGAAGCCAAAAACTTTGTCGATTCTTCTGAGCGTATCGAATCCAGGCTACAAGCGTTCGGCGCTCAGCTCGACGAAGCTTTTGGCCGACAGAACCGAAGGTGTTTTTCCCTTTGGCTAATGTTTGTTTAAGATCTTGCTTCACGCGATGCCTTTGACTCCAGATATTGAACAATCTCCGTTGCAACATCAACACCTGTTGCACGCTCAATTCCCTCAAGACCCGGAGATGAATTCACTTCCAGAACCATAGGACCATTGCGACTTTCAATCAAATCCACTCCAGCCACCTGCAAGCCAACAAGCTGGGCGGAGCGAACCGCCATTTGGGCATATGCGGGTGGCAAATCAATCGCTTCCGCTCGTCCTCCACGATGAACATTCGATCGAAAGTCGCCGTGAGCGGCGATTCGCCTCATAGCCGCAACGACTCGATCTCCGACAACAAACGCTCGAATGTCTTGTCCGCGAGCCTCTTTGAT
The DNA here is from genome assembly GCA_964655245.1 of uncultured Bacteriovoracaceae bacterium. Lineage (GTDB taxonomy): Bacteria > Bdellovibrionota > UBA2394 > UBA2394 > UBA2394 > JBEIHI01. Next base: position 11,802 of record CAZZLQ010000012.1, on the reverse strand, counting down.
AAACTGCTGAACGAGAACATTTTGCTTTGCGAACTGCAGGAGCTCCATAATTGTTTGTGCAGTTCCGAGATCCTCGGCCAAAACAACCCCCACGCCCTGAGTTCCTTCAATAAGTTTAATGACGACCGGAGCACCACCAATCTCCTCAATGGCTTTGATGATTTCAGATTTTCGGCGAACCACGGCCGTTTGAGGATGAGGGATTCCGTAAAAGTTCAATACTTGCAAAGCACGGAGCTTGTCTCGACTGCAGGCGATTCCATGAGAGTCATTGAGGCTAAACACCTTAAGGTGTTCAAATTGCCGAACGACCGAAAGACCAAAAAAAGTAATCGAAGCGCCAATCCGAGGAATAACCGCATCGGGAATCGAAATTTTTCGAGAGTGGTAATACAAACCTAGCTGAGAGCTAACATGCACGGTGAACTTGAGAGGATCTCTGACAAAGAATTGATGGCCCCGCTTCTCTCCGGCCTCGACGAGTCGTCGAGTTGAATAGAGCTCAGGATTTCGAGAGATGACAAATACGTTCATAGGGCATTTATTGTACTACTCCTCAGCCCCTCGCACCTCTCATTTTTGATGATGAATGCTTTATCCGTTTCAAAATAGCCGCTAGAAATCATTTTATGAAAATGACGCTTGTTGTGGGGACCAACCGACCTCAATCGATGACCCGGAAAGTGACAGGATACATTGAAACGGTCCTCAGAAAGCACCTTGCGCCGCAGGATGAAATCAGACTACTAGACCTTGCTCACCTATCACTGGATACATTTACCCCTCAATCCTACAGTTCCAAGCCCGCGTCTTTTTTAAGCTTTGAACAAGCCATACTTGATACCGACGGAGTTATTTTTGTGATCCCAGAATACAACGGTGGGCCTCCGGGCGCTCTCAAGTACTTCATTGATTTGCTACCATTTCCTCAATGCCTCAAAGGAAAACCCTGTAGCTTCGTCGGCATTGCGTCCGGGCGCTTCGGAGCCCTTCGAGCGGTGGAACAGATTGAAGCTGTTTGTCAGTACCGAAACGCGATTCTCTTTCCCGAGAGAACTTTCATTCCCTTTGTCGAGAAAGTGGTGAACGAACAAGGCCATCCGGCTGATGAAACGACGCAAAAAGTCTTGAATCAGCAAATCGCGAACTTTGTATTGTTCGCAAAAAAGTTTGTTTAGACCATCGCTCGCCCGTCAATGCCGACTGAACGATGATGGCTAAGCAATTGTCACTTCTTTTGAGAGATAAACAGATTGAATAGCCCTCAACAACTTCACACCTTCGGTCATGGACTTTTGAAAAGCTTTTCGTCCGCTAATCAAACCCATTCCGCCTGCTCGTTTGTTGATCACAGCAGTTTTCACTGCCTCAGCGAGATCATTCTTGCCACTGGCACCACCCGAGTTGATCAAACCCGCGCGCCCCATATAGCAATTGGCAACTTGATAGCGAGTCCATTCAATCGGATGATCTGGGCAAAGCTCAGTGTAGATGCGATCGTCTGTTTTGCCGTAGCTTGATCCTGAACCCACATTGAGAGCTTTGTAGCCGCCATTGAGCTCAGGCATTTTTTGTTTGATGATATCGGCTTCAATGGTCACCCCTAAGTGATTCGCCTGAGCGGTCAAATCCGCCGCGACGTGATAATCCTTATCTCCCTTTTTAAACGCGGGGTTCCGAAGATAGCACCATAGTACCGTAAACATTCCCAACTCATGAGCTCGAGCAAACGCTTGCGAGACCTCGACGATCTGGCGCCGTGATTCATCTGAGCCAAAGTAAATCGTCGCACCGACGCCGGCGCATCCCATCTGAAAGGCTGAATCAACTTGAGCAAACATGACCTGATCGTGAGCGTTTGGATAAGACAGCAATTCGTTGTGATTGAGCTTAAGAATCATGGGAATGCGATGGGCATAGCGGCGAGCCACACTGCCCAACACACCATAGGTAGAGGCAACCGCATTGCATCCTGCTTCAATCGACAGCTTCAAGATATTCTCGGGATCAAAATAAATTGGGTTTTTGGCAAAGGAGGCTCCCGCCGAGTGCTCAATGCCCTGATCCACCGGTAAAATGGAGAGATAGCCGGTATTGCCCAAATTCCCAGTTCCAAACATCCATTGGAGGTTCCTGAGGACCTGGGGGCTGCGGTCTGATGCCACCATCACCCGCTCGACAAAGTCCGAACCCGGCAAATGGAGCTTATCGCTTGAGATACCCCTGCATTTGTAGCTCAAAAGGCCCTCGTCAGAGCCCAAAATGCGGCGGATGTCCTTGATATCTTTAACTTCTTTCTCTACAGATGACATAGATTTGACCTTGGCTGGCATAAAAATAGCCTTATCCAAGGCCCCCCGAGGGTCAATCTCTAAGTTAGATCCCCGGGTTTCCCTATTGAAAGGGGCTCAGTATTTTGGCAAATACTGAAGATCTGAGTTTTTTAACAGTAATTGGGAAAGTGTGAAGAATGAGAAAAACACAACATAGTCGACAAAAGAAATTCCGAGTCCAACGTCGTTTGAATACTGATTTGCCAGGATTGGGCAAACCAGGAGCATTGGAAAGACGTCCTTATGGACCAGGCCAGCATGGCAATCAGCGCAAGAAGCCTTCTGAGTACGCTCTTCGTTTGAACGAAAAGCAAAAACTGATCGCCCACTACTATTTGACTGAGCGAGGCCTTCAGCGATTTGTTCGTGATGCTCGTGCTTCCGCTTCTTTGAACTGGATTTCAGAATTGTCCCGTCGATTGGAACTCCGTCTTGATAACTTGTTGTTCCGTTTTCAACTCGCACCATCGATTGCGTCTGCTCGCCAAGTCGTGCGACACGGTCATGTGTTGGTCAATGGAAGAAAAGCAAACGTTGGCTCGATGATTTTGAACGTTGGCGATGAGGTTTCAATCAGAGAAAAATCGCACGCTCATCAAAACGTTTTGCAATCGCAACAGAGACCGCGCCTGGATCTTCCTGCATTTTTGGAAAAGACAGGTGATTTTTCTGGAAAGATCATTGCTGATCCTTCTACCGGCGACATCCCCTTCGCTTACAACGAGCGATTGATCGCTGAGTACTATGCCACTCGTGGACGTAAGTAATTCTCAAGCCTCGACAGAAGTTCATTTTGAACTTCTGTCCGAGGTTTATTTTGATCCCTTCATCGGAAAATTCTCGCCCTCTTGGATAGGCCTCTTTGAGCAAGTCAAAAACTCTCCTGTGCTTCGAGCCTATCGAGGACCATCTGCCAAAACTAAAACCACCACAACGTTTGAACAGCACAAGGCTGAGTCCTCAAATCCATCGCGGTTTTTCGCGGCCAATGATTCGACTCACCAGCTGAGCTATCCACTTCAGTGGAAAGGAGAAACTCTCGGCTGGTTGATTGTTGAGAAAGCTAGGCAAAGCAAATCCTTTCACGACGCAGACATCATGAATATCGTCGGGCCTCTTTCCTGTCTTCTTGCTTGGAAAGAAAGTCCGTGGAGTACGAGAGTTGAATCTCTTGCGACCCTGAGGAATCTTCAGCTGCATTATTCGGACTTCGATTGGATTGGCATTTATCGACGCGCTATGAATGCCGAAAATCTTTTAGCTCTTTCCACCTATATTGGTGACTATACTCAGCATATTGAGATCCCCATTTCTGAGGGCATTTGTGGAGCCGCTGTTCGGGAGGAGAGAACGCTGAATATTCCAAACGTGCATGCTGACCCACGCTTTATCGCCTGTAGTATCAAGACTCAGAGTGAACTTGTCGTACCCATCCGAGATTCTTCAAATCGAGTCGTCGCCGAAATCGACATCGACTCGAACACGATTGAAAACTTTTCTGCAGAAAAAATTGCGAGCGTCGAATCCGCCGCCGCTCATCTAGGTCGACTCCCTGAACTTTTCAGGGAGTAGCCGTCATTCAGGTTGTTGGAATTACCAACTGACGACCCGGCTTTATGACATTTCGTCGAAGATTATTCTCTTCCTTAATTGAAGCCACAGTAACGCCGTAACGCTTGGCAATTCTAAGCAAAGTCTCGCCTCGACGAACAACGTGAACGCGCTGGCTGGGATCATTGACGAATTTGAGGCTTTCCGCTCGCTTCGGAGCCGATGCGAGCTTCGCGTCCAAAGGGACGGGTATCAGTAACACCTGTCCCTGTCGGACTCGAGCCTGGGCACTCAGTCCATTCATCTTAGAAATTTTTTCTGCAGTGGTTCGATAGATCTTGGCGATTCGTTGGATGTTATCGCCTTTACGAACTTTGTGAGCCATGTACTGAACCTGCTCCCCGTCGTAAATATTATCCAGAGCTGCAACAAAATCATTGGTTCGGCCTGACGGAATGCGAAGCTCATAGTTTGAAGCTTCAGGTGGCGTCACCGGATGATTGAGCTCTGGGTTCAAAGCCAACAAATCATCCAAATCAATCCGAGTTACCTCAGCGAGCTGCATCAGATTCACAGGATGCTTCAAAGCGATCTTGTCGTACTCAAGAGGATCTTGGTACTCAATGCCAGTGAAGCCATACTTCTCTGGCTCCTTCGCAATCAAAGCAGCGGCAATCAGCTTGGGAACGTAGTGTCTTGTTTCAGGCTTGAGATATCGTCCGCGCGCAAGCTCCCAGAAATCTTCTGTGCGATAACGTCGAATCGCTCGCGAAACTTTTCCTGCGCCTGCGTTGTAAGCAGCAGCCGCTAGCTTCCACGATTGAAACTGATCATAAAGATCCTTGAGATGTCGAGCGGCAGCGATCGTGCTCTTCTCAGGATCTCGTCGCTCATCCACCCAAAAGTTCGCTCTCAATCCGTAGAGTCGACCCGTGCTCTTCATGAACTGCCAAGGTCCAACTGCTCTGGCTCGGGAATAGGCACGAGAGCTAAAGCCGGATTCAATCATCGCCAAATAAACCAAATCTTCGGGCAGATCATGCTCATTCAAAATCTTTCTCATCATCGGCACATAACGACCGGAGCGCTCGAGCCAAATTCCGTACCACTTACGCCCTCGACCCTGAAAGTAAGTGATCCACTGCTCAACTTTGGCGTTGCGAACAATAGGAATATCAAACTGAGGAGGAACCTCTCCTCGCTGTTGAGCCTCAAACTCTTCTTCGGAAATCGGGGGATTCTCCTTCGCGATCTCCTCTTCAAAGTCCACGGAGTTTCTCGACGAAACCTGTGGGTTTTTTGCTGAGCAACCGACGACAATAGTAACCGATGCAGCTAGCGCTGCTAAATAGAGAGCCCTCATCCTTTAATTGTAGGAATGAGACAGCGTCCGGGTCAACCGCCACAGAACGTACGTAAAAAGTAATTTTCCGCCTTTAAAACTTGACGCAGTGAGTCCCAACCGCTCGCTAGCGGGATTTATCAAAAATCTGAGGCAGAGCCCAGCCAACGGCCGCCACTGCAGCGGTATCGACTTTTAGGACAGGAATCGGCCAATGTACTCGTTGATAACCCCACTGTTCAAGCGAGGCTCGCTCCTGAGAAGTCCAGCCCCCCTCACATCCAATCACCATCAAGGATGATTTTGATCCCTGAAAGGCAACTCGATTCGAGGAGTCGCTCTCGTCAAAGACCAATCGATTGACCTCTGTTGTGGAGGCCAAAGAAGCAAATGTCGTCAACTCGATCTCAAGCGGCCGATCCCGGCCAGACTGACGGCATGACTCGATGGCAATCTTTTCGAGACGATCCCTAAAATCTGCAGAAAGCCTGGCTTTCGATTTTTGAGATCTTTCAGCTCCGAAAAGGAGGAGGCTCTTAACCCCGAGCTCGGAGAGCTGTCGAACCAGTTGAAAGACCACGGTTGATTCAGGCAACGCCAGTGCCACCCTTAGGTCCAACGAGGAGGGAGGAGCCAGCTCGACTCGGCTAATCTCAAACAGCTTCCCCTCAATTGATCCATGGGCAAGCTGCCCCAAGTTATTGAACAAAACGACTGGGCCCTGACTACGACGAACAACTTTGAAGTAACGCAGTTCTGATGGAGCCAACGCAACCTGTCCACCCGGCTCAAACTTTACTGGAGCATACAACCGCACCACAGTCTCACCGTACCACGCTGGACCCTTGAGGAGAAGCTCGCTAGTCTACCAGATTGTGACGAAGCTAACCGACTGGTCGAAGATTGATTGGAAAAAGAAGGGCTGTCTCTATCTCGTTCCCCTAGGGGGAGTCGGAGAAATCGGAATGAACTTAATGGTCCTTGCGCATCAAGGGCGAGGTATTCTGATTGACTGTGGAGTCATGTTCCCGGAAGCGGCCATGCTTGGGGTGGATTTGATTGTTCCCAATATTCAGTTCCTCAGGGAGAGCCCTCTAGAGATCGAAGGAATCGTCCTGACTCATGGCCATGAAGACCATATCGGCGCCGTGGCCTACCTCTACAACGACCTCAAACGGCCCACCGTGTATGGAACCGAATTCACTCTTGCACTTGTTGAGGATCGAATGAGAGAGGCTGGGACCTTAAGTGGTGCGAAACTCAAGAAGGTCAAAGTGAAGGATTCCTTTAAAGTTGCTGATTTTACCGTGGAGGCTCTGCAAGTCACCCACTCCATTTGTGAGAGCATGGGACTTCTCATTCAAACTCCCATCGGATCTATCGTGCATTCAGGTGACTTCAAAATTGATCGGCAACCCATTGACGGCCTGAAGTTTGACGAAGGACGTTTCGCCGAAATGGGCAATGAAGAAGTTTTGCTACTCATGTCCGATTCAACCAATGTCGAACGCGAGGGATGGAGTACGTCGGAATCAGATGTCTCTGATGGAATTCGGAAACTCTTTGAATCGATTAAAGAGGGAAAGATTATCACAGCGGTTTTTGCTTCTAATATTCATCGCATTCAGGAGATCTATAAAGCGGCTAAGGATTCAGGTCGCCGCGTGGCACTTTGTGGGCGCTCCATGAACTCGAATGCAGACATTGCTCAGCGCCTTAAGCTGCTGAAACTTGATCCCGAATGGCTCATTCCGCTGAGCGACGTTGAAGACTATCCCCCCGAAGAAGTCGCTATCATCGCAACGGGAACTCAGGCTGAGCCTCGCTCAGCTCTATACAAGATGAGCCTCAATGATCATCCCGATGTAAAACTCAATGAGGGCGACACAGTAATCATGTCCTCTCGTCACATCCCAGGAAATGAGCGTGCTATCTCTCATCTTGTAAACAATCTCTATCGTCGAGGGGCTCGCGTGATTGATTCAGATCATGCGTTGGTCCATGCTTCGGGCCACGCCTATCGAGATGAGCAAGCCAAGCTCCTCCAGTGGGTGAAACCAAAATTCTTTTTTCCCGTGCACGGAGAGTATCGAATGCTCGTGATGCACGCCGATCTCGCCAAAGATGCCGCACCGAAAACTCACAGTGTTGTGGCAGAAAATGGAGATGTTTTGGAACTCACGCCCAACGCCTTTCGCAAAATCGGCCGCGTCCCCTGCGGAAAAATCTTCTTAGATGAAGCGGCAGGAGACCTCAAAGAGGAGTTACTCAGAGACCGGCGGCAAATGGCCCACACAGGGGTTGTTGTTGTGAGTATTGTCATCGACAGCAACCGAGCTACGATCATTGAGGGACCCGATTTTGATATTCGAGGGGTCAACGATGAGATTGATTTGGACGCTTTGAAAAAGGAGCTGATGCATGCGTTTCGGGAGCATTCTGAGGAGGCCCGCCGTGATGCCACCGAGCTTTCTGAGGAATTAAGGCGTGTCACGCGAAGATTTTTTTATAAGGCCAATGGGGTAAAACCCGTAGTGATTCCGCTAGTTTACGAGATCTAAAACCGAACTTAATTTTTCATTTTTTCTTTTTGACATGCTGCGTGATCGGTCTTAATAGATTTGTACAGTTTAGGTTTATTCAAGTTTGGGTTCAGCGCCCTTTAGATCTCAATCCCCTCCCCTCCGATTTCTAGAAGTGCTGAACCCAATTTTTTTTGTCCGAAAATCGAACGAATCCCAACATTAAGACGAATAAAAGCCAGGCCCAAATTTCTAGCCAAGACAATCCCATGGAAGAAGGCCTCAAGACGCAACTGCGAGCGCCTCCGAGAGCTTGGGGAACAGAAAGAGTATTGTAACCCTGAGCGCTCTTGAGCTCGGGAGACTCTGTGAGCTGTCCTGCATCGTCGGCCGCATAAATTTTAAAATAAAGGGCTCGATAGTTTTCAATGGGAGACAGCACGATATGCGCTCTTTGATTGGTGGCCGAAACAATCTTGGGGGATGTCAGAGTATAGCCGGAAATCCCACTGGCAAAGTTACGGGAAGTACTAGAATCAAAGCTACTGAGATCCGATTCCTCAAATGAGTAATCAACATAGTACTGCGAGATATCCCCGCCTGGTGGAGGATCGAAATAAAGATGCACGGACTGATCTCCGGACTTCACCACGAGATTCCGGACCTCCGAGGGGGGATTGTCATAAACAAAGGGAATCCCAATTCGAGTCTGAGGCTCAGACCCTTGGGATAAAGTAGGATCCCAAACAACAATGCTCAAACTCATCGGACGCTCTAAAGAAAGATTGAGATCAGAAACCGTAAATGTCAGCTCTCCAGAACTTTGATCCTCATCCAGTGTCCCTGAGCTCACCAGAACTCCATACTCTCTCGAAAGTCCCGCCGAAGATCCATCCGTCACATAATCCTGCTTGAGTCGAATCTGATACTGACTTCGACGATCAACACTGAACGCCAAACTAAGAGGAGATGAGGACGTAATCTGCGAGTCATTCGGGCGACTAGTCAACGTTACACTCGGCCCTGAACCAAGCAGCGACACTCCAGCCGCTTCTGAAAGCCCATACTTGTAATGATCCGCAGTCGATGAAACCCAAAGCGAAGGCTTGCGGGAGCCAACAGCCATGGAGCCATCCCCCCACTGCCCCTCAAATGACGATGAGCCGGTCAGTGGCAAAGAAGTCATCACAAATCGACTAGACTCCGAAGAGGTTGTCTCCGGATAGAAAGTGTCGACAAAAACTCCCAACCGAAACTGCTCCCCCGACTTAAATGCTGCCAGCCCTCTTGCTCCCGAACCAACAGCTTGAACAGCGGTCGAATCCAGACTCGACGTTGAGATCGCAACAACTCGGGCATCCTCACGGTTGCCTTGAGGTGACTGACGATTGGCCAGAACAAGCAATTGGTCTAAGCGAGGCGAAAGATAGGCGTCGTCGATCAATCGGTCCGTCAAAGTAAAGGTTGCCGTTGAAACGCTCTGATTCGAAGCCGATATCCTCGCCAGTCGAAATGTATCCTTAGTTCCCCAGTCGCCTTCCATCGCCAGAAGCACAACTGCATCCGAAGTGCACCAAATCGCTATCGGACTCAGCGCCGAGGGCGCGCTTGGAAACAGGGAAGCCCAAGTGACAACAGCGACCAGACTAGATCCATCAACGAAGCGAAGAATATGCTCAGACCCCGCCGACTCTTCGAGGAGAGCCGTCCTTCTTTGCCCGAGCCAACAGGAATCCGTCACTGTTCGAGCGGGAGACTCGGTGGGACGAGTGTATTTCAAATCAAACTTGGAAATTGAAAAAGGCTTTGAAACATCAAAATACTGAACACCCTTTTGATGAGTGGCTATGACCTCCGTTGATGAGGGCATAAAGAGATCGACGATGCTTCCATCCGCAGAAGTGCTGGAACCAGAAAGACCCATATCTTGAAGATCGACGCCATGAAACGAAGCACTTCCCTTCGATAGAAACAGATAGCGACCGTCAGACCGCAGAGCGATGGCACTCACGGCATCGGACCGGAGCGAGTCGATTCGACCCTTGTAGGAAGTCACGTCGCTAGGAGCCGCTAGAGAATAGACACTAAACGGTAGCGCGCAAAAAGCCGCGCTCAACACACTCTTCAGCAATTTGAACTGCATTCGTCGCCGCACCCTTTCGCAAATTATCCGCTACAACCCATAAATGAAGACCGTGAGGAACTGATTCATCCCTTCGAATACGGCCCACATACACTTCATCGGTTCCTGCCACATTAAATCCCAAGGGGTAGAGACCTTCGCTCGGCTCATCTAAGACCTGAACTCCCGCCTGAGCCAAAACATTTCTCGCCTCTTCAGGATCAAAAGGCTGATCGAACTCCACATTCACCGTTTCGGCGTGGGATACCAGAGTTGGCACTCGCACTGTTGTGGCAGTGATTCGCAGTTGAGCTAAATGAAGAATTTTCCTGCTTTCCTGAATAATCTTCATTTCTTCTTTGGTAAAACCATTGGCAGTGAACGCATCGATTTGAGGAATGCAATTAAATGCAATCTGATGGGGAAAAACTTTCCTGGTAATCGCTTCATTAGAAAAGAGCTGACGGATCTGGCTCTCGAGCTCATCAATCGCATCACTGCCGGCTCCAGAGACAGACTGATAGCTGGAAACGACGACTCTTTTCAAAGGGACTTTGTCATGAAGCGGCTTCAAGCAACAAACTAACTGAATGGTCGAGCAGTTGGGGTTCGCAATCACTCGATGGGATTTCGCCATATCGATGTCCGCCGCATTGACTTCAGGAACCACGAGTGGAATCTCCTGATTCATCCGATAGTGAGATGAGTTATCAATCGCAATAGCTCCGCTGGCGGTGGCAACGGGAACAAACTGAGCTGACAGTTCAGCACTTGTGGCAAATAGGGCAAAATCAAGCTCGGCGGCCTTCAGAGATTTAGAATCAAGAACCTCAACAGCGATCTCATCACCACGAAAATCAATCTTCTCTCCCAGACTTCTCTCCGAAGCAAAGAGCCTCAACTCCTTGACTGGAAAGTTGCGCTCCTCGAGAACCTTCACCATTTCTCGACCAACAAGCCCGGTCGCACCGATAACACCAACTTTAAAATTTTGCCTTCCCATAAAGAGCTCCTTGAGTAATGCCCATTTTTACTCCAAGTTATTGGATATGAGAATCATCACCACTAGTCTATTCTTTGGTCTCTTGACCGGCATTTTGATGGGTCTTTCAAGCATTAACGCCGGCCCACGAGTCAAATCGGCCTGGGACATTGGAAAGCTGGAGGAATCTCAAGCGGCGGGGCCTGCAGCCACCTTTGCCCAAGATGCTCGATTATTCTCTGAAGCTATCGCGTTCTCTGTCGTCCAAAGTCAAAACCGTGTGAAACTGCCAGGGCCGTTTCGCCCCTACCTCCAAGCCGGCTTCCACCTCTTCCAAGTTGAAGCTGAAATTTTGAAGGCCTACACGGTGGATGGCACTGCATCCCTTTTCTCTCGATCATTGTTTGCAAAAGCGGGGATCGGACTCCCCTTTGGACTGAATGTGGAAGGCGCCATGAGCCAAGTCATTTCTGAAAACTCTTCGACAGCCGTAAACTTGACTCTCGCTGGACAAACTCTCGACTTTGCAAATCTTGTCTATGTTGATCTGGTTCCTTCAGTCAGCACGAGCGCAACGATGACTCGAACCATTGGTGGACCTGCTCTTTGGAATTTTGCGGGACAGGCTGTTCTTGGAGCTTATCATCGACTCACTTTGGCTCAAGTAGGATACATTCTACAGTATAACTACACGATTTTAAGATCACTTAGTCCCAGCCTGTCGAATACCTTCTTTAGACACGGAGTCATGATGAGCATGCCGATCTTTAAGGGACTCTTCGTCCAGACGGAAGTCTTCTATCCTTCCATGTCGGCAACAATGTCGAGCGGCATTCAGTTTTAGGAGCCTTGACTCTTTAGTAGATACTCAGCCAAAGCACTCGGTTTGTTTGTGATGATCGCCTCAAACGGAAGTGAAGAACTCATCACTGACTTCCATTGATCGGGTT
>CAZZLQ010000011.1:0-40794 GCA_964655245.1 uncultured Bacteriovoracaceae bacterium | reverse complement strand
TTGATCGCCTGAGCCTTCCACTGGCAAGTTGATGAGATACAAGAGGCATCTTGATAAATCTGACGTGAGGCCTCGAGTAAATCATCGAGCAAAAAAAGATCTGCCCGAGCCTCGATAAATTTTCGGGAGACAGCTCTGAGAGCTTCATCCTGCTTCTCCGGTAAAAAAGAAATGGCCCGATAAAGAAGAGGGTGATTGGGGCAGCTCAGTCGAAAGTGGCCTGACCAAAACGAATAGGAGGGATTGATTCGAAAATCCCGAAAAAGCCGTTGGCAGTCTCGAGCGAGAGGGTCTTTGTGGAGAGGCTGCTGTTTGAGAATCTCATCGGCGGCCTTCACTTGCTCCGCGGTGACTTCAATCCACTGAAAAGTTTGTATGGAAGGTAAGGATTCTTGCCAGATCAGCTTTCCTTGCTGCAATTGGTAAGCCGCCAGGCCCCCAGCCAAAGTATAACCAGCCTGGCTCGGCAATTGTGAAAAAAATCTCACGCCACTTGGCCATTTGGACAGAGTAAAGCGTTTGCTTTGCGTAATTGCCGCACCCTCTTCCAATGCTTCTTGCAGCGAGCCTGCAGAAATGGCCACGGCCAGTCCTTCAAATTGAAGGGGATCAATATAGGAAATCAAAGGGGCATCCAAATGCCGATGAATCAAATGGACGAGTTCATGTCGAATGATGTCGGAGAAAATCTGTACTGATGAAAGATGCATTTCCCCACGAATAAAATTTCCTACTTGAACCCTGCGAGCTCCAATAGCGCGATACTTGGACTCATCACTTTCATAGATGAAGATGTCAAAGAGCCGATTTTCTGTGGGTTCAATGGGAAGTCGTTTCAAGATCTCCTGCTCGTGAAACTCTAACTCTTTGAGCCAAGCTTCAGCAGGAGGGGTTAGCTCCAATTTCTTTTGAACAAAGACACGGAGGCTCTTGGTCTCAAGTGGGGGATGAAATTCTCGGTCAAATGAGGGGCGGAGCGTGAACGCACCCCATCGAATCTGATCAAGTCCCAGGCTCGTCACCCAAAGAAGAGCGAGAAAGCTTAGGCTTTGCCAGCGAATCCAAAATCCCAGTAGCGCTGCGATCATGAGTGCGATTGAAAGTGATTCAACACGCAGAAAAAAGAAATGTGAGTCAATGATCGGATCCATGGCGAAAGCTCCGGGCACCACCCCAAAGATGGGATCACTGACGACGAGTGATGGGGTCAGCAGAAATCCGCAAAGGGAAATCAAGATCGAGAGTGCAAAAACTCCATAGATCTTTGCCAGTCGCTTTGAGGGTGGGAGTAGCGTCCACAGAATCAAGACCACAAGCCAAGAGAGGGTCCATTGCATGGCGACTAGCTTGAGGTAGTGCGAGAGGTCACCTTGTTCCTCGACCAGCCGAGCGGCGATCCCGAGTCCGAAGGGAAGGGTGTGAAGAAAAAATAGGAAGCTCCAGGAAAATCGCGCCGAGAACTTCAAAAGGAGCCGGAGAGTCAATGGGAGCGCAACAACAACCAGGAGATTGAGCAGAAACAGGAACTCCCAACTCATCAAGCGGAGCATGAGGTTATTCAATCATCTTTTATCGAACTAATTAAGCGCAGACTTTATTCCGGCCCGTTCTCTTGGCTTCGTAGAGCTTTTCATCCGCATGTTGAATGAGGCTTTCAGGAGTTGAAAAGCTTGCTCGATTGGCGGTTGAGAGGCTGCAAACTCCAATCGAAACTCTAACCTGGAAATCCTGGCTGCTGGGAGATTTCAATTTGAGCTTTGAAATGCCTTCACGAAGATTCTCCGCGATCTGCTTGCCTTGCTCGAGATTAATGTCCCGCATGAGAATGACAAACTCTTCTCCCCCAAAACGTGCGACTACATCATCTTTCCGAGTGTGGTTGATGAGATGCTTTGCGACAGCCTTGAGTGCCTCATCGCCAGCCAGATGCCCGAAGGTGTCATTCACCATTTTGAAGTGATCCAAATCCAGGGCCATGACAGTGAGATTGCCTCCGCGTCGAATCAAATAGTGATACTCAGCCGAGAGACGATCGAGGAAAAACTTTTTACCATACGCCCCCGTCAGAAAATCTTTCGTCGCTGCGGTAAAGAGTTGAGCGAGAAACTTGGCCTCAGCCTCTCCTTGAAGGTGATATTTGAAGATCGTGAGAGAGCCCACTTGGATTTGATCGCCCTCTTTCAAAAAGGCCCGATCCACTCGGCGGCCATTCACGAGAGTTCCGTTGGTGCTTGCTAAATCGATGATTTGAGCTCCGTCAGGAGTGAGAAGGATTTTGCAGTGGTGTCGTGAGGCTAGATCATCTTCGATTTGAAGATCGCAGTTTTCGATTCGCCCAATCATGAACTCCTCTTTATCGATCTCAAAACTGCGTCCGAGGTGAGGGCCTGAAATCATCAAAAGAGCTGGTTGTCTTGCAGATGCGGACTCGACGATCTGCTGAATCGGACTGATCATTGTTTGATCTTCTGAGGAATCAGAGATCGTCGGCGGTTTCTTCGTCATGCGGCCCCCAAATTACATTCATTATAGCTGAAATCAGGGGCTTAGATGGGGTCCTTGTCAGGCCGTCAAGCCTCCGTTAAAAGAGGCCCCTATGGCTTTTATGGCGAAGCGTCAGTATCCGCGCAGTTCCCTTCGAGAGGGTGTTCGAATCCGGAGTCACCGGGGTGTCGAATACGCCACCATTGAGGATCTCAGTGCAGGGGGTCTCAAGATCTATCTCGATCACGATGTCGCGACGGGAACTTTGCTGGAACTCAGCTTTAGCATCCGGCTCGGCGGCTCCAAAGCTCAAGAGATTTCCGTCATGGGTCGCGTGGTGCGCAGCATTAGGCATGACATGGCTTACTTCGTGGGGGTTCAGTTCATGGATTTGAGCGATCAATCCCGACAAAGTTTGCAAGCGATGGTCGACTCCGGAGAAGGTCCCTTTTAGACTAAAGGGAGTGCTTCGACTTTTTCTCATGAGTATCGGTTTGATTCTTGGTGTCTCCCACCTGGAGGCACGGGATATTCCTTGGAAGCGGAAGAAGGCAACTCCTGCTGTCACTCCTTGGTCTGCTCAGCGATCCGAGGACCGTCGTGAGCGAAGAGAAGATTTCATTCGATCTCTAGATACCGGCAAAAAGAAAGTAGACGCTGCTGTTGTCGATGCAGAGGCCGCAGGAGCAGAGGATCCTCGTGAAACGAATCGATTGCCCTGGAAAAAGTTTGATGATGAAGGCAAGGACACAAGCTTTGGTCAGCTTCTTTTGTGGCCTGTTCAGAATGGCCGAATCAGCTCGGGTTATGGGCTGAGGAGCTCTGGATTTCATGAAGGCATTGATATCGCAGCGCCTCGGGGAACTCCTATTCGGGCTGCCTCGTCTGGAATTGTTGTCTTTAACAATCGGCTCGGAACCTATGGGCGGACTGTGATCATTTCTCACGGAAACGGCTACTCCAGTCTCTATGCTCATTTGGATAAATCTTTTGTGAAGCGAGGAGCGCGGGTCAAGCAAGGGATTGTGATTGGCAGCGTTGGCAACTCGGGGAAGTCGCATGGTTTCCATCTGCATTTTGAGATGAGAAAAGGGGGCTCACCTGTCAATCCCCTTGGATTCTCCTTCCAAAAATCTTCGATGATGGCTCGAGCTAAAGGTTCTTCAGCCGACTAAGTTTTCGGCGTTCTCTTTTTGGAGCTTTCTTTGCCACGCCTTTTTTCTTGGTCGAAACCTTGGGATACAGAGGAGCTGAGTCATCGCGCTCTTCTTCGACCTCAAAGTCTTCATAAGCCTTTGCCATTTCCATTTTGCCCAAAAACAAATCTGTGGACAGGCTCATGCAGCCGTTTGTTTCGGCAGCTCGGACAATCTCTTGATCATTCGAAACGACGATGAATTGGCCTGGATTTTCCTGGCACTCACGAATGATCCAGTCGTCTGCTGATTGAGGCGGGAGAGTGAAAACAATGGCGACTCGTTGATAACGGTCTCGACTTGCAAAAATATTTCCCTGAGCTCCATCAAAGACCACCGTGATGTCGACGCCTTTCTTGCTTTGATAGGCGGACAGTCGTTCGATCAAGTCCTGACGTTTCTCCTCGAGAGTTTTGATGAGCCGAGGATCCAGGGCGTGCATGAGATTGTAGCCATCGACCAACAGATGAATCATGGTTTCAGAATGACAGAAGCAAACAAAATCGTCTAACCTCAGAATTGATGGACCAGCCCAGTGTGAAACGTCGGTACCTCCGAAAGGATTATGTGACTTCAGTCGAGTTCAACTGGAAGGATGAAATGCGGTCCTGTCTCAGCACCACGTTGAGTGAGGGGGGGCTTTACGCTCAAACCTTGATTCCACCCCCGGTTGGCGCTCAGATCCTGTTGAAGTTTAAGCTCCCCAGCGGGGATTCCATTGCCGTTACGGGCGAGGTTCGCCATTCCCTGGAAAACTCGTATGGATCGCTTCCAGCGGGTTTCGGGGTGCAGTTCCTCGATTTAGGCGAACAGGATCGTCTCAGGATCGTGGACTTCGTAAACTCTGATGACATTTAAGAGAATCTGGTTATTCTATGGCCTTTCAGGCCTGGCGGCATAGCCAAGTGGTAAGGCAAGGGTCTGCAAAATCCTCATCCCCGGTTCAAATCCGGGTGCCGCCTCGCTCTTTCTCTCCCCTCAGTATCTGAAACTGTCCCATCAATGTCCCATTTGGGGCCCTAGCGCGCAGGGTATGCAGTGTCCCAATCTCGTGTTAAAAGATCGCTCGTATGAGGTCTATCAAGCGAACATCTAGAAACGAGATCCTGCGATTGGTATCGATGACGTTAGTTTTGTTTGCTGCTTTGATCTCGCGATCTCTGTCGGCTCAGCCGGCTGATCCGCTCTCTATTTGCCGAGAACTTGCTGACGTTGAGTCAGAGCGATCTGTGGCCAAAATCATGGTTGATCCGCGGGATATTCTTCAGTCGCTCTCCCGAGGAGGAGAAACTGCCGAGTTTTTTGACAATCTTGCTCAGTCCGCGGCGATTCCATTCTTTTCAAAATCGGATGTGGATTTTGAGGACGCCCGTCTTGAGATTTTGAAGTGGTCTGCTTCTGTTGCGTTGATCGACGAGTACTCACGAGATTTGTCTTGGCCACAGCTTGGGGAAAAGCTTGAGAATCGGGCAGCACTCGACGTGAAGGAAAAAGCAATTTTGGTCCATCTCTTTGCGATGTCTTGCATGAACTCGCTGCGCGAGTCTTCAGCGGTGATCAATCAGCGAGCGGTTGAGCAGTACGAAGCCGCATTGGAGCTGGACTTCAAAATGAATCAAAAGGCCCTGCAGTTTGATAATGAGTATCGCGCCCGAACTTCTCCAATGGCCATGGCTGATGTTGATAACTTCATTCATCGACGTGTGGCGGAAGATGGTCGAATCGTTTTTGATGAGATTCGAGCACACTTCATCGATCCGTATCTGACGTCGATCTTTCGAGATGCACTGCCTGAGATTCATTGGCTCGAAGAAAAGATTCAGCAAGGCGGTTGGATTGATGAATCCGAATTCACTGTGCCTCGGTTGGCCTTTTTGAATGTTTTGGCAAGGATTCGCCTCGTGAAGCCTAAAATGAGAACCTATGCATGGACTGGCGATGATATCGCCCTCTTCAATCAGGTTTTGTCCACGGTTTCTGGCTCGTTGGATCAAGAGAGCATCATGACCATTGCCAGTCATTCGACCCAGTATGCAGCAGCACAAGCTGCCAACGATGTCCGATCCAACCGTGGTGTGAGAATTGCTGAAACCGTATTCAAGGGACGAACGGGTGTTGCTCTGGGCTCGGCAGTGATGAGTTTTGTTGTTTGGCGCGCCACTCGATCGCTGGTCGTTTTGGAGAGAGGGTTCATTCGATCGACGGATATCTATCTGAATCAAATGAAGGCCAATCTACCTGCCAGCTTGCACGGCGTTTCGAATCTCGATGATCAGTTGCGAATGGCCCTGACACAGTCAAAGCCCACGATTGCGGGCGTCCAGCTGACAACTCAAACAAACGTGGCGTTTCGTGAAGCGCTAGAGCTGGGCCAAAGATACTATCGGCATATTGACCGTGTTCGATCGGCTTTAACAAAAAGTTACGGTGAGAAGATTGCTCAACGTGTGATCGGGTGGGTTGAAAAAGACATCGTCGCTTTGGGAACGATGAGCAGCATGGCTCACGAGCGAGCATTAGCCTCTGCTCTCAATCGATTTGAATCCGGCGGTCTTTCTCTTCGATCCGCGGAAAAGCTGGCGCGTCAGCAAGCAGCTCTGACTCCTCCTCAAGGTTTTAAATCCGAGCGGGCCTTTCAAAAAGCTTTGGCAGCAGAAGTGCGTTCGGTCCATTCCAAGCTGCTTGAAGAGGCCGAAAATCTTTTGAAAGAAGAGTATCTTCAACGAGTTTCGGGAACGAGCAAGTGGACTCATTTTGTTGAGTGGATGAAATTCCAGTCGCGAAAGTATTGGGCTCGGATGACGACGATGCGCAAAGTACGAAGTATGAGCCCCAATGATCTGAGCTTTACCCAGAAATGGAATCCAGCTCGTTGGTGGAGAGATTTCCAAAAAGCTGGAGAAGTTTTGCCCGAGGGTACCGCCTACAGAGGAGTGACCCCCGGTGAGTCAATGGCTGCTGGTTCAAAAACGGCCGGTGAGATCGGTCGCTCGATCTTGCATAAGGCCAGCTGGGCTTTGATGCTAGTGTCGATTGGGATTGTCGTTTACGACGTTTATGATGCTTGGAAGGGTGGCAAAGTCGCCGGCGGTTACGGAGACCTGCAAGCAGACGCTCCTGATAGGCAGCCCATTGATGATCAGTCGAATGAGGTCTTGCTCCGAACTCATCACACGAAGACTCTGGTTGCAGAGTTGACGCATCGATTTTTGGTCGCGGATTCTCGATACCCAGGTGCTTCGGATGTGCGATCTTTGAATCAAGAGCGAGTCTTGAGAGGCTTGCCCGCGATTGAAGTTGTCGCCAATATGGAATCTCTCGGAGGATTTAATCCTCAGACAGGATTTTTCTCGACGGCTTACGTGCTTTTGAAATCGGCCGAGCAGGCTAAAGACGGTGTTCGCGAGGATCGAATTCAAAATGCTCTTTCAGGTGTGCTGATCCGGTTGCAGCTTAAGCAAGAAGGCTTTGATGCTGTTTCGGCTCGTCGATTGGGGGTCAATCGAGATGTTCCTCAAAAAGCGCGATGGATTGCGGATGCGATGATTGACCTTTCTCAACTCGACTTTGAGTCGCGGATGATTTTGGAAGAGGCCATTGTCTTCAAGGAATTTCGAGCCAATACGCAAAAGCCGAAGATCGTGATCGATCCTGAAAAGATCAAGGAAGTGTTTGCGGGTGCAGAGAACCTATTGGATGGCTCAGCAAACACCAATCTTAGTGCTCGATAATCTAAGCTATTCAGAAAGATTGACCCACTCATTGACGAGTGCCTTCTCAGACGCAGACCAATTGACGCCTTTGTGGTTGGAGTCAATCTGTTCTTTGAGAGTTGGATCTCCGCTATCGGAGAAATTAGTCGCAACAACCGGCCCGACTCGACGAACTTGAGCCCAGCTCCAAGAGGTTTCCGAGTTGGAGGCGTCAATGAAAAAGGGTTCGTTGCCAGAGTTGCCGTTGGGGCCGAGTGCGTGACATCCTGAGTTTGAGCAGCCCTTACTTCCTGTGGAAGCTGTCATGAGAGGGAACAACTTTTGTTTAAAAAAGTCCTTCGCATTGGTGGGATTGGATCCTTCGAGCTCCGACAAAGTTCCTGCTGAGGGGTTGACTCGAAAATCCCCAGAGCCACATGAAGCACTCAGAAAAAGTGTCAGGAAGGTAAGCGTTAATCGCTTCATGGTTGAATCCTACCGCGTAACTGCTTCAGGGCCCAGGAGACTTTCGCAGCGCGAGGATCTTGGGCGTAAAGTCTGAGGAAATCCTGATACCCACTGGCTGCTTTAATCCAGTCTCCACGCCCTTCAGCACAGATTGACGCTGCCAGTAGCTTGTCTGCCGATTCAATGTCGGGATTTGTTTGGAAGTACCGACAGCTTGAATCGAGCTGTCCTTGATAAAGAGCGACGAATTCCTTCCGATTTTGGAGCGACTTCTCAAAAGGATTAATCTCAATCGCTCTTCTGAGTGCAACCTCAGCCTCTTCCCATCGGCCATTGGCTTCTGCTTCGTCAGCCAATTGTTTCCAGTAAGCGAATCCACCAAAGGGAATAGCCTCCTTGGGCGTTTTGATTTCTGCTGAGGTCGTGGGCGTTGTGGTTTTGGATTCGGCGGGAGAAGACTTTCCAGACCAATCATGACTAAGGAGTTGATGAACTGTAGCGAGAGTCCATTGGGGAACGCGTTGGATGTATCCACCAGTCCAACCGGCAATGCCTAATGCGAGGAAAGCTCCAATCAGAGCGATCTTCCACGCCCAAGACTTCAGTTGAGCATTGACGCGCGGATCATAAAGCGCCTTTTGCCACGCGGATAGATTTTCATTTCGTGAGGATCCCAGATGTCGCTGAGCCATTTCCTCTGAAAACGTTCGGTCGAGTAGCAGTTCCTCATCGGCGCCTCCAGAAACCAAAACGTCGACCCAGCCCTCACGAAGTGCAGATTGCGATCGAGTTTGAAAATCCTGCGGAAACAGCGATCGTACAAACCGAGCAACGGTTCGCGCG
The DNA here is from genome assembly GCA_964655245.1 of uncultured Bacteriovoracaceae bacterium. Lineage (GTDB taxonomy): Bacteria > Bdellovibrionota > UBA2394 > UBA2394 > UBA2394 > JBEIHI01. Next base: position 32,111 of record CAZZLQ010000011.1, on the reverse strand, counting down.
TCGGTTCGTGGATAATTCTTTCTCAAAAAATCACGTAGTGCCTCAGCAAATTCTCGACAGCTCTTGAATCGAGATCGAGTCTTGCGTGAGAGGCTTTTCATGACGATCTTCTCGAGCGCTGCAGGAATCTCTGGTCTAAACTTTCGAGGGGCAGGGACATCTGCTTTTCGAACTCGTTCAAGAGTTTCCATTTCGTCCTTTGAGTAGAAGAGGCTACGGCAGGTGAGAAGTTCGTGGAGTACAATACCTAAGCTAAACTGATCGCTTGATCCAGTGAGCGCCTCACCATGAGCTTGCTCGGGTGACATATAAGAAAACTTGCCTTTGAGTACTCCGGAACGAGTGTTTCTTCGATTCGGCGAGCGCTGAGCCTTGGCAATTCCAAAATCCAAAATCTTGGGATCACCATTGTAAGAAATCAAAATGTTGGGAGGAGAAATATCCCGATGAACGATTTCAGAAGGTTTTCCTAGCTCATCGACCCAGGTGTGAGCGTAGTCCAGCGCCTTCGCGCACTGAAGCATCATGAAGCAGGCGATATCAATAGGGACATAGACCTTCTTTTCAACACAGGTTCGAAGTAAAGTTCCGAGATCCCTCCCAAATACATACTCCATCGCCAAAAAGTAAACGCCATCGACTTGGCCAAAATCGAGAACACGCACGATATGAGGATTTTTGAGTTGAAGAGAAATCTTGGCCTCTTCCAGAAACATTTTGATGAATTCGGGATTGCTCGAAAAATCCGAGAGAATCTTTTTGAGAGTAAAAACTTTGCCGTTTGGCGTTTCGGCTTTGTAGATCTGTGCCATTCCGCCCTTGGCCAGATGTTCCAGCACTTTGTAGCGTCCAAAGCGTTTCGACGATTCTTCGAAATCTAGTTGTGACTCGTCTTTAGACAAACATCGCCCCCGGCACAGAGCTTTGCGCTATGCAAAGCTTCTCTTATTCTAACTCAAATCAGGGGGTCTTTGACGGGGTGGAGCGCTGGGTCAGATAATGGTCTAAATCCCTCAAAAACGAGGCCTCTCGACTGCCGATGCTTGGAACGTCTTTCCATCGCCCTGCGTCCATGGCCTCCGTTCGAAGGTGGGTGGAAATCATGCTTCCCTCCACCTGTGGCGTGATGCGAATGGTTATCTGGTAACGCTCAGCCCCCTCCAGAGACCAGTCGGTGACGATCAAGCCTCGACTGAGGTCTCGAACCTGAACTCGGAACCCACGTTCATACTCCAGAAAATGCTCTGACAGGCGAAACGCTCGTTCAGTGGAAAGCGGCGTTTCAAGAATGCTCAGTGGCTGTGCATGATTTCGTGCACCCCCACGTGAATGACTCGAGCACGCAGTCATGCCGGAGAAGGCTAGAATCAAAATCAAAGATCTAATCAAACCACCGTGATCCATGAGGAGTATTTCTCCACTTTGCCTGTGACGACTTCAAAAAATCGATCTTGAATCATTTTGGTGATGGGGCCTGGCTTTCCCGCACCAATCCTTCTCATATCGACCTCAGCAACAGGTGTGATTTCGGCAGCGGTTCCGCACAAGAATGCCTCATCGGCATTGTAGAGCTCATCTCGCGTGATTCGTCGCTCAGCGAGTTCTAACTTAAGATCTCGCGCGATATGGATCACTGTATCCCGCGTAATTCCTTCAAGGACCGATTCGACGGATGGGGTATAGAGTTTGCCTTTTCGAACAACGAAGAGATTTTCGCCAGATCCTTCAGCGAGGTATCCCTCTGGATCAAGCAGCAAACCCTCATCAAATCCCATCTTGCGCGCTTCCAGCTTTGCCATCACGGAATTGACATAGTTGCCGGTGAACTTGGCCTTGGTCATTGAGATGTTTGGATGATGGCGAGTGAAACTTGAAATTTTGAGCCGTGATCCCTTGGCCATCGCATCAGCACCTAGGTACTTGCCCCAGTCCATTGTCATGATGGCAACGGAGACTGGATGGGAGTCGCTATTGAAAAACACCCCCAAGGGCCCTGCATCGAGAAAGGCAATGGGGCGAAGATAGCAAGCATCCATTCCTGAGTTTTGAACTGTGATTCGGCAGGCTTCAACGAGTTCGTCGACAGAGTAGTCCATTCGAATAAATCCCGTATGGCATGATGCCATCAGGCGCTCAATATGTTCGCGGCATCGAAAAATTCCCGTTTTGCCATTATGAAGTTTATACGCGCGAATTCCTTCAAAGGCGGCCAGCCCATAATGTAACGAGTGAGCAGTCACGTGAATGCGGCAATCATCGGGATTGACCAGTTTGCCGTTCCACCAAACCACTTTTCCAAGTTTGGTTCCGTAGGGCTTTTGTTCAAAAGTTTCTAATTTAGTCATAGAGGTCTTTCCCATAGGCGCGATTATGCCGTTCCTTTCAACATTTTCTCAAGCAAGTCTTTGAGGAGGGCTGGGCTAGCCTTTCCTTGCAGTGCCTTTTGACATTGGCCCATAAAGTAACCAAAGAGTTTGTCCTTCCCTGACCGATACTCTGCCAGCTGTCCAGGGTTTGCATCGAGAATACTTTGGATCGCTGCCTTCAAGGCCCCTTCGTCTGAGATCTGAACGAGGTTCTTCTCTTGAATGATGGTTGCAGCGGGTTTCTTTGAGCTCATCATCTCTTCAAACACGTCCTTGGCGAGGTTGAGTGAAAGAGTTTTGTCTTTAATCTTCAAAAGCAATTCACTGAGGGCTTTGGCATCTGGATAGAATGTTGCAAAATCTCGTTCAACGTCTGCAATCTTGGCGAGGACGTTTGTCTGAATAAAGTTCGAGGCCAAAACATGATCGCCAGTCGATTGAGCAACTGTTTCGTAATAGTCCCCCAGGGCTTGAGACGCACACAAGACATCTGCATCGTACTCTGAACGGCCATAATCTCGAACAAAGCGATCCATTCTCGCCATGGGAAGCTCAGGGAGTTGGGCGCGCAGTGTGGAGATGGTTGCTTCAGAAAGTCGCAGAGGGAGGAGGTCAGGTTCTGGCATGTATCGATAATCTGAAGCCTCTTCTTTGGATCGCATGCTGATCGATTTATTTTTGTCCGCATCCCAAAGACGGGTCTCCTGAACAATCGGCTCGTTGTTCTCAATACTATGAAACTGCCGCTCGATCTCGTAAACAATGGCCTTTTCAAGATTCCTAAAGCTGTTGATGTTTTTCAGCTCCACTCGTGTGCCAAACTTCTGAGCACCATGCAGCCGAAGGCTGACGTTGGCGTCACAGCGGAAGTTTCCTTCCTCGAGATTGCCATCACAAATATCAAGATATCGCAGAACCAAGCGCAGCGCTTTGAGATAGGCCGCGGCTTCTTGCGGAGATCGGAGCTCAGGCTCCGAGACGATCTCAATCAGCGGAACGCTTGATCGATTGAGGTCCACCAGGCTAACGCCTCGATCATCAAAGTGCAGATTCTTACCGGCGTCTTCCTCCAAATGAATGCGCTGAAGATGGATCTTCTTTCGTTCATTCTTCAAAAAAAACTCAACATGTCCCTTCAGAGCATAAGGACGATCGTACTGTGAAATCTGATAACCCTTGGGCAAATCAGGATAAAAATAGTGCTTTCGAGAGAAAATGCTCAGCGGCTGGATTTCACAGTGAAGTGCCAGCCCCGTTTTGACAGCCATCACGACAGCATTTTGGTTGAGTGTTGGAAGTGCCCCGGGCATGCCTGTACAAACGGTCGATACGGCCGTATTCGGACCCTGTCCGAAAGCATTGGCCGCGGCACTCATGAGTTTTTCGTGAGTTTTGAGTTGAGCATGAACCTCAAGCCCAATCACCACTTCGTATTTTTTGAGGATGTCTTCCATCAGCATGACAATTCCCTCCGTTCAATCGGGCAAGCTCGTTCAAATCCGTTGAGTGCGTGAAAGAGCTGCGCCTCGGCAAAGGGTCGTCCAATGAACTGAGCACCCACGGGAAGCCCCTGAGGGGTGTGACCGATCGGAAAGGCAATTGCAGGAACGCCGGCAAGATTGATGGACACGGTAAAAATATCGGAGAGATACATTTTGAGGGGATCGTCCGTTCGCTGCCCAATCTCAAATGCCACCGAAGGCGAGACGGGCGTAAACAAAACATCCACCTTATCGAGAGCGGCCAAAAACTCCGACTGGATCTTGGATCGAACCCACTGAGCTTTCGAGTAATAGGCATCGAAGTACCCACTACTGAGGGCGAATGTTCCAAGCATGATTCGACGCTTCACTTCATCTCCAAAACCTTGGCTTCGAGATTGCACAATCAGGTCCTTCATGGACTTGAATTCCTTGGCGCGATGCCCGTAGCGAATGCCATCGTATCTCATGAGATTACTCGAGGCCTCAGCCGTTGCCACAACGTAGTAGACGGCAATGCCATAGCTTGTGTGGGGGAGGGACACCTCGATCAGTTCAGCGCCGGCTTGACGAAGAACTTGAAGACTTTGCTCAGTGATCTTTTGAACATCGGGATCCATTCCCTCGGGGTTGAAGTATTCTTTCGGCAATCCCACCTTAAGACCCTTGAGAGAGCCATTCTGTGCGGCTTTCACGTAGTCATCGACTTTGACATTTAAAGTTGTGGCATCACGCGGATCCTTTCCAGCGATCACTTGAAAAATCTCAGCGCAATCAACCGCATCATCCGCAAAGGGGCCCACTTGATCGAGAGAACTGGCAAAGGCAATCACACCGGATCGGGAAACTCTTCCATAGGTCGGCTTAAGACCCACCAAACCGCAAAAAGCAGCGGGCAATCGAATACTGCCGCCCGTATCTGTCCCCAAACTGCCGAGAGCCATATCAGCTCGAACAGCAGCGGCGGATCCACCGCTGCTTCCTCCAGCGGTGCGCTTCAAATCGTAGGGATTTCGAACAGCCCCGAAGCTTGTATTTTCATTGGATGAACCCATGGCAAACTCGTCGCAATTCAGTCGACCCAAGAACAGGGCACCTTCTTGCTCGAGTCGTTCCGTCACCGTAGCCGAGCGAGGAGCTCGGTAGCCTTTGAGCATTTGGCTTGAAGCGTTGAGCTCCTGGCCTTTGATCGAAATCATATCTTTGATGCCTAAGGGGATTCCTGCCAATCGGCCTTGAGCTCGCGAGGAGTCCATAGCTTTGGCTTGAGACATGAACCGATCTGCAAAAATCTCAAGGTAAGCGTTGATTTTCGCATTACGGCCTTGAGCCTTTTTCAGAACGTCCTCAGCAACCTCTGAAACTTTGATTTCTTTTGAAGCAATTTTATTCTTGGTGATAGCGAGACGGCCCATACATTTCCTAACGTTCGATAATCGAGGGAACTTCAAACAAAAGCTCACCGGGGATTCCACCCGATCTGGGAGCGTTTTGTAGCGCCTCATCGTTGGTTAAGTTTAAGCCTTTGACGGACAAGTCGTTGGATTCATCTCTCAAGCTGTCTGAGGTGTCGATTTTCAGACGTTCAATGAAGGCTGTGGTGACATGGAATGCCCCCATCTGCTTGGCCTCATCCGGGGATAGAGGAATTTTTTGAAGTTGATCGATATACCCGAGGATAGCTTCCATTTGCTTTTGAAACCGAATCTTTTGGTCGGGCGAGAGTTCGAGATACGAAAGGCTAGCAATCTTGTCGACAGAAACCGGAGTGCTCATTTCGTCTTAGCGTTGCCAAAGGCCCACTCGCTGTCAATCCTTCAGCGGGGGGGAATCGGCCCTTTTTGCCAAAGATTCAACCCCTCAAGGATTGACAGCTTCAGGGGCTTTAGAGGCAGAATCGCCCCATGAACATCAAAGCAACGGATATTCGAAAAGGCTATATCATCAAATTCAAAGACCGCATGTGTCGTGTCGTTTCGGCGACTCACCACACCCCTGGGAATTTGCGCGCGATGATGCAAGTGGAGATGAAAGACATTGTCAGCGGAACAAACTTTTCGAACCGATTTCGATCAGATGAAACCGTTGAGAAGTTGAATGTCGACTACACCGAAATGGAGTTTCTCTACGACGAGGGCGATATGTTGGTGTTCATGAATTCTGAGAATTACGAGCAAGTCAGTTTGCCCAAAGAATTGCTCGGTGAGTCTGTTGGATATGTTTTGCCGAACTCAAAAGTGACTGTGAGTTTCATTGAAGAGAAGCCTGTGGGTGTTGAGTTGCCTCCACGAGTGACCTTGAAAGTCATCGAGACGGAACCTGGCATTCGTAACGCGACGGCGACAAACGTCTTGAAGCCTGCGAAATTGGAAACCGGCATTAGCGTTGGCGTTCCAGCCTTCATCGATGAGGGTGATTCCATCATCGTGAATACTGAAACGGGCGAGTACATGAGCCGAGGCTAATCAGCTCGGCACTTCCAATCATTGAATGAAATTCTAGCGACGGCTGAAACTCCGTCGCATTCTTTCTTGAAGGGATCGAGAGCGGAGTTTTTCGATTTCGGCGATGAGACGAGCATGCTTTTCTTCGGCGCCTTTGAGCGATCGTGACATATTGTCTTTTGCCGTTTCATTGTACTTTTCTTGTGCGATATCTCTGCGCAGCTGATCGATTCCTGTCTTCAAAACATTTTCCGCCGATGCCAATTTCAGAAGGGTCGCATCCAGGAGTTCTCCGGATGCGTGGCGAGATCGCTCTAACAGGATTTCGGCCGTCTCCCAGTGCGCCACATGAGCAGTGAGCATGGGGGCAAGACGCTTTTCGAGTGCTAGAGAAGTCGTTCGAGCTTCTTCGAGCGCATTTTTGCGCAACAAAACTTCCGGAGTCGAGGGATCGATGGCTTCCAATTCGGTCAGCTCTTCAGACTCTTGACGAATCCACCGAACAATTCTTTCAGACAAAACATAAGTGACCTGATCGGCGGCTTTCTTCGAGCCGAGCTCAATCTTTGAGCGACTCAAGATTGACTCAATAGACTCCTCGGCATCCGTATTCCAAATGTCGAGCCCCTGAACATGAGAGCTGACAGTAGCCTTACAGCTTTCAAGGTTTACAAGCGGATCGTTTGCCCAGACTGAACTCGCGCTCAGGACCAAAATGCTAACAAATCTCACCATCAATCGTCTTCCTGTCATCATAAGTGCCACCTACCTATACGCCTTAAAACGCAAAAGTAATGCCAAAGGCGAGCTCACCCTTAAATCACGAAGTTTTAGTCCTTTCAAGGACTTAAACCTTAAAAAAAGTCGCCCAGGAGGCGGGAAGTGGGCATTGAATCCTCAGGGAACCGACTTGAAGTCTCCAGGCGTGCAGAGCGATTCCGGGGAACGAATCAGTGTTTCCGTAGAGTCGATCTCCCAGGAGTGGGGCGCCCAAATGCGCGAAGCTGGCTCGAATCTGATGTCGCTTGCCGGGACCGAGGAGTTCCACTTGATATACGCAATAGTGGTTCTCTGCCTTGAGAATCCTTGTCTCCAGTTGTCCGAGATCCTGAGGGTCGCCTGATTCTGCGACACTGATTTTTTTTGAAGAGCGGTAACGTGAAAAGAAATACAGCGAAACCTGAGAATCTCTGATTCGGCGTCCACTGATACAGAGATAGGTCTTTTGCACATTCCGACCCGCTCGAACATCCTGCACGAGCTGGGCGTAGGCGGTACTTGTTTTGGCAACCATCAAGCATCCTGTCGTTTCAAAGTCGAGACGATGAACGATGCCCGAGTCGGGCAAGGTGCCTAATTCGGGGCGCAGTAGGGCCAGAGTCGTTGCGAGAGAGCCTTCTGTCTTTCCTGAAGTGCAATGAGTCGATGTTGGCTTGTTGAGGACTAACCAGTCGGCTGTTTCGTGGAGGATTTCGAGGTTAGACGTCACGCTTGTAGCTTGATGACATCATTGCGATGTCTTTCAATCAACTCATCTCTTTCGGATTCCGTCATGTCCGAGCGAGCGGTCACCACCAGAGACTGTTCTTTTCCAGTTTTGAGATCGCGCGCAGCTACTTGCAAGATTCCGTTCGAATCAATCGCAAAGCTGACCTCGATTTCTGGTGTGCCCGCCTTGGCCGGGGCAATATCCGTCAGGGCAAACTCGCCAAGCATATCATTTTCTGAGGCGGCTTTGTTTTCGCCTTGGATGACTCTGATTTTTACTGAACTTTGATTGTCGGCTACCGTCGTAAAAATATGTGATGCCTGAGTGGGGATCGTTGAGTTTTTGGGGATGATGATGGATGAAAATCCTCCCGCAGTTCGAATCCCAAGACTCATTGGCGTGACATCAAGAAGCAGCACGGGGCTTTCCTCTTGGCTGAGTGAATGCGCCATGATGGCTGCACCGAGTGCGACAGCCTCATCCGGATGAACATTTTTCGCAGGCATTCGTTTGAAAAACTCTTTCACCTTTGATTGAACCAGAGGCATTCGGGTCATGCCTCCCACCAAGAGCACCTCATCGAGATTTTCGACTTTTAAGGACGCCATGTCTAAGGCGGATTGACAGATCGCAATTGTTCTATTGACGAACTCCTCGCCGATTTTTTCGAACTCGGCTCGAGTAAGATTGTACTTGAGGTGCTTCGATTCATTTTGAACATTAAGAATAAACGGCAGATTGATCTCTGTTTCTAAGCTCGAGGAGAGTTGGATCTTCGCTTGCTCTGCTGCATCTTTCAGTCTTTGAGTCGCCAGCTTGTCCGTGGTCAGATCGACCCCGGCTTGTTGCTTAAAAGACTTCACGACGTGATCAACAATTCTCTGATCAAAGTCCTCACCACCCAGGTAGGTGTCACCGGCGGTGGAAAGAACTTCGAATGTATCTCCGGTGATTTCCAAAATGGAGATGTCAAACGTGCCGCCCCCGAGATCATAAACGGCAATCTTTTTGTTCGTCTTCTTATTAAAACCAAAAGCTAGAGCTGCTGCTGTGGGCTCATTGATGATTCTCAGGACCTCAAGTCCTGCAATAGCTCCCGCATCTTTGGTGGCCTGACGCTGTCCGTCCGAGAAATACGCAGGCACGGTGATGACTGCTTTCTCCACTTTTGTTTGAAGGGCTTCCTCAGCGACCTGCTTGAGATGTTTCAAAAGAAGTGCAGAAATCTCCTGGATTGGAAAATTTTTTCCCAGAATATGCACTCGCGGATCTCTATTCGGACCTTGGGTGATCTTGTAAGGGAAGCTTTTGAGAGCTTGAGCAACTTCCTCGCTGGTAAAGCTTCTTCCGATGATTCGCTTGGATCCATAGACAGTGTTGTCTGGATTGGTAACCGCCTGTCTTTTGGCAATATGCCCGACCATGGATGAGCCGTCGGGGTTGAATCCTACCACCGATGGCATTGTTCTCAGCCCACCCTTTTGTTCGAGGACCCGAGGAATGCCATGTTCAACAATGGCCACACAGCTATAGGTGGTCCCCAAATCAATTCCAATCACCACGTCGGACATGAGCTCATTGTATTCGGAAAGGCGGGGGCGTGGGAGCACTAAATTCGGCTGAGAAGTTTTTCTGCCGCTGAGTGCTTGGGGTCTCGCTGCAGAGCTTCTAGCAATTCTTGTTTTGCACTTTTGATTTCGCCCAAACTCAAATGCAATCGTGCAAGAAAATATCCTGGATCCCCACTTTTGGGCATGGCGGCCTTTGCTCTCAAGAGTCTTTCGCGCGCATCCCGAAAAAACTCAGACTTGTTGAGTTCAACGATACATTGGGCCCAGACCATTTGAGCTTCGGTATTTTGAGAGTCTAAGCGCAGGGCCTCAGATGAGGCAGCAAAGGCCTCTTGATATAACTGAGTCTTAAAGAGAGCGGCTGCCTCCGTCGATTTTCCTTCGGCTCGTTCACGCGTGGCCACAGGCATGATGGCATCGTGAGCGCGCTTGTATTCGGGCCGTTTGGGGTTGAGCTGAAGAGAGAGGCTAAAGCAATTGAGCGCTTTTACATAATGCCGCTCCTTTTCATGCTTGAGTCCCTCTTGGTAGGCTTCCTCTGCTCGGACCCATTTCTCCATTTGGGGGTCGGCTTTGAGCTTGGCCAGCATGTCTTCCTTGCTTAGATTTTGAGTCGGGCTCAGTTTTTCCTTGAGAAGCACATCAACTGCTTTGCGCTCATGAGGATCTTTGAGTTTCTGGTAAGCTTTTGTGATTTCAGAAAAAACTTCATTGAGCCGCTGTCCATACTGACCGAGTCGACGATTGAAGAATCGATCCGGATGAAACTTGCGAGATAAAAAAAGATACTGATGGCGCACATCTTGGGTTGAGGCGTTGCGTGAGATCTCAAGAAGTTCGTACGGATTTTTAGCTTGGGCCTGGGCCCACTTTTGATCAAGAGCTCTACAAAACTCAACGTCAAGATCTGTTCCATCCTGAAGGGCAGGTCCTTCAAGAGTTAGAGCGCCCTTTTGAATGAGATCGCGAAGATGAGCTTCAGCTTCTTCATCGCCCCAAGGCAGAACGCTCTTGAGTTCGCTCATCAACATTCCCTCAGTGACTCTTGAAAGAATAAATCCCTGTTCAGAAGAGAGATTGCTGATGGGGTTCACCTTCAAAATTCGCGGTGATTTTTGAGAGGGAGATCCCATAGTGAGTGTCCAGTTTAGGCGCGAGGATGGGCCTTGTCAAAAATCTCCATGAGTCTCTGCTTAGAGACGCTGAGATAGCGTTGTGTCGTTGAGAGTGAGCTGTGGCCCAAGAGCTCTTGAATGATTCGCAAATCTGCACCTTGATCTAAGAGATGAGTCGCCGTGGAGTGTCTGAGCATATGAGGATGGATGTTTTTTCTGAGGCCCATCGCAAGGCTGAGCTCACGCAGCCATCGGCGCACGACGCGTGGGTTTAATGCTTTCAGAGGATCTCTTTGAGAGGGAAAGACCCAAGCCGTTGTGGACTTTCTTTGTTTGGCCTGAAGCAAATCCTTGAGTGGCTTTGCTAAGGGGACCATTCGCTGTTTTCGGCCCTTTCCATGAAGAATGATTTGCTCTCGATCAAAGCTGATGTCATCCCACCGAAGGGAGCAGGCCTCAGAGACGCGAGCGCCGGTGTCGTACATGAATTCAATGAGGAGATGCACTGTCTCTCCGCCCTGAAGGGCTTGGTGCACTTCATCATAGGATAGAACCTTCGGTAAGCGCTGAGGTTTGCGAGCGCGAGGATGTGAGTACTTTTCAAATTCCTTCATGCCTTTTTCATCTCGCAGAAATTGGAAAAATGCGCGGTAAGTCGAGTGAGCTCGAGAGATTGATGCAGGCTGAAGATTTTTCACAAGAAAGCCGCAAAAATTTTCCCAAGCGTGTGGATTGAGTGCTTGTTGGGTTTGAGACAAAAATTTTTGGAGTCGTCGGAGGTCAACGGAAAGCGCCCTAAAAGTATGAGGCGAAAATTTTTGGACCAGCGATTGAGATTCCAAAAATTCTTTGCATAAGGCGTCTAAAGACGAGTTTCCCACACTTTCATTTTATGTTGGATGGGTGGTTTTGGGGGTCGACACGAAGCGTTGGGCTTGCAAACCTCAAAAAATTCTTCTATCGACGAAATCGTATTTCGTTACAATAGGGAAGCGGCAGTGCATAAAGCGCCGTTTATGGATCCGTGAAGTGGTCAAGGGATGGGCCGGAGACTGGAAAGCGGCTCAAGAATGGGTGATGAAGCGAGTGGCAACGAAGAAAACTTCAGCGACAAAGGCAAAAGCGGGTTCCTCCTCGACGGGGCAGTATCTGGTGATTGTAGAGTCGCCGACCAAAGCAAAGACCATTCGAAAGTTTTTGCCTGCCAATTATAAAGTAGAGGCCTGTTTGGGCCATATCCGTGATTTGCCAGCTTCCTCCAAGGAAATCCCCGAAAAGTACAAAAAAACCCCCTGGGCTCAGCTCGGGGTCGACGTGGACAACAATTTCACTCCTTTATATGTGATCCCCACTCAGAAGGCCAAAACCATCCGAGCTCTCAAGGACCTGATGTCGGACTCAGATGAGCTGATTCTGGCGACGGACGAGGACCGTGAAGGGGAGAGCATTAGTTACCATTTGGTTGAGGTATTAAAGCCGTCGATTCCCACCAAGCGGATGGTGTTTCATGAGATCACGAAAGAGGCCATTGAAGAAGCGCTTCAGAATTTCCGCGAAATTGATGAGAAGCTTGTTCAGGCTCAAGAGTCGAGACGAGTTTTGGATCGACTTTATGGTTATTCACTTTCGCCGCTACTTTGGAAAAAAATCGCTTTCGGTTTGAGTGCTGGGCGAGTGCAGTCGGTGGCCACCCGATTGATTGTTGAGCGTGAAGAACATCGCATCCGATTCAAGAGAGGTATCTACTGCGGCCTCTTGTCTCATTTGGGTTCGGCCAAAGGAAAGTTTGAAGCCAAGCTGGTTGAGCTTCGCTCCAAGAAAGTGGCGACTGGAAAAGATTTTGACGAGAACACCGGAAAGGTTGCCGAGGGCAAGGATGTCTATCTTTTGCTCAAGGACGAGGCGGACCGGCTCAAGAGCGAACTCAAAGGCGTCACTTGGAAAGTTTCTGATGTTTCCGAGAAGCCCTTTAGTCGAAAGCCCGCACCTCCGTTTATCACTTCCACTTTGCAACAAGAGGCCAACCGAAAGTTAGGCTTGAGTGGCCGAGACTGTATGCGAGTGGCGCAAAGTTTGTATGAGCGCGGATTTATCACTTATATGAGAACGGATTCGACGAACTTGTCGAAGGAGGCCATCTCTGCCGCGCGCCGTCAGGTCGAGAAGCTCTATGGTGAAGACTATTTGAGCGATGAGCCAAGACAGTTTGCCACCAAATCCAAGCAAGCGCAGGAAGCTCATGAGGCCATTCGCCCAGCGGGAACTCAATGTCCAACACCTCAGGACACAGGGCTGACTGGAACAGAGATGGCACTCTATGAATTGATTTGGAAGCGAACGATGGCAAGCCAGATGGCTGAGTCCAAGCAATTGAGTGTTTCAATTTCAGTGACTGCCAAGGATGCCGTGTTTCAAGCCACAGGAACTCGCATTTTGTTTCCCGGATTTTTGAGAGCTTATGTGGAGGGGCAAGACGATACTGAAGCCGCTCTTGAAGAGCGTGAGATTATTTTGCCAGATCTGAAGGTGGGGGATTCATGCAATCTCGATGAGCTCAAAGTGACTGAGCATGAAACCAAGCCGCCTGCTCGATATACGGAAGCAACGCTGATTCAGACGTTGGAAAAAGAAGGAGTAGGCCGTCCTTCAACCTACGCATCGATTATCTCAACGATCATCGATCGTGGGTATGTGAAGCGAGCGGGCAATGCCTTGGTTCCTACATTCACGGCCTTTGCCGTGACTAAGCTTTTGCGAAAGCATTTCCCGGAGCTCGTGGATTTGCAGTTCACAGCCTCGATGGAAGAGGAGCTGGATGAGATTGCAGAGGGAAAGCGAAAGCATCTCGACTTTTTGAGAGAATTTTTCCTGGATGAAAAGAAGGGCTTGCGTCCTCACATTCAGAAACGTGAAAAGCAAATCGATCCTGAGGAAGCTCGCAGTATTAGTCTTGAAAGTTTTCCGGATGTGAATTTCCGCATTGGACGATTTGGACCTTATTTTGAGAAGAAAGAGCCGGGTCAAGAAGTTGGAGTTCGTGCATCCATTCCAGAGGGCGTAGCTCCTTCGGATCTTCAGCCGGAAGATATTGATAAATTGATACAACTCCGAAAGGACGGACCCCCGAGTTTGGGCGTCGATCCTCAGACGGGCTTGAAAGTCTATGTGATGACGGGGAGATACGGACCCTATCTGCAACTCGGAGAGAACGAAGAACTTCAAACTCCTGCGCCTACCCCCGCTGCTGAGAAGCGCACGATCGTGGACGGCGATACGGGTGAGGTGATTGAGGCCACTCCCGGTAAAAAAACGAAGGGCAAAAAGAAATCCAAGGCCGAAGCTAAGCCCAAGTCCACCGTGAAGCGCGTTGTGATTCCCAAGGGCTTTACTCCTGACACGATTACATTGCCTCAAGCTTTGGGACTCTTGGCTCTTCCGAGAACTCTTGGACAAGATGAACAGGGAAGAAGAATTCAAGCGGGTCTTGGTCGCTTCGGTCCTTTCGTTGTGAAATCGGGTGGAGATCTTCCAGGACCAGAGTATCGCTCGCTCAAAAAAGAAGACGATATTTTGACTGTGGATCTTGCTCGAGCTCTGGCGTTGTTCGCTGAGCCCAAGATGGGTCGAGGTCGTCGAGCCAAAGCTCAAGCTCTCAAAACTTTTGGAAATCATCCTCGAGAGAAGAAGCCCATCGAGCTTTTTGATGGACCCTACGGTCCTTATGTGAAGTGTGGCAAAGTGAACGCTTCTGTTCCCAAAGACATGAAGCTCGATGACTTGAGCTTGGAAAAGGCGATTGAGCTTATTGATGCTCGGATGAGCTAAACCCTCTTTGGGGGCCCGAAGAGCCTCTTTAAGCTCTTGAAATCACGAGAGTTCTCAAGTGCCCGTCAATGTGCTAAGTAGTCGCATCCATGACAACTCAAGCAAAGGTCATTTTTTATTCACTCCTTGGTGCTCTTGTTTTGGGCCTGGGTGCCGTCGTGTATTTTATTGTGGCGCCATCGGGTTCGGCCATCACTCAAACGGCTCTTGAGAAAATTTCTAAGTCTGTGATTGAGAAGGGAATTTCCTCATCGACTCATTCATCGTCTTCGGAGCGATCACCGACGTCCTCATCATGGGGATCAAACTCTCGCAGCAAGCTGGAGCGAGCTGAAGCTGAGCTTAAGTTTTCAGCTGAGGTTCAAGCGCAATTGGATGTGATTAAGGATCTCTTTTCGCAGGGACGAACAGAGGATGCGCTCAAAAAAGCTTTGGAGCTCAAGGCCGAGTTTCCGAATGAAGCGGCATTCAAAGCCATTAGTTCCGATCTTCTGTTTTCGAAGGGAGAGTATTCAGAGGCCGCGGATATCTTGGGTGAACTTATTCTGGATAAGCCGTTGAACTTTGCTTTGCGTAATCGACAGGCCGATGCCTTGGAGCTTGCGGGTCGAAGTGATGAATCGTACGCTGCTTTTTCTCAGATTCTCTCCGACGATCCGTCCAACGGAAGAGCGATGTTGGGTTTGTTGAAGCAATCGGAAGTTCTGGATCGACGCAAAGATGCTCAGGCGATTTTGGAAAACGCATTTAGTACGCGACCTTCGGTAGACGGTGCTCTTGTTCTTGCGGATGTTTATGCGATGGAGGGAGATCCCGGTCGTCGTGATCAGATGTATTCCAGAGCCAAGGAGATTGATCCTAATCATTCACTGCTTAATCGTGTCTTGGCCGTAGATGCTCTTGCGAGGGGTGAGTGGAATAAAGCTGAGGACTATGTCGATCTTGCAATCAGCAACTCCGATCATATGGATGAAAAGATTCTGAGTGTGGAAGCCTTCACGGATGCGGCTTTGTTTAAGGGTCGAAAAGATTTGGCAATGAGGGGAATTCAAAAGCTCAAAGACATGGGTGCACCCGCTCATCGCATCGAACAAGTCGAAGAGCGATTGGAACTCTTCGAAGAGATTCCAACGGAATCAAAATCCAAAAAATAAATCTATTGTCCGTTCTCAGACGTGAGGCTTCCCGGCTCAACGCGTCGGGCTTCTTCCTCTTTGCCGGCGCGACGGTTTGAGAAATCTTCATATGTTTTAATCTGATCCTTCGACACTTCAGGATAAGTGCGGCTGAGTTCTTTAAACACTGATTCAATCATTCCGGTTGTTACGGGGGGTACTTCTCCCACCTTAAGTTGCTTCGCCCTTCTCATCTTGACCGCCTCATCAAAAAGCCGGCTGCGAATGCTTCGGCCGAATCCTTCTGAGATTTCCGCTCCCGACCATCCCTCCATTCGCTGGGCGAGGCTGTTGATGATTGTCGATGAATCTCCAGAAAGCTGAAGGCCTGAAAGAGCCTTCTCAATCAAAGCGACTCGAGCCGGTAGCTCGGGCGGACCAATGTAAATTTTGTTGTCGAATCGCCCAGCTCTCGTGAAAGCAGGGTCGAGTTCCCAGG
Organism: uncultured Bacteriovoracaceae bacterium; assembly: GCA_964655245.1. GTDB lineage: Bacteria > Bdellovibrionota > UBA2394 > UBA2394 > UBA2394 > JBEIHI01. The sequence goes on along the minus strand of CAZZLQ010000011.1, from coordinate 16,206 downwards.
GTTTGTTGGTGGCGGCAATCAAAACGACATTACTCATCTTTCCTTCAAAGCCTTGGAGAGCTTGGAGCATAATATTGAGGACAGCAGTTCTCGACTCGCTGCCGCCGAGAGACAGGCTTCGGTCGCGAGCCAAACTGTCGATCTCATCCATGAAAACAAAAGCATGCTTTTCTTTGGCCAATTCGGAGAGTCTTCGAACCTCCTCAAAAAATGCTCGGATGTTCTGCTCGGATTCTCCCTGCCATTTGCTGAAAATCTTGTTCGTTTCCAAAATCATGATGGGGGCATCAAGCAGGGCGGCGGCTGCCATGGCGAGCAGGGTCTTTCCGTTACCCTGAGGTCCATAGAGCAAAATGGAGTTGCCTGACTGTCCTTGCAAAATATTTTCGGTCAAATCCGGGTACTTGAGAGCGTCGGTGCTTCTCTTAATTTGTTGTTTCGCATCAGTCATTCCTTTCACGGAGTCCCAAGTAACGCTCGGCCTTTCAATGAATCTCCAGGGTTTATCAGAGTTGGTGGCCTCATTGATTTGTCTCCGGACTTGTTTAGATACTTCCGTGATTGTTTGGATATCGACTTCCAAAGAGATAACGCGGTGCTCCTTGCGGCTGTTTTCGAGGAGCTGTTGAAGCTCGTCAAGTCGCATTCGCTTTTGACTGAGTTCGTATTGAATTTTGGCTAGTTTCTCTCGATCCCCCCGGGCTCGAATGAGAGTTTCCTCCTCTGAGGAGAGCTTGCCCAGATCAGCATTCAGCATGTCCATCTCTTTGATCAGCTTCAGTTCCTGATCTCGCTGTTCGGTATCCTTCTTTTGTTCGCTCTCGAGTTTGGAGAGTTCAAGAGAGAATTGATTGGTAAGATCCAAATCGTTCGTTCGGCGCAAAAAATCTAGATTGTCTTTGAGCCGTAGAATCTGAGCGCTTCGCACTTTGATTCTCTCCACGCGATCGGCGCGAGAAAGGTAAGATTGCAGAGCCGCTTCGTCGGCCACTTCAAGCATGCCTGCAGTTCCCAGAGAGCGCGAAGTTTCTAGAATCTTCAAGACACTGTCATTGGAGAATTTCACTCCAGGATACTTGGCCTTCAATTGCTCAATGGCTTGGCGCAGAATCGGGAGTCGTTGATCGTCCGAAAGGTCTTTGACTTGAACTCTTCCAAAGCGATCAGCCAGAAACTTATCGGCAGAGGTAGAGAGGGGGCCTGCCGCTTCACCAACAATTTGAATCACCCTCTCATTGGCTAGACGCTTGAGCATATCGACGATCTTGTCTTGATAAGGAAGTGCCTTGCCCGGTTCAGGAGTAAAGAGCTGATTGATGTCGTCAATATAGATGATGGGCTGTTCGCCTTTTGACTTAAGCTCTCGCCATCGGCCTTCCAACTGCTGAAGACTTGAAACATCAAGAAGGGCTTGATCGCCTCTGACAGATTCAGGAACGGACGCTAAAGTCTTCCAGTCAAATCGAATGACCTCAGCTCCTGATAATTTGTGATCCAGCTGATTGTCTCGTAAGGCTTGAGCAAAGGCTTTGATGGCACTTGTTTTGCCGCTGCCTCGGGGGCCTTCAATAATCACATGGTTCCCCTTCAAAATGTTTCGATGGATGTCTTGCACGACAGGATCGAGCCCCAAAATGGGAGCTTCTTTGGCCGCATCTCGAGAGACAAGCGGAGCAGAGATGCGAGAGAGAGTGAGGTTGCACTTTTCATCACCCGAAGCTCTCACTTCCCAGGAGGCTATGGATACGTTGAGAGCAATGGCAGTCGATAGGATCAAGAATCTCATGAAAACACCCATAGCCTTTCCGCCCTCTATTTGAAGCAAAAGCTGTGCCCTTTCTGGGTGTGGTCTCCTTCTTCTAGGGAGGCTAGAAATGCTCCGACTTTAGCCCGTTTTAAGGGGTTGCGAGCGTGTCAGTGATGTCCCTTAGGGGAAGTTTGTCTGCGACGTCGATGTCACAGCCTCGAACCCTCTATGTGCAAAATAAGGGGTTTTTAGCCGCAAAATCTGCGGGGGCAGGCTTGGCATAGGCCTTGCTCTGACCTCAAGTGTGATCCGGTAAGCTGGCTTGTAGAGACAAGACAGCTGTGGTAAGGAATCGGTGTTTCGCGGGGTGTCAAATAGGTTGACGGCTCGGAGGAAACAGGGTTTTTTAAGTGACATATCACCGAGATCGGAAATGAAGGAGTGTCTTATGCGTCTTTTGGTAAATCTAGTTTTAGCAACTGCGTTGGTACCCGTAACCGGTATTTACGCTCAAAGAGTGGCGACCAGTGTTAAGCCCCTTGAAGTAACTCGTTATGGAGCGGCTGCAGAGACCGTGATTCAGAGCAGACTTTCAGGCCTTACACCTGAAGCTCGATCGGGTATTTTGGCTTCCATTCGTCGAAGCCCTGAAGTTCGCACCGCGGAAAGTGTTGAAGCTGCCAAAACAGCTTTGGCGAAGATTCCTGAGCTCAAAGCCTACATTCCGGCGATTGAGTCCAATATGACTGAAGTTTTGAAATCCTCTCCCTCCACAGCTTTTGATTCTGTGGTCAAGACGGATACCAAGTCCACGATGGCTGCAGTGTCAGCATTGTTGGGCGATGATAATTGTAGCTTGAGAGAAGCTGCACAAGAAGGCGGAGCTGCTTCGTTGACTGAAAAGGATCGCGAAATCGCTTTTGCTGCCGCTGCTGATTTGAATTCAGTGGTGACTCGTTCTGAATTTTTTGATGCTTTGCCTGCTTCTTCCATCGAAGAACTGAACAAGACCTTGGATGGTCTTGATATGAACAAAGACGCTCAGCTTCGAGAAGGCGCTGGCGTTTTGGTGAGAAATCTCAATGCAGCTAACGAATCATTGATTGCTCGTTATTCTGAAGACGGTGTCATCACCGCCGATGAAGCGAAGAAGATTGCTGATTGCCAGGTCATTGAAGCTGGCAAGCGAATCGCTGCTGAGCAGGGCTTGCCTGAAGCTAACGGTCTTCAAATGGGCGTTGAGCTCGCTCAAGCCTGTAACTTTGGTGACAGCCTCACTGAGAGCGCAAGTAAGGCTCAGGTCGATGCTTATGTCGCTCAATGTAATTAAGTTCTTTTAAGTTCTTCATTTCAGATCTTGCGGAAAGCCCCCTCAATTGAGGGGGCTTTTCTTTTGGGCCCGAGGGCTTTGCTTGCATAGCACTTTTTGTCTTTGACCTTTATGCAGAGAGGCCTTCAAATCGCGGCTAACTTATTGAATCTGCATGTATTCTTAACCATCTTGATTGACACACTTTTTGCAACAGATAAAGGGCTGATCTAGTACCAGGCCTGTGGAGGTCTGGAGATGGCACTGGCAATGAAGGGACAGTCTGTGGCAAGGCGTTCATTAAAACTAGTTTTCCCTCATGGAGGCTCGGCTAAAATGAGCTTTCTGGCCATTCTCTTTGGGCTATTACCTTACTGGCTGGCTGCCAATGTCTGCGCTCCCGGAGAGGGACCCACATCTCAACTTGAGTTTATCGAAGACGTGGTCAAACAAGTTTCATCTCAAGAGCCGCAAACACCGCCAGCCGCGATGTCGCCTGATCAGTCGAAGAAGATCGTGGCTCTCTTTGAGGCCTGGAAGGAATATCGCCGTTCAAAGAATCTGTCGTCCGAAGCTCTCGAAAATCTCAAGGAATCCTTCAAGGATTCCTCAGTGGACTTCTCAAAGAGCTTCAAGCTCTTCGACGAAAGTGGTCAGACCGTTAGCTTTGGAGATGAGCTTCCCAATGCAGTTGCGGAGATTCTCTCTCACTATGGCCGATGGCCTGGTGTGAAGGAGGTCGCTGCGAGCATGCAACCTCCCTCGGCTGTGGAGGATCTTGAGCTTCGCCAAGCTTTGGGAATTGAGAATTCGGATAGCCGTTCCCTGGAAACCATCCTCCTTGAGATTCTAGAAAAATCTTCGAGCTCACCGGAGGAGGCTATCAAGCTCGATCAGAAACGCTTTGCTGTTAAAGAAATCGCCCGCCGCATCTCCGCGTATCGAGGGCGTATCCGAGTCATGCTGGGTGATGAGCTGTTTAACAAATGGGAAAAGGATGTCTATCGAGTTTCTGATCGGATCTCCGAGGCTGTGCCTCGCTTTGCTGAGATGCTGGATCTCGAACAACAATTAAACGTTTTGGCCGGCGAAGGTGGCGTGCGATTTGAGCCGGTTGTGAAGACCTTTCGATTCAAGCTGAAAGAACTCATGAAAGCTCAGGGAGGAGTTTTCGAGCCCTCGATGGTCATGCTTGCTTTGAGGTTCGATGCTAAGGATGTCATACGCGTTGAAGAGATTGCTAGGGCCGAGGAGGAGATTCAGCGTCTTCAGGAATCTCAAGAAAAGCTTTCGGCAGCTGCGGCAAGATCTTCTCGCTATCGTTTTGATTCAAGTGTTCAAGATCAGATTACTGAAAGGGTTGATTACCTTTCTCTGCTTTCGGGAGCCCTATTGCGTGGCAATTCTAGAGCCTTTGAGAAGCAAGCCCTAAAGTGGCAAGCGGAACAATTCCGTCGCAAAGGAATGGCAATGCCACCGACTCTTGTGACGGTGGGTGGAGCTGACGAAGCTCCTGTTCGTCTCACTCCTCAAGATCAAATCAAGATTGATTTTGGAAATGGAACTCAAGTTTCCCTTACTGATTTGATTCGTTCAGCAGATCGTTATACGGAAGCAGGATTTGTTACGCCTGGCGAAAAGGCTCAATCCTCGGTTCGCTGGAATGATCCTCTGCTTGAGCGCTTTCGAGATCGTTCAAAAGACTATGTCGATGTACCCCAGGAGGCATACGACAAGGCTCAACTCGTTCTTTCTATCTTGAGTCATTCCCTCGGAAAGCCGGTGACTGAGATTCCTATTGAGTATGCCAATTTGTTGCTATGGACTCGCGAAGAGCTTGCTTACACATCATGGATTCGCAACTTCATTCCAGACGCTGTGATCGGCAAAGTAAGCCTTACAGATTCTAAGAGCTCTCGGAAGCCTCTTGCCCTGACCGGTGAGCTGCGGCGTCCGAATGCGGATTTGCTCCGAGATCAAGCTCAGTCAGTTTCGCAATTTTATCAGCATCTTTCTCAAGTTGTGGGGCATTCCAATGTTCAGATTCAGTTCAAAGACTTTGAAGCCTTTGAGCAGTACCGAGATCGCTTGATGCCCCTTTTCGAGAGAAAGTCTTTGCTCATTCCTGGTCCTGGTCTCATTCAAATGGGCTGTATTCTGCCGGATCAAAAGAAGGGCGAGCTCCAAACCGAGTCCAACTGGAAATGGGGTGAGCCCATGTCGGATCAACGCTTTTCGGAGGTGTTTGAGGATCGATTAGGAATTGATGATCAAGGCGATACCTCTCCCTTTGTGGTGAGAGATCAGAATCTTTTAGCCCAGCTATTCACTCAGTGCTTGGATAAAATGACCAAAGGAAAATCGGCCTTGGTTTCTGAGCTCGCGTCTTCCTGGGAGAAGGGTTTTGCGGATTTGAAAGCAGATCGAGCTCGGGATCTCAGTTTGCTTGCAGTCGCTCTCGATAAGGCCCTAAGAAAAGATACCTCTCCAGTGCCAGTGATATCGGGAACTGCCGATGAGGTTTTCATGCAGTCGATTCGGCTGATCCAATCAATTGGAGAAGAGAGACTGAATCTTATCTTCGACGAGCTCAAGAAGCTTCTAGCCGCCTATCCCACAGATCCTGAGCTACAGAAGATTCGACGTCTTGCGGAGTCTAAATTCAATCAGCCGGATCTTGAAAAAATTGTCTCAGTAGGTCCGCTCAGCTTTCTTCAGGAGGTTGTTAAGCCTCCTCCGCAAGCTGATGTGTTGTCAGGCCTTGAGCGATTGAGTGTTTTGGAAATCGATTCATTGGCAATTCTTGTCAGAAAGTTTGGTTGGGGCTCAACTCCATTCGATCCGGAAGCTATGGGTCGAAGGCAACTTCGAGATTGGTTCATTGAGTTTCTTCCACGCGGCACTCCATCACAGTTAGCTGGGAAGAAAATCCTGGGGTTGAGCTCGGGAGACCTTCGCTTGTTGCCATCTCAAAGTGATGCAATTCAAACAGCCTCTCAAGAGCTCTTAGATGCTTCTCAGATTGTGCCGTTGGTGTGGGGACCTGGATGGAAAGAAGTTGCAGGTGAAGATCTTTTTGAATTGAGAAAGCTTGCGGACGCTGATCTTTGGCGCGTTATGAGTCTTCTGGCCGAACGTCAACAGATTGCCATGGGCCTCTATCCTCGCTTAGTCACTGGTGCTCAGTTTCAGCCGGCGAAGGGATTGCAATCGATTCAGGATTTAGAGTTAGGCGATGTTGAGCAGCTGAAGCGTTTTGGAATTCCCGTAGAGAATGCTCAACTCATGTCTAAACTTTTTGATCTGTCAGCGAAGCTCATCTGGAGGCAGGTCGGACAAAGTTATATCAAGAGCCTCAGGGAAGAAGGAGTGAAAAGCCCGTCGGAGATCGCAGCCATCGAAAAGGATCTTGCTCGAAAGGACATCGATGGACCTCATCCTCTTGTGGTTCGGTATTTCCAATCCCAGATGATCAAGGACCGCAAAGAGCAGAGTGAATTCTTTTCGAGCCAGCTCGGCTTGCCGTCCCAGAAGCTTGACGATGACCAAAAAGCTTTTGCCGCCTCCACTGCTGAAGGGCTGAATCAGTCCGTTCAACAGTTCGTGATGTCAGGTCTTCGGTCTTCTGATCCCATGATTTTAGATCTTTTGTCCCAGGAGGACCCTTCTCGCATGATGGATCTTCAAAAAGCCATTCAGGCAATAGCGGATCCTAAGCTTGATCCTGCAAGCCGTCAGAGAAGGTTCTTTGAGTTCATCGGCTTTGATACAAGCTCGAAGTCTTTCAGGAGAGCGCTAAAGCTCATGAGATCAAACCTTGAAGGGGACAAGGACAATGGTGGATTAGCGCTTGATACAGACTCACTGACAGACTTTGAGGAAGAGATGGATCTTGAGATCCAGAGCTTCACCAAGGGCGTGCAGGCCCTCATGAAGAGCTTTGACCAAAGTAGATCAGGCCTAAGCCGAGAGGACTTCAAAGAGCTGTTGTTTTTGATGAAAAAGGATCCGCTCTTGAAGAGTCAGATTTTGGGTCGTGATCCTGCAACGGGACAGGTGATTGAGGGTTATGAGGTCAAGGATCTCGCAAACCCTATTCTGAAAATTCTGGGCCACCAAGTCTCACAGAAGGATATGAGCTTTGTGAAAGAGCAGCTGACAGCGTTTCGTCGAATTGCTCGCGGTGTCTCCACTTTGTTTCCGGGCCTCGAAGGCACGCTGGCTCAGGCCCTTTCCATGCAAATGCCGACTGTGCTCTTTGAATCTTTGGGTGATCGCCAGTTAGATTCAAATCTTGTCCAAGAGATTTTAGGTCGGGATTTTGAAGCCTACTCACGCTCTCTTCCCAACGAGGCGCGAGGAAAGCTTCTTTCTGCGATTCGAAGTCCTGTCGGAATGTCTCAAGTTTTTGAAAATAGAATTGAAGCCTTAGATAAGCTTTTACTCATCACTAGTAAGGAAGTGCCGAGTTTCGATTCTGATTCGAAGCGTGAATTGGCGATCCTTCTCTATCGGCTCGATTCTTCAAACTCTGTAAACATGGACGAGTTTTTTACCTATCTCCATCTGATGCTCGCCAACCGTGAGGGGCTTGTTGAGGGCCTTTCTGAGGATTCTAAGGCTGATCTCAGGAGGAAGAGGGAAGCCATCGAACAGAAAATGAGAGATTTGATTCCTGAGAATCTTAAAGCTCAGAGTAATTCTGTTTTTGAGTCGCTGTTTGCAAAACTGAGAACCCAGTCCGTGATTCCAGATGCGAAGCAAGTGGAAGAACTGGAAATTCTTCGACAAGCAGCGGTGGGATTCGCTTCGTCTGATGCCCAGACGTTTGTGTCTGTTTACGATGAGCGAGATGCGATGCAAGAGGAGAAGGATAAACTCATCATGCAGTTTATCTCCTCTCGCTTGGACAGCTCTCTTCGCGACAAAGATGGCGAGATCGGCATCTCTGGGCGGAAGATCAGTTTCTTCCCTGAACTTTTTGCGCAGGCCGATCGAGAAAAAGATCCAAATAAAAAATCGATTCTGCAACTTGAGGCTGTGTTGAAGCTCCGAAATCAGATTTGGGCTTTCTTAGAGCAACAAAACAACGACTTCTTTTCGACGAGCCAACGCCAGCAATCCATTGCCATTGTCGCTCGGCAACTCTTTCCCAAAGACTACGATGTCATGTTGATTGAGGGTCAGGCTGAAGGCTTGCATTCCACAATTGATGCCCTGTTAAAAAAAATAAATGAGGGTCGTCTTCAGCTTGCTGCTCCCGAGGGCCCTACTCTGAGCTCCGCTCATCTCATCAAGTTGAGAGAATGGGCTCAGGCTGAGTTTTCTGAAGCATTGACGAAGGCCAATGAGGAGGAACGGACAGCCTTGATTTACGAGGGCTGGATGAGATTCTTGCGTCCAGAGGAGATCGAGCGGTTTTTGAGATCTGAACTAAGGATCAAAGATCCTGGAGCCTATCTCGATAGCCCCTCTTTGCAGATTCAGCTGAGTCGGCTGCAATCAGAAGGATCAGCCTTTGATGCAGTACTCGATCAATCCGCCAAAACTATGCTGAGCATGTCGAGAGTTTCTGAAAAAGCGCTTTGGTCTAAAGCCTCGGCGCTCATGCTTGAGCGCTTGAGTCAAGTGAATGAGTTTGGACTCGCCTCTGGAGAAGTCATCCGCGGAATTTCAACCTTGAATGCCAAGCGCACGGAAGGATTGCCAGACCGTCTTCAAGCCGATCGTTATGGGAGTGAGAGTAAGGATTCATGGGGGCTATGGGCTCTCCATGGGGTGCGCGGATTTGGTGGCGAGATTGGTACGCTGCTTTGGGAGGGTGGCAAAGAAGCTGTTGCGGGACTCTTTGGTCGCATGATTGGTGAGAACGTTGTCATCAATGTGCCCTGGGCTTTGGCCAGCGTATCGGATTTGATTTTGAGAACTGAGATTGCGGATGATGTTTTTGCAAAGACAACAGGCTTCATGGGTCAGTATTCATGGTCGAACTTTCATCAGGACAAATTGAACCGAAGCTCAGGTTATGTTGCTGGTGATTTCGCCGCGGATTTTGTGGGGAATACGTTGACTGTCATGAGTTTCGGCGGATGGAGCGCTGTCGGGGGGGCTGCGAATACTCTGGGACGTACCACGGTTGCATCCAGCGCTCGAGCTGGGCTCAACGGAGTAAAATCCTATGTGGTTCGTCGTGCTCCTCGATTGGCTGCAGGTTTGGAAAGAGTGTCAGCGGGAAGTACACGTATTTTAACGAGAGAAATCGGCGGGCTTAGTCGAGCCGCTCGAGCTGAGCTTGCAGCTCAGCAGGCCATTCAGCGGACAAGTCAGCAAATGATGCAGTCAGCCTCAAGGCCTGGCTTTGGCGCGCGGGTTTCGGCAACGGCACGTGCCATGAAACCTCAAGCGAAAGCGCTCGGCACACGTCTACTCGTCGACAACGCTTTTCTCGCGGTTGGAGGTGGAATCATCCAGTCCAGCCTCATGGGCGGGACGAGCTTTGATCAGTTTGGTCAATCCATGGGTCACGGGATTGCCTTCATGTCGACGTTGATTCTTTCAAACTTTCTGCTGAGGGGAGTTCCTTTAGCCAATAAGACGGTGCATACGGCTTTGCAGAACTATATTTTTCGAGATTTCGCCAAGAGCTCGACGATCGTCATGAACAACTGGCTCAATCCGCCAGACTATATGAAGTATCTCAGCGACGATGAGATTGGCGATAATGGATTTCCCGTCGCGAGTGCTTGGGATGATGCTCCGGATCCTCAAGCAGCAGCAGAGGCTTACATGAACGATCGAATGATTAAGTATCAGGCGTATTCAGGTGGCCTTCTGATTGGATTGATTGGACTCGCTCATGTCCCACAATATGCTCTGAATTCGAGGTATGCTCGTGGTATCGCAAGGCAGGTCGAAGGCCAGGGCAAAGGCGCTGGAGTTCTTGAGACGCTGAGAGGGGCCTACGGCAGTGACCCCAAGAGAATTTATCAGGAGCTTGAAGTTCTCGAAGTGAAACGCATCAAAGAGACCAACGCGAAAGCTCGAGAAGAGGCTCAGGCGAAAGGAGCAAGTCTTCCTGCTGAGCTGACAGAAGTACAGATTCGAGATCTCGCCAAGCAAAGCGCTCAGACGAAGTATTATGATTTCTGGCTTGCAGCCCATCCTGAGCAAATGTTCATTCGGCAAATTGCTTTTTGGGAAGCCAATGGTCGACTGACGGATGTTCAGAAGTCTCACATGCGATCGATGATCATTGATTCCTATAAAAAGATTTACGGAGAACAGCAGCCGCTTGAATCCCTGGCACGATCGGCCCGAAATCGAGGTGCCAATGAGAAATCCATCCCTGAGATTGAGCTTAAGGAGGTCTTAAGAGTTTTTGATGAATCCTGGGATAAGGGAATTGCTTTGGGTCAGGAGCTTAAGCTTCTTCAGGCCACAGATTGGCAGAAAGCCAACGCATCGGATGTGGCTAAGAGTGTGGCTTATGCCTTTGAACTGCTAAAGCGTCGAATTGAAAAGGGCGAAGAGGTTTCACCGCAAAGTCTCAAAGAAGCCTTGCAGGAAGTAGCTCCTGCTGAGTTTTGGGAATCAACCTCAGGACAGTTCGTCATAGGCCAAGTGATTCTGCCCAAGATGAGAGCGCTTCGAAATGGTGCATCTTCCGCTCAACTCTTTGGAGGAGTGATTGGTGAGGCCACTCCCGCAGGGCGCCGAATTGCGGAGCTTTGGGAGTCGCTTGAAGTTTCTCGAAAGGACGGAGCCGCACCAGCGGTGGGTCGTGAGGTGCAGTTAACTGAGAGATCCGACGTCTCGAATTTGCGCGTATTCTCTAATCTTGGAAAATCTGAGTTTTCGGGAATGACGTATGAAAAAAATGGAAAGACTTATGCCGAGATTAACGTTTCATCTGCGGGTGAGGCCGGTCAGGTTGGGCGCGGGCTTGTCATTGAACTGCCGCAGGGAATGGGGATGGGCTTTTTGCAGAATGGGCAACCGTACTTCACGTACCGGGGACAAACCTTTACCGCAGCCGATACACCCGGTCTGTTGAAACTAGGTGAGCGACTGAACGTGAATATTCAGCGCTCTGGAGCCGAGAACATCTCTGACTACTTGATCAGTCGATTGCGACCGACTCGTCGAGCGTCTGCAGGGGAGGCTTTGCCTGCTCCTGGATCAGGAGCGACCGATTTGGTTCGAGTGAAGCAAGGAGAAGAATGGAAGGCTGTTTCTGATCCTAATATCTTCTTTAGAGGAGCCAATCCTGAGGTGAGGGTTTTTGAGACGAAGGCTCGGGGGCCCAATGGTCAAGAGACTTCAACAACGATCAAAGTCGAAGAAAGTGTTTCAGCGGAGCTGATTCGCTTGCAGGCAACGCCCGCCGATTCCACTGTGGGTGCAATCAGACAGCGCGTTCAAGGCAAGGATACGGTTGAGACTCCTGCACTCAGGATTCGTTGGCGACAAGTTCCTGAGGCAGAAGGTGCCTCATCTCAAAAGATGCCTTCTGTAGAAGTTCTCTCTCTTTCGGATGGCTCAAGCGTTGTGCGGCTCACCAATCAGAATGTCAAAGGCCAGCCTCAGGAGCTTTGGTTGCCGAGAGGAATGACCGTGGTTGAGGGAGGCCCAACAAACTTAGTGCTCTCCGATGCTATGGGCTTTCGATATGAACTGAATTTTAAGACCAATGAATGGCGTACTTTTGGTGAGCGAGCGGAAGCTCTTCGATATTGGGATCGAGACGTTTCCACAGCTCGGAAAGGCTCGGCCAAATCTCAGGGAGAGGTTCCCAAGAGATCTCCCACGATTCAAGAGTTTCGTGAGAAGATTCAGGAAGGTTCAGGCCTCAGTCCTGGCGAGCTCTTGATAACATCTGGGCTGATGCAGCAGCATCGAGAAGGAAATGTTTCGGCGGCTTTTGAATCGCTCAAGAAAAAAGTGACAGAAGCGGAAGTCCAGTCGGCGCTCCAGACGCTCGCCCCCAAGCAAACGAGCGAAACGGTGAAAGAGATTAATCCTCAAGAAGTTCAGAAGAAGGCCCGAGACCTGCGCGTTGATTCCCGTCTTTCTGAGCTCGAAGTTGAGAAGTTTCTGACTCAGACGGAACGGCAGCACTCCACTCTTCGAATGTTGAGTCCTCGCAACATGTCGGTTGAGGATTTGGTAAAGGGGAGTGATCTCGATCAGCTCCTGCGGTTCACTCGACTAGAGAACACTTCAAACATGGGCAGGGAAGTGCCGGCGAATGTCCGAGAGACTTTGCAAAAGGAGTTTAAGTCTTGGACACGAGATGAGTCCTTCGAAGTCGTAAGATTCCTGTCCGAGCTCTCTCCTTCTGATCTCATGCGAATGTTTAGCAGGCCTCAGCTTGAGCTTGCTTTCCGAGCCAGTGAGCGGGGCAGACGGTTGGATGAGCTTTCCCGCACTATCGAAGAGTCGGCCGCTCAATCATTGAAGCGCTCGGCCTTTGAAAAGCTGGGAGTTGATGAGTCCGAAGGCCCGGTGAAGATCAAAGAAAGAGCCGAGGTCCTTGTAGACAAAACCATGTTTGAGTTCCGAGAGGCAATCCTGCGGGGCGAGCTTTCTGATTTCGAGATTGATCTAGTGGCTTCGATAATGCCGCGCTCAGCTTTGGAAGCTTTGATCGATGTGAACTACCTCACTCGGCAGGAGCGAGTTTATTTGGGTGGGCATAAGCTTCCTGAATCCGTTTGGAAGTTGAGTGATATTCCTGAAGTTGAGGTTCGGAAGCTTTCGGCAATCGATTTTAAAGAGGGATTGGAGAAAATGTCGTATCCGAGTTTAGTGAGGTTCGCAGCTCAAACGGGTCGAATGGATCAGGCCTTCCTTCAGCAGCATGTTACTTTGGCCAGTATGAAGGCTTTGATGGCTGGCAAATCATTTGAGTTTAAGAGAGATCGATTAGAGGTTTTGATGTCAGAGGTTCAAGAGATTGAAAGAGCGCTCGGTTTGGCGATGGGAAGGTAGATGTCTATGAATTCGATGCTGATCTTGGCCATGTTTTTAACAGCGCAGACAGAGAGCGAGATTATCTGTCCGCCAGATGCCTTTGCTGATTTCGAACAAATTCGAGAAAAAGCTTATCTCGAAAACGAAGAGCTCAAAGCTGCTTTGACGGCTCTATCCTCGCCCTCAGATCTGATGCTTCAAATGAGAGGATCCAATGACTTGCGTCGAGTGATTTTGTCTGAGCCTTTGCGATCAGCCCCTGTATCCGTCCGAGAAAAGGTTGTGCAGCAGCTGAAGGACTTGCACGCTAAGTTTGATGCCAGAAATCCTGACGGACAGCCGGCTCCGGAACACTCGGTGTCAGGAAAAGTTTATACGATGGATGCCCTACAAATTGCGGAAGCTTGGAGAGATGAGGATGTGGTTCCGTCAGATGAATATCGCTACTCCACTCAGCTTGTCGGTCTTCGAGAGGCTCGATCCAAGGGGAGAGCTTTTGAGGGATGGTCCAAGGATGCGAGTAGCAATACCTATTTTTCGACGGATCGAAAGATGGATTCGTATTCGCTTGCGACAGTCCGAGACTCCATTCGGGAGGGGTTACCCGTTCGAATTCAGGTTCCTTTCCTTGATCCTTCCACCAGGAGAGAGTCTAAGCGAACATTTTTGGTGACGGCTCTGAACTCCTCTCCCGATCACGATCGTTTTGAGTTGTATGCCTATGAGGCGCACTCTGCCCAAAAAGGCCTATGGAAGTTCGAACGAATGGGGACCGGATTTCGTCTCGTCAGTCAGGACGAGGATCTTCGATTTGAGGAGGGCAAGATGTCCCTCATTGGTAAGAAAAAAGATCGAACAGCAATGAAAGTCGATAAGCCCCGCATTTTGCTGATGCCTCTTGAATGGGATGATCCCAAGGCCACGAGTGCTCTGGAAGTCGTTGAGCCCCGGACAAAACGAACCTCCGCGAAGCCTTAAATAAATTGTGACTTTTATGGAGACTTGAGCGATACGGTCGCTCAGGTGCATGGCGTTTCTTCACAGCTTTTATTTCTCGCTCTGAATTCCCGCTCTTCATTCTTCAAGATTTGGAACCGACTGTCTCGATCAGAAGAGACGTCTCACCTCTCCTGGGATGCTAAGCTTGAAGCGGCTCTCGCTGAGCTCAATCCTGTCTCAGCAGGCTCTTTGCCCAAGGGGATTCGATTCATCTCGATGGTGGATGCGGACTATCCCTCAGATCTAAGAGAGTTGCCTCAGCCGCCTTTGGGGTTGTTTGTTCAGGGCTCTTGGAATCCTGCTTCAGCGCGCGCAGCCGTCATTGGATCACGCAAGCCTACGCCCTATTCTCTTCGAATGGCTTATCGGTGTTCTCAGCTTTGGGCTCAGAGAGGATTTACGGTTGTCAGTGGAGGAGCGCTGGGGGTTGATTCTGAAGCGCATCGAGCGGCTGTGGATCAAGAGGCTGTGACCTGGGTCGTGCTCGGGGGTGGACTGCTTCGCCTTCATCCTCGTTCCAACCAGGGGCTCTTTGAGGGCGTTCTTCGCTCAGGGGGCGCTTTGGTCTCCGAGTATCCTCCTCACTGGGAACCTCGCGCTTACTTCTTCCCCGAGCGTAATCGGTTGATCGCGGCACTGTCTCATGTTTTGTTTTTGGCTCAGGCGCATGAGAAGAGTGGTTCACTGTCCACGGCGCGAATGGCTCTGGATCTTGGAAGAGAGATCTTTGTCTTAAAGCCGCCCTTAGGAGATGAGTCTTTTGCAGGTTCTCAGAAGCTCATTGAACTAGGAGCTCGTTCGTTGATTAATCCCGAAGAGCTCCTTCGCGAGCCTATTCCAGAAATTTCACCTTTGATCGGTCGGCCTTAAAGGGCGCTCCTCGTTCAAACGAATCGCGTGAAGATAGGACATACGCCGTTGAGAAGCTGGGCTCAGAATTCACCACAATCAGCTCTGCAATGGTGACTTCGGGAAGTCCGGGTTTAATCTCTTGGCTGCCATCCGCAGTCCGAAACACGACGAGTTTGTCGTTGGGCTTCAGTCCGTCGTTGGATCCTTTATCCAGGAAAACGAACTCATAGGCACCGACAAGATTGTTCTCTCCAGCATTTGCGATCACGCGGCCTCGTACATCGGAGGATGGCTCTTGAGGAGCAACTTTGTGAACGAGTGAGACATTGGGTCCAACCAGATCGCCGACATCAATATCGCTTGAAGCATCAAAAATTTTTCCAATGATGGTTTCGGGCAAGACGGAGGTGACTTGAAGATAGCCTTTGATGAGGACTTTTTGTCCGAGTTTTTGGAATTTGTTGTCGAGGCCTTTGATCGGTCCCAGGTCAGTGTAGATCGTAAAGACGTCGCCAACGGAAACAATGGTGTTGTCGAATTTCAGGTAGACAGTGTCATCGTTACTGAGCTTCTGATTTCTTCGAAACGCACCCGTGATTTTCCCAAGAGGATCCTTGGGCTCTCGCAGATACACAAACTGGGTCACCTCTTGGTCGAAGTTGTTGGTGGAAAAGCGTTTGACTGAAAAGTCTGATTCCTCAGAGGCATCAAGAAATGCTTTTGTCAAAAAAAGTGACATCGCTGAAACAATCAAAAGAGTTAAGGTTCGAATCGCAGTCATGGGTTTCCTCCTCGATGGTCGGGCAAATCTTTGAGAATGAGTTTCGCTTGAGTGGAACGATCACTCTTGGGGTAGAGCTGCTGCAGGCGCTGCAGCTCGGCTCGAGCGAGCTCAGTTTCATTCTTTTGAAGATAAATTTGAGCCATCCAGAAAATAGCATTGTCGGCCATCGCGCTGGTGGGGAAATACTTCACAAAATGTTCCATTCTCAAGAGGCCCTCATCCCAGTTTTCAGAATCAACGGCATTGAGTGCCTTTTCGTAGAGGGCCTTTTCCTCGTTCTGAGATTTGGGTGCAGGAAGTTTTTCAGCCTTAATCTTAAGGGTAGGCAGGAGATCATTTTGAGGTGTTGCATCGGTCTTTTCGGGAAGGGTGCAGGTCGCGTTTCTCACTAGTTTTGAGAGTTCCTTGACCTGTGCTTTGAGTTTTTTGTTTTCTGCGGAGAGTTTTTGTACTTCAACTTCCAGCTGAAGTGCTCGAGTGGCCTGAATTTCGGCTTCAGTCGAGGTGGTCAAAGAGAGGCTTAAAATGGCGGCCCAAAACATG